>CANJRZ010000341.1 GCA_947476735.1 Sphingomonadaceae bacterium
ACAGGCAATTGTGGGCTGACCTTCGCACCGGTGAAGGCAGGCGATCGCGACTGGCTGATCGGCATGTTCGCGCGCGTCGAGGGGATGAGCCGCAATCTCCTGGCGGGGCAACTGCCCTGGAACTGGGAAACCTTCCCCGAATATATCGACGCCGTCTCCAACCAGAATCTTGGTCTCAACGTGGCCCCGCTGGTCGGCCATTCCGCGCTGCGTATCTACGCGATGGGCGCTGACGCGGTGACCCGCGCGGACGCGACCCCCGAAGAGCTTGAGCAGATGAAAGGCCTGCTGCGCGACGGCATGGAAGCCGGCGCCTGGGGCTTTTCCTTCTCGCGGATCGCAGCGCAGGTGGGCGAGAATGGCGAGCCGATGCCCGGCATGGTCGCGAGCGAGAAGGAGCTGATCGAGCTGTCCAACGTGGTCGGCGAGTTCGGGCGGGGCTTCATCGAGTCGGTGCCGCGGATCACGACCTACCAGCATGTGAGCGAGCGCGACGCGGACTTCGAGATGCTCAAGACCATATCCCGGCAGAGCGGCCGCCCCACAACCTGGATCTCGCTCACCCAGCAGTACAACATGCCCAATCTCTGGAAGGAAATGCTGCAGAAGACGCAGGACGCGACCGCCGAGGGATATATCACCTATCCACAGGTGGCGGTGCAGCCGACCACGTTCACCTTCTCGCTGCGCAACGTCTCGATCATCGTCGATGACCTGCCGCACTGGAGAAAGATCAATTATCTTCCGGTGGAGGAGCGCCAGAAGGCTCTTCACGACCCCGAAATCCGCAAGGGTCTGCGCTATGACATGACTGAAGACAACCAGCCCCGCGTTTATAGCAAAAAATGGCACCTGACGACGGTCCACAAGACCGCGCTGGAAAAGAACCGCCATCTCGAGGGCCGGACCCTTGAAGAAATCGCCAAGACCGAAGGGCGGGACCCGTTCGACGTCTTCATCGACCTGTCACTGGAAGAGAACCTCGATACCGAGTTCCTGACCGTGCTCGCCAATGGCGAGGAAGACATCATGGAACAGATCGTGCGGGAATGCCCCAACGCGCTGATCTCGCTTTCGGACGGCGGTGCACACGTCCAATTCCTGTCCGACGTCGGCTATCCCACCTATTTGCTGAGCCATTGGGTGCGCGACAGGAAATATCTGACCATCGAACAGGCCATTCACAAGCTGTCGGGTTATCCGGCCGAAATACTGGGCTTCAAGGACCGCGGTCTGCTGCGGAAGGACATGGCGGCCGATCTGGCCATATTCGATCCGAAGACGGTCTCCCGTCTGAACGCCTATCCGGTCAACGACCTGCCGAACGGCGAGCCGCGGCTGGTCCGCATGGCCGAGGGCATCAAATATACCGTGATCAATGGCGAGGTGGTTGTCGAGGACGGGAAGCTTACCGGTGCCCGCCCCGGGCGAATCCTGAGCAGCTAAAATTGACCAGTTCGATGATCGCCCCGAGGTATCGGAGCGCTTAAGGAAGAGAGAGGACGGAAATGGCATCGAAAACCAAGTTCGAAGCGCAAGAGGCGGCTGCTCACATCTCTGCCTATTCGGACAAGAGTATCACGCCGCTGCCCTTCAAGATGATTTCGGCGGACTCGCACGTCTCGGAGCCGCCTACCGCCTATATCGATAATATCGACCCCAAATTCCGGGATCGGGCGCCGCACGTTGTCAAGAATGCAGAGGGTGGTGACGTCTATCTTGTCGACGGCTTGCCGACCCAGATCAGGGTTGGTCAGATCTCCTGCGCCGGGCTCGATCCGCGGAATGTCCCGGTAGCGATGAACGCCGCGACCTATGAGGACGTCTATCCGGGCACTTACGACGCCAAGGCTCGGATCGCCGACCAGGATCGTGACGGCGTAGGCGCCGAGATTATCTATCCGTCGATCGGCATGCTGGTGTGCAACCACCCCGAGCCCGATTACCGCAAAGCATGCATGGATGCCTATAACCGGTGGCTGCTGGAGTTCCAGTCTGCGGCTCCGGACCGCATCTACGGCGCCGCTCAGACGCCGGTCAGATCGGTCAAGGAAGCCGTCGACGATCTACGCCGAATGAAGGAGCAGGGATTTCGTGGGGTGATGATGCCGGGTGACCCCTGCACCGACTATGATTATGACGACCCCGCCTTCGACGAACTGTGGGAAGCAGCGTCCGATCTCGAGCTGCCGCTGGGTTTCCACATCCTGACCTCGAAGAAGGATACCAAGGCGTTCGCTGGCAAGCCGACCTTCCGGGGCACGGCGATGGCCAATTACGACCACGGCATCCTGCGCGGCAATCAGGACCTGATCGCGATGTTCATCTGGGCGAGGATTTTCGAGAGATTTCCGAAGCTCAAACTGGTCTGCGTCGAAGCGGATGCCGGCTGGGCCCCTCACTTCATGTACCGGATGGATCACTTCTACAACCGCCACCGGTTCTGGTCGAAGACCGAGGACATGGCGATGCTGCCCAGCGATTATTTCCGCGAGAATATCTATCTCACGTTCCAGGATGATTTCATCGCGCTCAATATGACCGAGTTCATGAATCCGAAGCGTCTGCTTTGGGCCAATGACTACCCGCACATCGATTCCACCTGGCCGTGGAGTCAGCAATATGTGCACAAGCAGACCGCCCATCTTTCGGAAGATCTGAAGCGCGCCATTTTGCGCGACAATGTCGCCGAGCTGTACAAGATTCCGGTCCAATAAGCGCAATGGCGAAGCTTGTCCGACCAGAACCGAGGAGGGAAATATGGCGCTAGGAAAGCACGGCAGGCATGCCGACCGATACGTCGGCAAGGAAACCATGGCCATTCCGCCGCTCGATGAGCATCTGCAGAAGTTCACGGCAGGGGCAATCTCGATCGGCGTCGAATATCGCGTCCTGACCGACGACATCATCAAGGCGATGGGTCTCACCGCGGTCGACGGCATGCAGAATCTGAACGATAGCGGCGTGTCGCTCCACGTGTTCGCCAAAGCCGCCGACGGCGATCTCGAGCGGCTTCGCTTCGACTGCTTCGAAGACGACCCGCACTTCCATTATATCTCCTGGGAGGAGATCACCCACGACGTGATCTATCTCGATCCGGTGGTGACGGGCGACCTGCTAGCATGGGCGCTCAATGCAATCAGGACGCGCCTGCCCGAGATGCTGGCCTATGCCGGGATCGAAAACGCTGCGCAGCTGGTCGATCAGTCGCAACTGGAAACGATCCTGCCACAAGTTGCGGAAGCGGCGTACCGCGCGCGTGATCATTCGGATCGCGCGGTGGTGGAAAGCACCACCCTGGCTGCGGGGGTATCCGCCCACGGTTGATCTCTCGCTCGTGGCGGCGATACCTGAGCCGGTCACAAAACCGGTCATTTATTTCAACGGACACTCTCGAATGGAGGTGGGCGCATGGCGCATAATCTGGACTGGGTGATCTCGGTCGACGATCACATCATCGAGCCGACCAATGTGTGGACCGACCGCATGCCGGCCAAATTCATGGACGACGCGCCTCGTCTTGTCACGAAGAACGGCAATGAGGCCTGGCTGTTCGGCGGCAAGCGCCGCTCGGTTTTCGGACTGACCGCCGCCGCCGGCAAAGGCACCGACGAGCTTTCGATCGATCCCATTCCCTATGCCGAGATGGCAGAGAGCTGCTATAATTCGGTGGCGCGCCTGAAGGACATGGACCGGGACAATTGTCTCGTGACCGGCACCTTCCCGTCTTTCCCCGGTCTCGCCGGCCAGATCCTGTCGGAGCATCCGGACAAGGCGTTCGCACTCGCCTGTATCCAGGCCTATAACGATTTCGTCCTGGATGAATGGTGCGGCGCCGACAAGGGCCGCTTCATTGCAATGATCATCGTGCCGCTATGGGACATGAAGCTGGCTGTGCAGGAAGCCGAGCGCTGCAAGCGGAAGGGCGCGCATGCCATCTGCTTCCCGGAACGTCCTGCGAGCATTCATGATGGCTCTGGCAAGCCACTGCCCTGCCTGCACGACGCGAACGGCTATTGGGGACCGTTATTATCGTTCGCGGCCGAGGCGGGCATGCCCCTGACGGTTCATGTCGGCGCTTCAGCGGATGTCGACACGACCTCGCCGGCCGCGCCTCTGCATGTCGTAAGCACCATCGTGCGTCATATCGCCCCCCAGAAGGTCACGATGGACTGGCTGTACAGCGGCTGGTTCGTGCGGCTTCCCAAGCTGAAAGTCTGTCTTTCCGAAGGAGGGATTGGCTGGATCCCATCGCTTCTCGACATGTGTGACCACCATTGGACCATGTCTTACGACTATATCAAAAAAGCAGGCGCGATTCAGTTCAACCCCGATTTCAACGTCGACAAGGTCGAAGCGGTGAAAAGCACGGGTTCGTTCCAGCCGTTCAGCGTCGACGAGCAGATCCCTCGCGACATGAAGCCGAGCGAGATGTTCCGCCGCAATATGTTCGGATGCTTCCTGCAGGAGTTCGGCGCCAAGACTATCCACGATATCGGCGCCGACAACATCATGCTGGAATGCGATTTCCCGCACAGCGACTCTCCTTGGCCGAACACGGTGAAAAAGGCCAAGGCGGTGCTGGCGCATTGCACCGAAGAGGAGCGCTACAAGATCTTCCAGGGCACTGCGATCAAGGTGTTCAATCTGGAACCGACCTCGATCGCCGATGCCGAGAAGCATAAGGCGATGAGTCAGGCGCAAGCCGCTTGAGCAAGGTCGACGCCTTTGTCGAAGTGGCCTCGGCGGAAGATATTCCTCCGGGGCGCTCATTCGGTTACCAGGTGGCCGGGGTCCCGATCGCTCTCTTCAACCTGGAAGGCGAGTTCATCGCGGTGGAAAACCGCTGCCCTCATCAGGGCGCGCCGCTCGCGGGGTCGCCGATCCTTTCCCAGGGACGGGTTCGATGCATGCTGCACGGCTGGCT
>CANJRZ010000342.1 GCA_947476735.1 Sphingomonadaceae bacterium
CCGGACTTGCGGTGAATTGCCAGACTATGAGCCCTAGAATTCGGCCCAGTCGTCGTCATCGAAACGTTCCGCAAGGGCTGTGTTTCCTCGTGCCGCATGCCTTCGCACCGGCTCGGCTCGCGGGCCGAATTTGGCAATACCCATATCGGATTTGTCCGTGCGCTGCGGATGGCGAGCCGATTTCGGTCTGCTTCCTCCGAGGTTGAACCGGTCAACCTGGTCGGCAAGCAATTCGGCCTCCGATGCGAGGCTGCGTGCAGCCGCGGCGCTTTCCTCGACCATCGCGGCGTTGCGCTGGGTGACACCGTCCATCTCACTGATCGCGCTGTTGACTTGTTGGGCGCTGGACGCCTGTTGCTGGGCTGCCGTTGCGATTCCGCCGACAAGTGCACCGACTTCGCGTACCAGATCGCTGATCCGAGTGAGGGACGTTCCGGTTTCGGCGACGAGCCTGGAGCCGTTCTCGACCTCGTCTGAGCTGGCGGTGACTCGCGTTTTCACATCCTTGGCGGCGTCGGCGGCCCGCTGAGCGAGCGCGCGGACCTCGGAGGCGACGACGGCGAAGCCGCGGCCTGCCTCGCCGGCGCGCGCTGCTTCGACGCCGGCATTGAGGGCGAGAAGGTTGGTCTGGAAGGCGATCCCGTCGATCAGCGAGATGATTTGCGATATCTCTTGTGAGCTGCGTTCGATTCCCTGCATCGCGGCGACGGTCTGCTGCAAAATCGCACCGCTGCGATCGGCTTCGATCCTGGCCTGCGCCATGGCTGTATCCGCTCTGGTCACGCTTTCGGCGGTTTCGCGGACCGTTTCGGTGATTTCGCTCATGGCGGCGGCGGTTTCTTCGATCGACGCAGCTTGTTGTTCGGTGCGGCGTGCCAGATCACTGGAGGCCGCATCGACTTCGCTGGCGCCGGTACGGATGCCGCTGGTGCTTGCAGATATCGCGTCGAGCGATGACCTCAGACCTTCAACCGCAAGATTGAAGTCCTGTTCGAGTTGAGCATAGGCCTCGGGAAAAGCGCTCAGCGACACTGTGAGATCGCCAGCCCGGAGAGATCCGAGGGCATTTGCCAGCTCATCGACGACCTGTTTCTGCTGGGCGTCGGTGCGCAGCTTTTCCGCCTCGGTGGCGGCTTTTGCGACCGCGGCATCACGGAACGTGCGAACGGCGCGCGCCATCTGCCCGATTTCGTCGTGTCGGTCGGTACCGGCGAGCAATTGCTCATGATCGCCGCCCGCAAGGTTTTCCATGACGGTCGCCGCTTCGGCGAGTGGCCGCGTGACAGCGCGATCGAGCAAGAGGATGGCCGCGACCATCGCGACGAGCAGGAAGATCGCGGCGCCAAGCATCAACGCCGTGGCAAAGGCAACTTTATCCGCGACGTCGTTCGCCAGGTTCTGCTGGTGTTCCTGACTCAGGCGGATCAGGACGTCGATCGCGGACCGATGCTGCGCATAGAGCTTTTCGAGCCGATCGAAGCTGGCCTGGGCAGCGGGAACGTCCTGCCCCTTCAAGGCGGGCAAGAAGCGTTCCGACAGCTCGCGCCAATAGAGATTGGCCGGTGTTGCGGCATCGGCCACGGCACTTTTCAGATCGTCGGGAATGCCGGATTTCTGCCAGTAGCTTGTCCGCGCCTCATAGTCGGCGTGGAGCTTGTCGAGCAACTCGGCAGATTGTGCGACCCGGGCAGGATTACGGATCAATCCCCCGGCCACCAGATGCGGCTCGATGATGAACACGGGCGGGGGCAGGGCATCGGCGATAAGGTCACTGGCTTCGCGGTCGGCCTTGTAGAGTTCACCGCCGACCCGAACGGTCTGGAGTTCCCAATAGGCGATGGCGAGACTGGCAACGCAGATCAACGCGAGAACAGTCGTCGCGATGCGACTGAGCGACCGAATAGACAAGGAAAGCCTCCAGAAAAGCAACACGGGTTACGCCCGCAATGGCGCGGAATTCCGTTAGAATTACGCCGAATATCTTAAGTGAAGGTTAGGGCCGTCGGTCTGCAGATGGTTGTTCCTTTCCGGGCCGCACCTGTGCTTGCGGGCGAGGTTTGGTTAACGGGATAGCAAGAGTTTGTGGCGATAGCGGGCGGCAAATCGTCGAACGGAAGAGCCATGAAGATCAGCGTCACCGCCCAGGACATCCCCAGCCTGCTCGATCAAGCGCCCGCGGGCGTCGAGATATTGTCGCTCGACTGTTTCGATACGCTGCTGTGGCGCAATGCGCAGGCGCCGTCCGACGTGTTCGCTGAACTGGCGATCGAGGGCGGATCGATCGAGCCGCGGGTGATTGCCGAGCGCAAGGCGCGCAAGATGGCGGCATACAGCCAGGGCCGCAACGAGGTGCCGATCGAGGAGATCCACAAGCGGCTGCTGCCCGGCGCGGACGAGGCGGCGCTGGCGGCGTCGGTGCAGGCCGAGCTCGATGCCGAGGCGAAGCATTGCTATGGCTTCGAGCCGGTGATGGCGCTGATCCGCGCAGCCAAGGCCAAGGGCCTGAAGGTCATCATCGTCAGCGATACCTATTTCAGCCCGGCGCAGCTCCGCGCGCTGATCGCTCGGGCGGCGGGCAATGAGATCGCCCAGGCGATCGACCGGGTGTTCACATCGTCCGAACATGGGCTCAGCAAGGCCGAGGGGCTGTTCCGTCCGGTGTTGGCGGCGCTCGACGTTTCGCCCGCCGCGATCCTGCATATTGGCGATAATGCGACATCGGATCAGGCCGCGCCGGCGCAACTGGGCATCGCGACCGCGCATTTCGAGCAGTTCGACAAGGACGCGGAAACGCGGCTGCGACACGAGGCGCTGGCCGCAGTGATGATCGACCCGGCGACCCGCCAGACGATCCCGGCGATGCAACCGCACCGCTCGCTTGTTTCACAGCGGCGTGAGCAGGACCCGGCGTTTGTGCTGGGGCATGACGTGATCGGGCCGATGCTGCACGGCTTCGCCGAATGGGTGCGCGGCGAGGCGGTGGCGTTGCAGGCCAGCTGCGGCCGGCCGGTGAAGATATTGTTCGTGATGCGCGACGGCTATCTGCCGATGAAGCTGTTCGAGACGCTGGGTTCGGACATGACGGCGGACGAGATTTCGATCAGCCGGCTGACCGCGGGCCGCGCCGGCCTGATCGATGCCGCTGCGGTGGCGCAGCTGATCGAGCGCGAGGCGGGCAAACAGCGGTTCGACGTGCTGGCCGGAATGCTTCAGCTCGAGCCGTTCGAAGCGAAGAAGATCGCGGGTTCGGGCGACGTTTCCGATCTCGAGAAGAAGGCGGTCGAGGGCGAGGCCGCGGCGAAGATCGTGCGGCGCTCGGCGCGCTTTGCCGATCGGCTGATCAGCCATGTCCGCAAGGCGGGCGTGGCGGACGGTGACATGGCGATGATCGTCGACCTCGGCTATCATGGCACGGTGCAGGACCGGATCGTGCCGCTGCTCAAGAGCCGAATGAATGTCGAGGTGGCGGGACGCTACCTGCTGCTGCGCGAGAATGAGCCGACCGGGCTCGACAAGAAGGGCTGGTTCGACAAGCGCCATTATAACCGAGAGGCGCTGACCGCGCTCGGCTCGTCGATTGCGGTGATCGAGCAGATCTGCACCCAGGCCAAAGGTTCGGTGGTCGACTATCAGGCCAACGGCAAGACGATCCACGAGAAGGCCACCGAGAAGGGCGCGCAGAGCGAGACGCGCGACCGCATCCAGGCGGGGGCGATCGCCTTTGGCGCGGCAGCGACGATGTCGGGACGTACCGCCGTCTCCGACGACGATGCTTGCCGACGGCGCAACGCCGCGGCGATCCTGGCGCGCTTCATGTATCTGCCATCGGCCGCGGAAGTGGCGGTGATCGGCGACTTTACTCATGACGCGAACCTCGGCTCGTCGAGCCATCTGAAGATGCTCGATACGTCGAGCTCGACCCGGGGACTGCGCCGGCGCGGCGTCCATTATCTGCAGAGCACGGCGCGGATGTATCTTCCTGGCGAGTTGCAGGAACAGGGGCTGGCGCTCAACCTAGCTCTGTTCGGGATCGTGCGCGGCGGGCTTGACGTGCGCGAGGGAGATTTCCTGGCCGGGGCGATCAAGCTGCCGGTGATCATGGCGACTGCGCGCGAGGATTGCCTGGTCGAGATGGAGGCCTATCCCACCCATGACGGCTATTACCGGATGACGACGCCCGCGCGCGGCGACCTGACCGTCGCGGTCCTGCTCGGCGGGATCTATGAGGCGGTGCAGATCGAGGATGTGACCTTCCAGCCGATCGGCAGGGATGACGAGCGGCCGGGCTTCAGCGAGTTGCCGGACATCGCGGCGCCCTATGCACAGGAGGGGATGGAGCCGATCGCAGGCGACCTGTTCCGTTGCAGCGAAGGCGCGGCGCTGCTGGTGCCTGCGGTGCCGCAGGTGGGCGAGGGCAAATATAAGCTGTGCATCGCCTTCCGCCCGGTGGTTGCGCGCGATGCAGCGAACGAGGCGCGTCAAGCGGCGTGAGCCGAAGTGCATGTCTGCATTTTGTTCTTGACATGTTCCGAATCTTCGTGTAGTGCATAAATCCAGAGTGGGTGAGTTGCGCAGGCGGCTCCCTGCTCTTTTTCGTTTCGGGCTTTCCGACATTGGGACGATCGTCGGGGTGCAGCGGCAGGGCCGCGCGCCGGGCCTGGTCGCGCCCGCCTTTCCTCTTGAGCATTGGAGCGGTCATGACGGTTGAGATCAGTTTTTTCGCAAGACTCGCGACGGGCGGCGTGCCTATGGCGGCCGACCCCGGGTGCGACGGAACCAGCGCCGAAGCCGAGAGCGTGACAATCAGCGCGACGCCGGTACTGAGCGGGGCAACCCCCGACGGGCAGAGTGCGCTGAGCCTGGCAGGGACCGAGGCATTCCGCTTCGAATATAGCCC
>CANJRZ010000343.1 GCA_947476735.1 Sphingomonadaceae bacterium
ATGGCCGAAGGAGAATTTCTCGAAGTCCATATCGACACCAGCCTGGCCGAGGCCGAGAGGCGCGACGTGAAGGGCCTCTATAAAAAGGCGCGTTCGGGACAGCTCAAGAATTTCACCGGCATTGACAGCCCCTATGAGGCGCCCGAAAGTCCCGAGATCCGTATCGACACGACCAGGCTGAGTGCCGAGGAAGCCGCCGATCAGATCATCGAACGGCTGCTGGGCAAGGCGTGATGAACGACGACGAACTTGCCATTCACATCGCTGACAAGGCTGGCCGACTGCTGCTCGATCTGCGCGCGACCGGTCAATTTGAAGACAAGGCGCTCGGCGTCGAGGGCGACCGCATCGCCAACGCCTACATCATGGAGACCTTGCGGCGCGAACGGCCCGAGGACGCGATCCTTTCCGAGGAGGAGGCGAACGACGTTGCCCGCTGCGCGGTCGAGCGTGTGTGGATCGTCGATCCGCTCGATGGCACCCGCGAATATGGCGAGGGCCGCTCGGACTGGGCGGTGCACATCGCGCTGGCTGTCGGCGGTCGCGCCACGGTCGGGGCCGTCGCCTTGCCGGGTCTTGATCTGATCCTGAACTCGCAAGATCCGCTGCCGCTGCCGGCGACGCCGGACAGGCTGCGCATGCTGGTCAGCCGCACCCGCCCTGCGGCGGAAGCGGTCGCCGTCGCGGAGGCGCTGGGGGCCGAGCTGGTGCCGATGGGCTCGGCGGGCGCCAAGGCGATGGCGGTGGTGCGCGGCGAGGCCGACATCTATCTCCATTCGGGCGGTCAATATGAGTGGGACAACTGCGCACCGGCCGCGGTCGCGCAGGCCGCCGGATTGCATTGCTCGCGGATTGACGGCTCCGCGCTCACTTATAATCACGAAAATCCCTGGCTGCCCGATCTGCTGATCTGCCCGGTTGAACTCGCCGATACGGTATTGCGCCTCGTTCGGGATGCGACCGCGAGATGATCGACACGCTGCTCCAGTCGTTCTTCGCGCTGCAATGGCTCAACGCGCTTGCCGGACTTCTGGTAGGGGTAATTGTCGGCCTGACCGGAGTGGGCGGCGGGTCGCTGATGTCGCCGATCCTGATTCTCCTGTTCGGTGTCGCGCCGTCGACCGCGGTTGGCACCGACCTCTGGTTTGCCGCTGCCACCAAGTCGGTTGGTTCGGTCGTCCATCATCGCCAGGACGGTGCCGATCACAAGATCGTCGGCTTGCTTTGCCTGGGCAGCATCCCGGCCGCCATCCTGACGCTGTTCATCCTGTTCCAGACGGGGGAACATCAGGTGAAGGGCGGCATGATCGTCACGGCCCTGGGAGCGATGCTGATTGTCTCCTCGATCGCCACGCTGTTCCGCCGGCAGTTGGTCAGCGCGATGATTGATACAGGCGACGAGGATCGGGCGCGGCGCTTCGTCAAGGCGCAGCCGGCGCTGACGGTTGTCGCCGGAGCCGTGCTTGGCGCACTGGTAACATTGACATCGGTTGGCGCCGGCGCGCTCGGCGCAACTCTTCTGCTGATGCTCTATCCGCTTCGGCTCACCGCGAAGAAGCTGGTTGGTACTGACATCATGCATGCGGTGCCGCTGACGCTGGTCGGCGGAGTGGGTTATCTTCTCGCCGGCTCGGTCGATCTGCGGTTACTGGTCATGTTGCTGATCGGATCGATCCCGGGGATCATTATCGGTTCCAGAATGACCGCTTGGCTCGACGAGCGGGTCGTCCAGCGCGGTCTGGCGGTGATTCTATTCCTTGCCGGCCTGAAGATGGTTCTGGCCTGATCTGTTCGCTACACCGAACCCGGATTTTGGGCGTTACAGGAATGCGCTCTCGATCATCGACCAGTTCACCCCGGGAAAAGCCTGCTCGATGAGCGAGCGCACAACCCTGCGACCGGTTTCCGTCATCTCGAGTCCCCGGTCGACGCAATGCATGGTCATGGCCGCCGCCCCTCGGTGGTGAGCCAGGCGTCGTGAATCGCGCCGATCTCGAACAGGGTATAGGCGGCGTGGAGACTATCGGCCCAACTTTCCTCGCGAAGTCGGGCTGCCGAAGCGTAGAGTCGACGGCCAATATCGTCGCGGCCGATATCGTCGCTGTAAGTGCGGCGTTCGGCTGCGGTGGCCGACCAGTGGCGCAAATTGCGCAGGGCTCGGATCAGTGCATCGACTTCCGCAACTTCGCGGCAGCCGGCCGCGATCGGTTCGCAGGCGGTCATCGAATCTCCAGATAATGGGTAAAATAGTACAATAATATTGTACATTGTCAATTGAAATCTTGGACGGACTGGTGCCGGTTATCGAGCCGGTCAGACTCATATTTGTACGAAAATATGGGCGTTATTTCGCAATCTGTGAACAATTGTAACTTTACCGAAAGTCCTATTTTCTTGTGCATTGTTAGGGCGCACATCGTCGTCAAGGGCCGAGGCCCGAAGATGATTCGTTGGGTGGAAAACATGGCGACGGCATATAATCTCGTGGATTACAGGACGATCGAACCAAGCCGCCGGCCGCGGATGCGCATGGTTGAACCGAAGGCGTCAGAGCCTGCCGTTGAGGCCGTCCAGGCGCCCGTGGTCGAGCCCGAGGTTGCGGTTGCAGCGGCGGTTGAGAGCGCTCTGTCGAACGATCACAAGCTGACGCCGCCAGCTTGGCTGGTGGCGCCGCCGTTATATGGTGAGCCGGTGCTCAGCCTTCACGAGTCCTGGGCGTCCCATTGCGCTGTTCCGGCCGCGCCGGAAGCGCAAGGAGAAGGCCCCTACCGCAGCATCCGCGAGGTGCCGCGCGCCGGCGGGTGAAGGACAGCGTCGACAGTGGGGTGTTCGTAGCGGCCGGTTTGAACCGATCCGGCTAGCCCTTTCCGTCTAAACTGAGGGTCGGTGATCAAGACGATCAGCCTCTCCCTTCGGGGAGGGGAGGCGGATCAGGCTCGCCCCGATCCGGCATCAATGTGCGACCGCCGCCTCGCTCACTCGCGTCTCGACATCCAGCTTGTAGAGTTCCTTGACGTTTTCGCGCAGGATCCGGTCGATCTGCCGTGCCGGCAGGCCCTTCAAATGGTGGCCGAGAATCTCGTGGCTCCACGGCCAGGTCGAATCCGAATGCGGATAGTCGTTCGCCCACATCAACCGGTCGGGATTCATCATGTGGGTGGTCTGGAGGGCGACCCAGTCGTCCTGGAATGTCAGGTAGACATGCTCGCTGAAATATTCGCTGGGCAGCTTCGCCATGTCGGCCGACTTCATCCAGAAGCGGTGGCGCTTGTAGATATGGTCCATCCGGCTCATGAAATGCGGGACCCAGCCGGCATCGGATTCGACCAGCACGATGCGCAGATCGGGGTGCCGCTCGAACACCCGGCCGAAGATGAACATCCCGGTGATGTCCTGCAGGTCGCGCATGATCGAGTTGAAGCCGGCGAGCTTGCCGCCGCGCGGCGGCTTGGCGACGAACTGGCCGCTGACCTTTCCGGTCAGGATATGGAAGCTGATCGGCAGCTCCAGTTCGACTGACGTCTTCCACACCGCGTCGAACTCGGGATGGTCATAGTCCATGTCGTCGCAGCCGGGATCGGCGGGCATCATCACGCTCTTCAGGCCGAGCTCCTTGATCTGCATGAGATCCTCGATCGTGTCCCTGGGTGAGCGGGCGGCGGTCTGGCCGACGCCGTAGAGCCGCTTGGGATCTTCGGCGCAATAGTCGCGGATCCACTGATTATAGGCGCGGAAGCAGGCGGTCTTGTAATCGGCGTCGGGGTGGCCGCACAGGATCATGCCGAGTGTGGGATAGAGTACTTCAGCAAGCATTCCGTCCTGGTCCTGCGCCGCTATCCGGTGTTTGGGATCCCAGCCCGCCTGGGGCATCGTTGCGAAGCCGCCCCGCTCGAGCGAGATATCCTGAGGCCGCATCCCCGCGGCGGCCGCGGTGTGGAAGGGAAAGCCGCCCATGCCCTCGACCATGTAGAGCTGGTTGTTGATCGAGGTATCGGGATTGTCGACGACATGCGGCGTCTGGCCGCGAAATTTGGGGTCGATATATCGGCTATAGGCTTCGGGTGGCTCAGTGACATGGCTGTCCGCCGAAATCGCCATGAATTCCGGCTTCAGCTCGACCGGATTATCGCGCCAGTCGGCGCTCGAGGCGACATCTTCATATTGAAGGCTGAAATTACCGGACATAGCTCGCTCTCCATCTGACGGCGCCTCGGCGCTCTCTTAAGCGAGCAGTGTACCGCGATGCTTGCGTCGCTCCTAGGGGTGATCGATACCAACTATCGTCATCCCGGCGGAGGCCGGGATGACGAGTGGGTCGGCCCTAAAGGCCCAGATCCTCTAGTTCGGGGTGCCCGGCCGGACGCGGGCCGAGAGGCCAGTGGAACCGTCGTTCGCCTGGGGATATCGCCAGATCGTTGATGCTCGCGATCCTCCGCGCCATCAGCCCGTCGGGCGCGAATTCCCAATTCTCGTTGCCATATGACCGGTACCATTGCCCGCCGTCGTCATGCCATTCATAGGCGAAGCGGACGGCGATCCGGTTGCCGTCATATGCCCATAGCCCCTTGACCAGCCGATAGTCGTGTTCGCGTGCCCATTTGGCGGTCAGGAAGGCGGTGATCGCGTCCCGGCCGCACAGAAATTCCGTGCGATTCCGCCACAGGCTGTCCTCGCTATAGGCGAGCGCGACCCGTGCCGGATCGCGGCTGTTCCAGCCGTCCTCGGCGGCGCGCACCTTCTGCAGAGCGGTTTCGCGGGTGAAAGGCGGGAGCGGGGGCCGTGACATGGTGGTGATCCTCTCACGCGAAGGGTGTGGCGAACTCTATCCGGATACCGCCCGGAATGAAGACGAGGAAGTGGCGCGTCGCCGATCCGGGACGCATCGGGCCGGG
>CANJRZ010000344.1 GCA_947476735.1 Sphingomonadaceae bacterium
CGTCCTCAACCTTGTTGCCCACGATCACCGAAGTGCCATCGGCCCGCTCGAGCACCTTGCGGGCGCGCTGCCCCGGTTCGCCGCCGTTTACGCCCCACGGTGGCACAAACCAGCGGTCGTCGTGGATCGAGATCGTTCCCGCACTCAGGAACCGGTATGTCATGTGGATGCCGTTGCCGCCGCGGTGGAGACCTGCCCCGCCGCTGTCGACTGCGCATTCATAGCGCTCGATCCGCATCGGAAAGTAGCGTTCCAGGAACTCGTTCGGCACGTTGGTGAAGCCCGGCCAGAGTGAATGGCCATCAGGCCCGTCACCCATCGGCCGGCCGGGAATGCCGCCGAAGCCGATCTGGAACAACTGGAACCATTCGCCGCCCTTGCCCGGCCGGCCATCATTACCCGAATAGAACAGGTGCGGCGAGGACGAGAACCCGGCTGCATTGAGAAACTCGGGAGTCTTTTGGCCCAGCAAACCGCCCAGAATGTCGAAAATCCGTCCCAGCGCGTGCGTGCGACCTGAAAGGGCAGCGGGGAACTTCGGCTTGAGCAGCGAACCTTCGGGTATGCGGACGTCGATCAGATCGTAGAACCCGTCATTGAACAGGATCTGCGGATCGAACACCATGATCATGTAGATGCCGAAGAACATCTTGAACATGTTCTCGTTGAGGAAGAAGTTGATCGACGCTTGGCTCTGCGGGTCGGTTCCCGCGAAATCGAGCACAACCTTTCCGTCCTCGCGCCACATCGTGCACTTGATGCGATAGGGACCAAAACCCTTCCCGTCATCGCAGATGTAATCCTCGAAGCTTACCGGCTCCTCGGCAATCGTCATGCCGATCAGTGCCTTCATCGCGCGGTGATTGCGCGCAAGCAGGTCCTGCGTCGCCGAAGTATAGACATCGTCACCGAAACGCTCGGCCATCTCGATCACGCGACGCGACGCGACGCGGCAGGCCGCGATCAGCGCGTTGAGATCGGCCTGGCACCAGTCGGGCTTGCGCGTCTGGTGCATGACGAGCTTCATTAGATCACCGTTATACTCGCCCTTCTTCCAGATCTTCACCGGCGGGATGCGCACACCCTCCTCGAAAATCGAGCGCGCATTGATCGGCATTGAACCTACGACCTTGCCGCCGATGTCGCTCTGGTGGCCGAACATTGAGGTATAGGCGATGAGTCGCCCGTCCTTGAAAACGGGCAACAGAACGAGCCAGTCGTTCGAATGGCTGATCGCACCGTCGACCGAATAGGGGTCAGACAGGAAGATCATGTCCCCATCCTCAAGCGTACCGTCGAAATTGTCGAGGAAGCCGCCGATGAAGCTGCCGAACTGGCCGACAATCATTTTGCCGGTGTGATCGGCGATCAGCGGGAAAGCATCCCCCTGCTCGCGGATGCCGGGCGACATCGCGGTGCGAACGAGCGTCGCGTCCATCTCGATACGCGCGTTGCGCAGCGCGTTCTCGATAATGTCGAGCGTGACCGGATCGATCGCCACGCGGTTAAAGGGAACGGGGTTCGTCTGGACAATGGTTGCAGGCATGTCTCGTGCGTCCTCAGGCCAGGTTGATCAGGATGTTGCCGACCGCGTCGACCGTGCCGACGCAGCCGCTCTCGATAAGCGTCGTGGAATCCATTTCGCAGACGATCGCCGGGCCCGGGATCACATCCCCGGCGCGCAACCTGGCACGGTCGTAGATCACCGCAGCCTGTTCGCGCCCGTCCATCCACAACATGTGGTCGCGCATCTTCGCCGCGACCGGATTGCCGTCGCCCTGCGGCAGAAGCGCTGCCGGCAGGTCGAGCGCGCGGCCGAGCGCAACCGCCCGCAGGTTCACAATCTCGTGCGGGGTATCCATGTTGAAGGTGAACAGCCGTTTATGCTCGGCATCGAAGCGCGCGAGGATTCCGGCAATGCCGTCCGCCTCCAGCACTTCGGCCGAGATCGTCAGCGGCACTTCGAAGGCCTGGCCTGCATAGCGGACATCGACCTCGAACTCGGTGGTGATCTCTTCCTCGGGCACGCCGTCCGACAGGAGTTCGCACCGTGTCTGTTCGGCCATCTCGGCGAGAATCGCGATCAGTTCGCTCGCCTCGGCCTGGTTTGCGAGCCGCGAGAAGCTGCGCGCGGTTTCGGTGCGCATGCGCGTGGTCGCATCGCCAAGCGCGCAGAGCACACCCGGCGAGACGGGCGAGACCGCCGGCCAGGCGCCGAGCAGGCGGGCAATCGCATTGACATGAAGAGGCCCTGCCCCGCCAAAGCCCATCAGCGCAAAGTGCCTCGGATCATAGCCCTGTTGCACTGAGATCATGCGCAGTGCGCCGAACATGTTCTCGTTGACGATGTCAATGATGCCGCGCGCTGCCGCCATGAGATCTATACCGAGCGCATCGGCAATGGTCTGTACCGCGCGGGTCGAGGCCTCGCGGTCGAGGCGGAAGGCGCCGCCCAGGAGGTTCTCGGGCAGGTAGCCGAGCACGACATTGGCGTCGGTTACCGTAGGCAGTTCGCCACCCTTGTTATAGGCCGCCGGGCCAGGCACCGCACCAGCCGATTGCGGTCCTACACGAAGCGCCCTGGTCAGTTCAGGCACATAAGCGATCGAGCCGCCGCCCGCGCCCACTGTCTTCACATCAAGCGCCGAGGCACGGACCGAGAGATGGCCCACCTCGGTCGTGCGCTGGCGGCGCGGTTCAAGGTTCTCGATCAACGCCACGTCGGTCGAGGTGCCGCCGACGTCGAGCGTCAGGATATTGCGAATACCGGCATTGCGCCCCACCCAGATCGCGCCGGTGACGCCGCCCGCGGGGCCGGACATAAGGATGTTGACCGGCTGTTCCTCGGCCTTCTGCGCCGACATGAGTCCGCCGTCCGAGCGCAGTAGCGAAATCTTGCCGGTCATGCCCTCGCACGCCAGCCGCTCACACAGGTTGGAGACATAACGCCCCACCACCGGGCGCACCGCGGCATTGGCGACGGTAGTCAGCGTGCGTTCGTACTCCTGCATTTCGGGGAGGACCTGGTGGCTGAGCGAAACCGGCACGCCAGGCATCACTTCTGCCGCCAGTTCGCCAACCCGGGCCTCGTGTGCGCCATTAACATAGGCATTGATCAGGCTGACCGTAACCGCCTCGACCCCCTGTGCCTTGAGCAGACCGATCTGCGCGCGAATGTCATTCTCATCCAGCGGGCGGACTTCCCGACCCTCAGCATCGATCCGACCCTTGATCGTCACCGTATCTTCCAGCGCGGCGAGCGGCAGGGGCTTTGGCCAGATGATCCAGCCGGCAAGGCCGCCCGGCACGAAGCTGCGCGCAATCTGGAGGATATGGCGATAGCCCTCGGTCGTGACGAGACCGACACGCGCGCCCTTGCCTTCCAGCACCGCGTTCGTCGCCACGGTTGTGCCATGGAGAAAATAGTCGATATCCGGCGGCGTTATACCCGCCTTACTGCAAATCGCGGTCACGCCGGTCAGGATGCCCTCGGAGCTGTCGTGCGGCGTCGACGGAGTCTTGTGCCGCCAGAATGCGCCGCTTCCGGTGTCGAACAACAGCAAATCGGTAAATGTGCCGCCAACGTCGACACCCAGACGGTAACCCATGCCCTATCCCTCTTGAAGCTGTTTCGGAAAAGCCGGTGCCCTGGCGGCCATCCCCGGCAACTGGCGGCCCATTACCTCGGCCAGCCAATGGTTGGCGCTAAAGAGCCCCGAAAGATCAAGTCTGGTATCCACGCCGGCCCGTTCGAGCATGTAAACAACATCCTCGGTCGCGACATTCCCTGCCGCGCCGGGCGCGAAGGGACAGCCGCCGAGGCCGCCGATCGAAGCGTCGATCGTGCGCGCGCCTGCCTCGATCGCCGCCCAGACATTGGCGAGACCCGTGCCACGCGTATTATGGAAATGCACCCGCACCGGTATCGGAGCGATCATCTCGCGCACGCGGCCAACCAGCCTTGATACATGATGCGGGTTGGCAACCCCGATAGTGTCGGCCAGCGCGATCTCGACTGGCGCGGCGGCGGCCAGCGCCTCGGCCATCGCGGCCACCCGGTCATCTGCCACCTCGCCCTCGAACGGACAACCGAAGGCCGCGGCAATTGTAACCTGACCAAGCCGGCCTGCCGTACGCGCCATATTGATAATTCGGGTCGCGGCCTCGATCGAGCCGTCCGACGTCTGGCCCTGGTTAGCCATCGCAAAGGTATCGGTGGCGACAGACACCGCGCCAAGCTGGTCGATGCGCCCTGTCGCCAGCGCCCGATCCGCGCCGCGCGCATTCATTACGAGGCCAATGAAGGTAACGTCGCCGCGCTGGGGCAGCCCGGCGCAGACTGCCTCGGCATCAGCCATCTGCGGCACCGCACGCGGGTTGACGAAGCTTGCCACCTCGATCCGCCGCACACCCGCCGCCAGCGCACGCCTGATCAGTGCCAGCTTGTCGGCGGTACTCACCATGACCTTCTCGTTCTGCAGCCCGTCACGCGGGCTGACCTCGACCATTTCGATGGCATTTGTATACATTATTCGGCCGCCTCATGGGCCATTCCGGACGTCGGAAGCGCGCGATGCGCATCGGCATAGGCATGGTAGGCGCGCAGGATGTGGCTGGTCATGATCGCCTCTGCCCAGGCGCCATCGCGCCGCGCAAAGGCAGCGATCAGTTCCTCATGCTCGTCGTGCGAGCGACGCAGCTCCTCACGGCCATACTGCCGCGCCGTGCGCAGCACGACGGGTTGCTCGATCAGCGTTCCGAGCAATGCACCCAGCCGGCGCGACCCTGCCACTTCAAGAATCTGAGCATGAAACTCACGGTTTGCCTCCAGAAACCCGGTAATATCGGGCAACGGCAGCTGAATCGCGGCAGCGAGTGCCCGATTCAC
>CANJRZ010000345.1 GCA_947476735.1 Sphingomonadaceae bacterium
GCGCCGGTTGATCTCGTCGGATTCGCCCTTTGAGAAGCAGGCGGGCTATAGCCGGGCCTTGATCGACGGTGACTGGGCCTTTGTAGCAGGCTGCACCGGCTATGATCCCGAGACGCGGATTATGCCAGCGGCGGCCGCCGACCAGGCTCGCAACGCACTGGCGCTGATCGCCAGAACCTTGGAAGGCGCCGGTTTTGGCATGGCGGATATTGTGCGCGCCACTTACTACTTCGCCGACGCTGCCTGTTGGGACGAGGTCGGGCCGGTGCTTGGCGAAACATTTGCCGAAATCAGGCCGGCAGCGACCGCGCTGGTTGTCGGTCTCATCAAACCGGAAATGAAGATCGAGATCGAGGTGACCGCGCTCCGGCGCCGTTGATCCTCTCATCGCTGAAGGAGAAAGACCATGCGTTACAACAAGCTCGGCCGCACGGGTCTCCTCGTCTCGGAACTGTGCCTGGGAACGATGACTTTCGGCGGGGGACGGACTGGCGCCGGCGCGGCGATTGGTGACCTGCAGCAGGACGAGGCCGACACACAGTTTCGGGCGGCATTCGAAGCGGGCATCAATTTCGTGGACACCGCCAATGTCTACGGCGCTGGTCGATCGGAGGAGATCACTGGCCAGGCGATCAAAAATCTGGGTATCGCCCGAGACCAGGTGGTGGTTGCGACCAAGGTTCTGGGCGTGATGGGCAAGGGGCCGAACCAGCAGGGCTTGTCGCGCTACCACATCATGGAAGCGGTCAAGGGCAGTCTCAAGCGGATGCAAATCGACCATATTGACCTCTACCAGGTCCATGGCGTCGATCCCTGGACGCCGATCGAGGAGACGATGGAGGCGCTCGATGCGCTGGTTCGCGACGGTGTGGTCCGGTACATCGGAGTTTCGAACTGGGCAGCGTGGCAGATCGCAAAGGCAATCGGCATTTCCGAACGGCGCAACATGGCGCGCTTCGTGTCGCTTCAGGCCTATTATACGATCGCCGGCCGAGACCTCGAGCGTGAACTGGTTCCGATGATGCAATCCGAAGGCCTCGGATTGTTGCCGTGGAGCCCGCTCGCCGGCGGGCTGCTCTCGGGCAAATTCTCGCGCGAGGACGAAAAGGGCAGCGGACGGCGCGCCACCTTCGATTTCCCGCCGGTCGACCGCGCGCGCGCCTATGACGTGATCGACGTGATGCGGCCGATCGCCGAAGTCAGGGGCGTGTCGGTGGCGCAGGTTGCGCTCGCCTGGCTGCTCCACAAGCCGATCGTCACCAGCGTGATCATAGGCGCGACGAAGCCCGAGCAGCTCGCCGACAACATCGCCGCCACCCAATTGCGGCTGAGCGACGAGGAGATGGCGGCGCTCGACGCAGTCAGCGTGCTGCCGCGCGAATATCCCGGCTGGATGTTCGAGACCCAGGGATCGCGCCGATTGATTTGGCGGGCGTAACGATTTGGTAATTCACGCCAACAGAGGGTAAAAATTGCTAAATAATTGCTACAAAATGAATGGGTAAAATTCAAAAGCTACGGAATTTTAAGAGAAATTCGAATTGGCACGGTTCCTGCTGAGCGTTGTTCATCCACAACGCACACATGAAAGGAACCAAGAAATGTTCAACCTCAAGATCCGCTCGATCGCTGCCAGCGCTGCCGCCGTCGCGACCTTCATCACTGTCGCCGCCGCGACTCCGCTGCGCGCCGAACCCGTCAAGGTCGCTTATGGCGATCTGGATATCAGCAGCCCCGCGGGTGCAGTGGAGCTCCAGGCTCGCATCCGCCATGCGGCAAAGATTGCCTGCAGCCAGGACGGTACGCAGCTCCAGGTCGTGGTTTGCCGCCAGCAGGCGGTGAAGAGCGCTGCTACCCAGCTCGCCGCGAAAGCCGACCGCGCGGACGTCCAGCTGGCATCGCGCTGATCCAGCCCGATGGCGCGGCCCGTGAGAGGGCCGCCAGCCTGAGGTTCAAGCCTCGGCTGGCGGCCCTTTTGCGTTGCGAGGGACAATTCCAGTTTCGATTATCGCGGTGGCGATAGGCCGAGATGATCGAATTCCGGCCGTAATTGCAGCTTTTGGCCACCCACTGCCGCGAAGCCGCACATTTGCTTATCTCTTTCCAATTTTTAATTTGGGGCGTCGGGGGCGAGGCCCGGCTACTGCGCCCATCATGACTGACATGATGACCCATCTCGAGCGGCTCGAAGCCGAGAGCATCCATATCCTGCGAGAAGTTGTCGCTGAGTGCGAAAAGCCGGTCATGCTCTATTCGGTCGGCAAGGACTCGGCAGTGATGCTCCACCTCGCGCGCAAGGCCTTCTATCCCTCGCCGCCGCCTTTCCCGCTGCTCCACGTCGACACGACCTGGAAGTTCAGGGCGATGTACGAGCTGCGCGATCGCATGGCCGCCGAGAGCGGCATGGACCTGCTCGTCTATCATAACCCCGAGGCGATGGAGAAAGGGATCAACCCGTTCGACCATGGCCCGCTCCATACTGACATGTGGAAGACAGAGGGGCTCAAGCAGGCGCTCGACAAATATGGCTTCGACGCGGCCTTCGGCGGCGCTCGCCGCGACGAGGAGAAGAGCCGCGCCAAGGAGCGCATCTTTTCCTTCCGTACCTCGGCGCATGGCTGGGATCCGAAAAACCAGCGCCCTGAACTGTGGAACCTCTACAATGCCCGCAAGAGCAAGGGCGAGAGCATCCGCGTCTTCCCGATCTCGAACTGGACCGAGCTCGACATCTGGCAGTATATCCAGCTCAACGATGTTCCGATCGTTCCGCTCTATTTCTCGGCCCCGCGACCGACGGTCGAGCGAGATGGCATGTTGCTGATGGTCGATGACGATCGCTTCCCGCTGAAGCCGGGTGAGGTGCCCGTCGAGCGCTCGATCCGTTTCCGTACCCTCGGCTGCTATCCGCTGACCGGCGCGATCGAGAGCGAGGCGGCTACTCTCTCCGAAGTGATCCAGGAGATGCTGCTCACCACTACCTCGGAGCGCCAGGGACGCGCGATCGACAAGGATGCCGGCGGCGCGGGCATGGAAAAGAAGAAGCAGGAGGGGTATTTCTGATGGCGGAGGGCTACGAGTATGAGGCCGACGCCCTCATCGCCGAGGATATCGACGCCTATCTGAAGACCCAGCACGAAAAGGAGCTGCTGCGCTTCATCACCTGCGGTTCGGTCGACGACGGGAAATCGACGCTGATCGGGCGTCTTCTTTACGACAGCAAGATGATCTTCGAGGATCAGCTCGCCGCGCTCGAAGCTGACAGCAAGAAGGTTGGAACCCAGGGCCAGAACATCGATTTCGCTTTGCTCGTCGACGGCCTCGCCGCAGAGCGCGAACAGGGCATCACGATCGACGTCGCCTATCGCTTCTTCTCGACCCCGAAGCGCAAATTTATCGTCGCCGACACGCCAGGCCACGAGCAGTACACCCGCAACATGGCGACTGGCGCCTCGACCGCCGACCTCGCGGTCATCCTGATCGACGCGCGCAAGGGCGTGCTGACCCAGACGCGGCGGCACAGCTACCTCGCCCATACACTCGGGATCCGCAACATCGTGCTCGCCATCAACAAGATGGATCTGGTCGATTACGACCAGTCGGTGTTCGATCGCATCCTGCTCGCCTATCGTGCTTTCGCGACCGAGATAGGCATCACCCATTTCACCGCCATCCCGATCTCCGGAATCAATGGTGACAACATCACCAGCAAGTCCGACCGGACTCCCTGGTATGACGGCCCGACCCTGATCGACCATCTTGAAACGGTGCCGATTGATGTTGCCACCGATCGCAACAAGCCGTTCCGCATGCCGGTCCAGTGGGTCAACCGCCCCAATCTCGATTTTCGTGGCTTCTCCGGCCTGATCGCCACCGGCGAGGTGAAGCCGGGCGATGCGATCCGCGTGCTGCCCTCGGGCAAGACCTCGACCGTTACCCGCGTCGTCACCATGGGCGGCGATCTCGACAAGGGAATCGCCGGTCAGTCGGTTACCCTGACATTCGCCGACGAGATCGACTGCTCGCGGGGTGACGTAATCGCGGTCGCGGACAATCCGCCGCAGGTGGCCGACCAGTTCGAGGCGACGATCGTGTGGATGGCCGAGGCCGAGATGCTTCCTGGCCGGCCTTATTGGCTCAAGCTCGGCACCCAGACGGTCACCGCGAGCATCCAGCCGCCCAAATATCAGGTCGATGTCAACAGCATGGACCATCTGGCGGCGAAGACGTTGGGGCTCAACGCGATCGGGGTTGCCAATCTGTCCACCGACCGGGCTTTGGTGTTCGAGCCCTATGTCGACAGCCGCACGCTCGGCGGTTTCATCCTGATCGACAAGATGACCAACGCGACCGTCGCGGCGGGCATGCTCCACTTCTCATTGCGCCGATCGCAGAACGTCCATTGGCAGGCGACGGACACGACCCGCGAGAAGCGCGCTGAACTGAAGCATCAGAAGGCGGCTGTGTTGTGGCTGACCGGGCTTTCGGGTGCCGGCAAGTCGACCATCGCCAACATCATCGAGAAGAAGCTGACCGCGCTCGGTCATCATACCTTCCTCCTCGACGGCGACAATGTCCGGCATGGCCTCAACAAGGATCTCGGTTTCACAGACGCCGACCGTGTCGAGAATATTCGAAGAGTCGGCGAGGTCGCGCGGCTCATGACCGACGCCGGGCTGATCGTGATCACCGCCTTCATCTCGCCTTTCCGTGCAGAGCGCGACATGGTCCGCACGATGATGGCCGAAGGAGAATTTCTCGAAGTCCATATCGACACCAGCCTGGCCGAGGCCGAGAGGCGCGACGTGAAGGGCCTCTATAAAAAGGCGCGTTCGGGACAGCTCAAGAATTTCACCGGCATTGACAGCCCCTATGAGGCGCCC
>CANJRZ010000346.1 GCA_947476735.1 Sphingomonadaceae bacterium
ACTTCACTCCTGGCCTCACCTTAGTGTCGCGGGGTGGAGCAGCCCGGTAGCTCGTCAGGCTCATAACCTGAAGGTCACAGGTTCAAATCCTGTCCCCGCAACCAACATTTCCCGCATAGCCCGCTCGGTCCAAAACCAGCGGGCTTCTTGCTGTTAGGGCACGGCGATCCGCCGTCCGGACCCATTGCGAGCGCCTTCAGCGGCGTTGCAGTGCCCGCCAGTCCGGGACCTTCGGATCCATTGCCATGTAGCGGTCGATCGCCTGTTCGAAGTGGCGGATGCGGATTTCCTGGTAGTTGCCGAGCGTCACGCCGCTCTTGGCCGACGCTTCGAGACCCTCCTGCTGGAGGATCAGATTGTCAGTGTCCTGATCGATGATCAGCGCAAAGCCCTTGTCCATGCCCTCGGCCTCGCCGAACGCCTGATCAGCGGTCAGGTAAACCGGTTCGGCCGCGGTGTAGGGTGAGCCGTCCTTCGGCTTGGGCCGGAGATACATGATCTCGTACAGGCAAGTGCGATGATCGTTCGGATGCGGCCGGAACCGGTAGACCAGCGGCAACGAAATACCGGGAAGGATGAATGTGTTCGGAAAGATCGTGTAGGAGAAGCAGTCGACGATCTCGGCATCAGAGACAGTGGACAGGTCCGCGCCGGTCGCCTTTTCGAACATGTCGCGGAACAGATCGGCCATCACCTGGCGCGCGGACTCGCCCTCCCCGACGAGCGGCTTGTCGGTGACGATCGAGCTGTCGCCGACGGTGAACTGATCGAGCACTTCCTGCTCGCTGACCAGCCCCTCCTTGGTCGGGCTGACCACGCCGAGTGGCGAGATGAAGCGATCCACATGCTCGCCATAAATGTCATATTGCGAGTTTAGGTCGGCATTCGTCGGGGAAACCTGGGGATGGGTGTCGGGTACGTGATAGGCCTCGGCGAACGCCTCGAGGACCAGCTTCCAGTTGGAAGGCAGCGGCTTGCTCACATGCGTCACCACATAACGGTCTTCGAGCTTCCACCGTGCGAAATGAGCCAGCGCCTGCGGACCGAGATAATCGCGCAGCGACGCCGCCTCCGGATCCATGTTGATCCAGACAAAGCCGCCAAGCAGTTCGACACGGGCTTCGGGCAGGGTCAGCTTGGTCCGATCGACATGCGGGAAATCCCAGGGGCAGGGCACGTCGCGGCTGCTGCCATCGACATTCCAGCTCCAGCCATGGAAGCTGCATTTGAACTCGCTGGCGCTGCCCTCGCTTCCGGAGGCGCGCAACTTGGTACCGCGGTGAAGGCAGGCGTTGAAATAGGCACGAATCTCGGTCTCGGAAACGCGTGTGATGATGAAGCTGTAGGGCCCGATGTCATAGACATGGTAATCGCCGACCTGCTGGATATGCTCCTCGCGGCAGGCGAACTGCCAGGTCCGCGTCCACAGCCGCTTGAACTCCTCATTCTGCCATTCGCGCGAGATATAGCGGGTAGCATCGATCTCCTCGTCGCCGAGGAAGGCATAGGCATCCTCGGTATACCAGCCGGGTGCCTGCACCTTGTCCCGGGAGAGGATTTCCTGTGTGCTGATCGCCGGATGCCGGGCCTGACCGGCGTTCAGCTTGCCTGATTCGAAATTCATGATCGTGTCGCTCCTTCAGATGTGCCTGTCATACCACGTGTAACGTTCGCGGCGATCATGACCTTGTTGCGTGCATGGCTGCGATATAGCCGAAGGTCATCGCCGGGCCGATTGTGCCGCCGCCTCCCAGATAGCCCTGGCCGGTTGGCGCCGAAATGCAGTTGCCCGCCCCGTAGAGGCCGGCGATCGGCTCGCCATTGGCGGCCAGTACCTGAGCATGGGCGTTGATTTGCGGCCCGCCACAGGTGTCGAGCGCGCCCGGCGCCAGGATCACCGCATAATAGGGGCCATTGTCTGCGATCGGATGCATCAGCTTGTTGGGAAACGGGTTCGACTGTTTTGTCCCAGGCCGGTGCGGTGAGAAGAGCAGGTCCCAGTCCTGATCATATTGGAAAGCGCCGCGATGAAATTCCGGATCGCGGCCAGCTCGCGCATATTGATTAAATCTGGAGATCGTTTCCTGGAGGTTGGCGACGAAATCGGGAGCAATGCGTACGCCGCCGGTCTTGCCGGACCATGGCGCGAGTTGTGCGTCTAGTCCCCTGGCGACTTCAGCCCAGTCGGCTCCCTGGACCAGCAGCGGCTGCTCGGAGGGTTTCACGGGGATCGGAAATGCGCCGCCGAACATGTCGAGCGCGCGCGCATCGAACAGCATGAACAGCATGTGGTTCGGATATTCCTCCATCGAGGCGTCGAAGTGAAAATGCGCCTTGGTCCGGTCGTTATAATCGCGCTTCTCGTTGACGACCCGCCGGCCATATTTGTTGACGAGGATCATCGAATCCCCTGCCGGCATGAACACGCCCCAGGGGACGCCGCGGCTTTCGAGCGTTTCGCCGAGCAGAAACTGCCCGCGCCAGGCAAGACCGAGATTGCCCATTTTTGCGCCGGCCTCCTGCGCCAGCGGCAGGAAGTCGCCGGTCGCGCCCGGCAGGGCGCAGGTGCCATAGATGGCGGGCTGGTGGAGGTTGCACAGTTCGGCGTTGTGGACGAAGCCGCCGGTGCCGAAGATCACGCCTTTCCGGGCGCGGATGCGGATCGGTTTGTCGCCCTGCCTGGCCTCGATCCCGATCACCCGGCCGGCCTCGTCCTTGACGATGCGGGTGGCCCGCGTCTCGGTGAGCACCTTCATGCCCTGCTTCTCGACATAGGCGGCCAATTGCGCGGTCAGGCTGAAGCCACCACTCATCTGCGTGCCGCCGACCGGGTCAAGCGCACGGCCGGCGGGCGCCTTGTTCTCGGGGAGATGATCGGCATAGTCGGCCGCAAGCCGGTCATAGTTGAACATGCGGAACTGGCGGAACTTGACGACTCCGAGTTGTTGCAGCCTGTCGATGGCGGGGGCGCCATGATCGTAGAGCGCTTCGACGACCCGATAGCGCAGTTCGTCGAGCCCGAGCGAGGGGCTGTCCGGGTCATATTCGGTCGGAAAGCCCATGCGGACCGCAAATTTGAGGGCGTCTGCCTTGGGATCGGCGATACCGCCTTCACGCATCGCGAAATTGTTGAAAATCCAGGAAAGGCCGCTCGACTTGGCGGTGGTGCCGCCGATCACCGGCATCTTGTCGATCATGATGACTTTGGCGCCCTCTGCCGCCGCGATCGCCGCCGCAGTGCCCCCGGCCGCTCCTGAACCGACGCACAGTATATCGCAATCGAGATCCCAATGCTGCGCTTCCGCCGCCTGTGCGCCCGGCGCCGCTATTGTCGCTGCGGCTGCGGCTGCGCCAGTGCCGATCAGCATCTGCCGGCGGTTTACTCTGCTGGTCATCTTGCTCATTGCTCTCCCCTGCTCCCTGTCTTTAATGCCACATCACGGAATCGAAACCTACAAAGCGAGGCGGGTGCAGAATGAAGGTCATCGTCACAGGTGGATTGGGCGCTCTGGGTCGCGCCGTTGTCAGTGAACTGGTCGGACGCGGCATGCAGGTCGCGGTCGTAGACGTGGTGCAGCCGCAGGGGGACGCGGGCGGCGCGTTGGTCATCGGTGGCGTCGACCTGACCGACGAAGCTGCGGTTTGTGCCGCCTACAAGGTTATCGCCGACAAGCTCGGCGGCATCGATGGTCTGGTCAACATCGCTGGCGGGTTTCTCTGGGAAACTGTCGCGGATGGCAGTCTCGACAGCTGGGACCGCATGTATCAGATGAACCTGCGCACCGCGGTGGTTTCGTCGCGGGCCGCGTTGCCCTATCTGGGCGAGAACGGCGCGATCGTTAACATCGGCGCCAATGCTGCCAACAAGGTGGCGATGGGCATGGCCCCCTATGCGGCCTCCAAAGCCGGTGTCCGCGCCCTTACCGAAAGCCTTGCTGAGGAGGCGCGCGGGCGGGGCATCCGGGTCAATGCGGTGCTCCCCACCATTATCGACACGCCGACCAACCGCGCTGATATGCCCGATGCCGATCGCTCGGAATGGGTGACACCGACCGGTGCCGCGCGCGCCATCGCCTTCCTGTTATCGCATGACGCTGCCACCATCACGGGCGCCTGCATTACGCTGTCGCTGCCCGGCTGATCTGGCCGGACAGGACAAGACGCCTCACCCGTCGGGGAAGATGATTGGTCAAGAGCCTTCGGGAGAGGGAATGTGACCACACTGCTCGCCAAAACATCTGAGCTCGCCCTGCCGCGCTCGCGTCGCGCAATGCTGTTGCCGGGCGAGACAATGGCGGCCTTTCTGGATCGTGAACAGCTGTTTGCCGTCGACCCGCAGGGTATCGCGCGCTTGCCAGTGCTGGTTGGCGGCGAGCTTCTGGTCCCCGAAGTCCCCAGCTTCGATCTGATTGCCCAGGCGATCGCCTCGGGCCAGCGCAGCATCGAAATCGGCGAAACCCTGCTCATCATGATTGCGGGGAAGGCGGGAGACGATGTCCCGCTGTGCCTGGCGTTGCCCCGGCTGGTCGATCCGACAGCGGCCATTCCTGGCGATCTGCCCGGGCAGATTCGAAACCTCCATCCGTTGCCATTTGCCGAGGTGGCGGCCCATATCGACCGGATCGGCGCGGCTATGGCGCCGGGAGGCGCCATCGTGGCTGCTGCTCTGCCGCTCGCCCTTGCCTGCGCCGATGTATCCGACCATTTCATCAGACTTGGCTTCGCGGATGTGCATGCAGCCTATAGCGGCATTGCGGTAGCCAAGGCTGTGGACCGCGAACTCGGCTATGGTGGCCGGCCGGGTCGCGACTTCCTTGATGCTTGGGTCGAGATCGACGACGATGTCGCACCCGGGGCGATGGCGACGGCGCGCGA
>CANJRZ010000347.1 GCA_947476735.1 Sphingomonadaceae bacterium
CGATGTGCGCGAGGACGCAATAGTGTACACCCTGCCCGCCTGCGATTTTGCCGCTTTGCGGGTCTCGCATGGGCCGCTTGCCAACGCGCTGTTCGACATGATCGGACAACAGCTTACGCGTGATTTGCGACAGATTTCGCGAGGCCGGGGTCGCCTCGAAAGTCAGGATATTCGCATGGGAGTAGTCGCCTGATGTGCCGGATGCTGGGCTATGTCGGAGGGCCAGTGCTGCTCGATGACCTGATCGTGAAACCCGATAATTCACTCATCCACCAGACGACCAGTGCACGCATGCTGGCGATGTTGAACCTTGCGGGATTCGGTCTCGCGGCATGGGACGACGGCATGGCGGATCCACATCTGCCGCTTACCTTTCATTCGACCCAGGTGGCGATCCTTGACGGCAATTTGCGGGGGCTCGCCCGAAAGCTGCGGGTGCGCGCGCTCGTTGCCCATTTGCGTGGCGTCCCCCATGATGGCCATGCGGTGGTAAACCAGCAAAGCCTGCATCCCTTTTTCATGGCGGGTTCGCCACTGGTTCTCGCCCATAATGGAGATCTGGCCGATTTCAGTGTGATGCGATTCGCGTTGGTCGAGTATCTCAAGCCGGAAATTGCCCGACGGATCACGGCCTCATCGGATAGTGCATGGCTCCATGCGCTTATCCTGTCGCAGCTGGATAATGCAGCCGGGCCGTTTACGTCCGATGAGATTTTTCGCGCGATCAAGAGCGCGCTCTCGATCGTGCGCCGTGTCCGCGAGAATCACGGCATCAATCGTTCCTCATCGGTCAACCTCATCGTCGGCGACGGCCGTAATCTTGTCGCAACCCGCTTCACTTTCGACTTTGGAAAGTTCGAGCGGCCGCCTTTCCAGGGAGGGATCGAATATCTCAGCCAATGGTACACGCAGGGTGACCATTATGCATTTGCCGATGGCGAATGGAAAATGACGGGCGGCAACGGGATATCGACGCTGGTCGCGTCTGAACCGCTAACGAGCGATGTTTCGACCTGGGTTGAAGTACCTGAATATTCAGCTTTGCTGGTCGATGCCTCGGGAGAGTGTCCCCGTCGCCGCATAGTTCCGATCGAAATCTGACGATCGTCAGGACTGGTCGAAACGGTTGCACGAACGCCACGCGCATGCTTTGGCGCCCGGGCGGGGAGAAAAGTGGATGCCTGTAAGGCCGAGCATCGGGACCATAGCATCAGTGCTAATCTTGCTGTCGGTACCTGCAAAGATATCGGCGCAGCGCGCGAATGAAAATGCCATCGCCAGTTCGGATGATGCTTTCGGAACCGCGGTCGGGCTCGAGTCCACCGGCATCTATACCGACAGCGACACGCGTGGCTTCAGCCCGCTCAAGGCAGGCAATGCCCGGATCGACGGGGTCTATTATGATCCGATCGGCGGTCAGCTGTCGGGCCGGATCAAGGCGAGCACCGCGATCCGGGTCGGCTTCGCCGCGGCAGACTATCCGTTTCACGCGCCCACCGGGATCGTCGACTTCCGCTTTCGCACCTTTCCGAAGGCCTACGGTCTGAGCCTCGGGCTCAACCGGACCGGCTATAACGGACTGGTCGGCGAGGTCGACGTCCGCCTGCCGATCATCAAGGATCATCTCAGTCTGACCGGTGGCGCCGCCTCGGCGGTTCAGCATTTCACCGACGGGACGAGCAGCCTGAGCCGGGGCATCGCGATCCGGCCGATGTTCCGTTTCGGCGGCGTCGAGTTTAACCCCTTCTGGACGATCGCCCGCTTCCGCGAGGTCCGCAACCATACACTTGTCGTCGTTGCAGACGGCTATCTTCCCAAATTCCCGAAGAAACGACTCTATCTGGGCCAGAAATGGGCGGGATCAGCCTATTATAGCAGCCCGATGGGGATGACCCTGAAGGCGCCGCTGACCGACAATCTTTCAATGCGCGGGGGCCTCTTCCATGTGAATGGCGATCGCGACGCTTTCTTCTCGGAAATCTATGCGGTGACCGCGCCTTCGGGGCTCGCCAACCACATCGTCATCTCGGATCCCAAGCAGGACATCCACACCACCAGCGGCGAGCTCCAACTCGCGCTGCGGCTTGGCAGCGGGCGCGTCCAGCATCGCATCATCGCCGGCTTCCGCGCGCGAGATCGGGTGACCGAGAGCGGCGGTTCGGACATCCGCAATTTCGGGCGGGTGATCTACGGCACCCCCGATCGCCAACTCGAGCCCCATTTCGTCTATACCAAGCCCAATCGGGGGGAGCTCAGGCAATCGTCGCTGATGCTCGGCTATCTGGGCAGGGTCGACGGGGTCGGACTGATCAACCTCGGCGTCCAGAAGGCGCGCTACCGGGCGCGCTCGCGTGACGGCCGTACCGGCCTCGTCACCGCCCAGCGCGATGATCCCCTGCTGTACAACGCGTCGATCGAGGTTGATCTCAGCCATGCGATCTCGGCCTATGCGGGTACCGAGCGCGGGCTGGAAGACAGCGGCACCGCGCCCGACAACGCGGCCAATCGCAACGAACAGCTCCCTGCCACGCGATCGACCCAATATGAGGGCGGCGTGCGCTGGAAATTCACCGGCGGCCAGCTCGTGTTGAACGCGTTCCAGATCGAGAAGCCCTATTTCTCGTTCAATGCGGCAAACGCCTTCACCGAGGTCGGCAATGTCCGCCATCGCGGCATCGAGACCTCGCTGTCGGGTCATTTCGGCAAGCGGCTGAGCATCATCGCCGGCGCGGTCGCGATCAAGGCGCAGGTGTCGGGCCCGGCGCGCGACCTCGGGCTGGTCGGCAACAAGCCGGCCGGCGTGCCGTCGCTCTATGGCCGCTTCGATCTCAACTACCGCACCGATATATTCGGCGGGCTCACCCCCACCATGGCGGTCGTCTATACCGGCAAGCGCGCAGTGGGATCGCGGCCGCTGCCGCTGCTGGGCGGGCGACAGCTTTCGCTGCCGGGCTTTGCCTCGCTTGATCTCGGCCTGAGGCAGCAATTCATGCTCGGCAACCTGCCGAGCAATATGCGCTTCGTGATCTTCAACGTCTTCAACACCTCGTCGTGGAAGGTCGTCGCCGCCAACACGCTCTTTGTCGACGAGACGCGCCGCTTCTCCCTCTCGCTGACGTCGGATTTTTGAGCTGTCCTCAGGCCGGATGACGGCGATGTCAGCGAACTCGATGTTCTCCATCAGCAATCGGGGGGCTGATCGGTAGATTCGGTTGCAACCATGCCGCCCGCATGCTTTGGACTGCCGCCAAAGGGAGACTGTCAGCAATGGGGAGGAAGCCGCGCGCGCAAACGGCAGGCTTGGCGCTTGCCCTGCTGGCGGCACCCCAGCCGGTTCTCGCCCAACGCACCCAGGAAAATGCCGTCGCCAGCTCGGACGATGCGTTCGGCACCCAGGTCGGCCAGGAAGTGACCGGCATTTACACCGATGCGGACACGCGCGGCTTCAGTCCGACCAAGGCGGGCAATATCCGCATCGACGGCATCTATTATGATCCGGTCGGTCTGCTGCCGAGCCGGCTGCGCTCGGGCACCACGATCCGGGTCGGCTTCGCCGCGGAAAGCTACCCCTTCCAGGCGCCGACCGGCATCGCCGAATATCGTTTCCGGCCCTGGCCCGAGAAGCGCGGTCTCAGTCTCGGCTTCTCGCGGACCCCCTTTTGGGGTTCGATCATGGAGGTCGACGCGCGCATCCCGATCGTGAAAGACCATATCGGCTTGACCGGCGGCATGGCCGCCGCGCGCCAGACCCTGTCCGACGGGACGCATAATTCGGCAGCCAGCGTCACGGTCAGGCCGATCTTCCGCTATGCCGGGGCCGAGTTCGCGCCCTATTTCGTCATCGGCCGCTATACTTCGAACTACACCCACCCGCTGGCGGTCGTCACCGGCGACACACTGCCCCGCTTTCCGCGGAAGAAATATTATCTGGGGCAGCGCTGGGCGAACGGCCGCTACGACAATGTCCATCGCGGCGCGACGCTCAAGGCGCCGATCACCGACAATCTCTCGCTGCGCGCGGGCCTCTTCTATTCGCAGGCCGATCGCGACGCGAATTACAACGAGCTGTTCCTGATCGGTTCGGCCAGCGGCCTCGCCGTCCATCGCCTGATCGCCGACCCCGTTCAGCGCCTCCGCTCCACCAGCGGCGAGGCGCAGCTCGCCTGGCGGCTGGGCGAAGGGCGCACCCAGCACCGCTTCATCATTGGCTATCGGGCGCGCAAGCGGGTCACCGATTCGGGCGGTTCGGACATCCGCAATCTCGGACAGGTCCCGTTCGGCGAGCGCAATCGGGTGCCCGAGCCCAATTTCAGCTTCTCGCCGGTCAACACCGGCGTGGTCCGGCAAAGCTCGCTGCTGCTCGGCTATATCGGCCGGATCGAGAATGTCGGCCGGCTCAATATCGGCCTGCAGAAAAACCGCTACCGCGCGACCGTGCGGGAGGGCCGGACCGGCCTGCTCAACCGGACCAGCGCCAATCCGCTGCTCTACAATGTCTCGCTCGGCGTCGATCTGACCCACGCCTTATCCTTCTACGGGGCGCATGAACGCGGGCTCGAGGACAGCGGCGTCGCGCCTGAAAATGCCGTCAACCGCAACGCCCAGCTCCCCGCCGCGCGATCGACCCAATATGAAGGCGGCCTCCGCTGGAAATTCCAGGGAGGGCAGCTCGTCGTTAGCAGCTTCCAGATCAGCAAGCCTTATTTCTCCTTCGATGCCGGCAATGCCTTCACCCGGGCGGGCACCGTTCGGCACCGCGGGCTTGAGGCATCGATGGCGGGGCATTTCGGCAATCGGCTCAACATCGTCGCCGGCGCGGTGGCAATCAAGGCGCGGGTCAGCGGGCCGGCGCGCGATGCGGGGCTGGTC
>CANJRZ010000348.1 GCA_947476735.1 Sphingomonadaceae bacterium
CACCTCGGGAACCAGCCTGGCGTCGGGATCGCGGTGCGGATTGGCGGTGTACAGCCCGTCAATATCGGACAGCAGGATCACGCCCTGTGCGTCTGCCGCCTGCCCGATCCGCGCTGCAAGTCTGTCATTGTCGCCGAAGCGAATTTCCTCGGTGGCGACCGAGTCATTCTCGTTGATCACCGGCACCACGCCGAGGCTCAGCAGCCGGTCGAGCGTCGAGGCGGCATTGAGGTACCGTCGACGATCCTCGAGATCATCGAGCGTCACCAGCATCTGCGCCGCGGTCAATCCTTGTTCCTGAAGCAGTTCGGACCAGCAGTGCGACAGCGCGATTTGCCCGGTCGCGGCTGCGGCCTGGGCATCTTCCAGGCTGGCCCGGCCGCCCTTGGAGAGCCCCAGCCGCCGAGCCCCGAGCGCGATCGCCCCCGACGAGACGACTGCGATCTTCTGTCCCGCACGATGCCGCGCGGCGATGTCCCGGACGACGCCCATCAGCCAGTCGCGCCGCACCTGCCCGTCGCCATCGACGAGAAGCGCGGAGCCGATCTTGACGATCAGGCGGGGGCATTGGGAAGGGGCGAAGCGCTGCGCAGGCGCGGCTAGATCGGCGACCAAGGCTCCGCCTCCGCGTCATTCGCAGCTACGCCTCCCGGTGTTGGACCCAGAATCTCGATGATCTTGTCCAGCACTGGAACGAGCCCCTCGCCTGTTGCACCAGACAGGCGCATCACTTCGACCCCGCTCAGCCTGGCGAGCTTCTTTGCGAGCTTGTCGAGCGCCTTGGCGTCGATCGCATCGATCTTGTTAAGCGCGACGATCTGCGGTTTGTCGGACAGACCCGCGCCATAAGCATCCAGCTCGGACGTTACGATTTCATAGGCCCCGATCGGGTCGTCGCCGCTTACATCGACGAGGTGGAGCAGCACCCGGCAGCGCTCGATATGGCCGAGGAAACGATCACCGATCCCGGCCCCTTCAGCCGCGCCCTCAATCAATCCGGGGATATCGGCGACCACGAACTCGCGCCCCTTGTGACTCGCTACGCCGAGTTGGGGGCGCACCGTGGTGAAGGGATAGGCCCCGACCTTGGCCTGGGCGTTCGAGACCGCGTTGATGAAGGTCGACTTGCCGGCATTGGGAAGGCCCACGAGCCCGCAATCGGCGAGCAACTTAAGCCGCAGCCAGACCCACATCTCCTCATGCGACCACCCGGTGCCGTGCTGCCGAGGCGCGCGGTTGGTCGAGGTCTTGTAACTGGCGTTGCCGCGCCCGCCGTCGCCACCCCTGAGGAAAACCTGCTTAAGACCGGGTATGGTGAAGTCGGCGAGCACCTCTTCCTTGTCCTCTGAAAGGATCTGGGTGCCGACCGGGACCTTGATGACGAGATCCTCGCCGCCCGCGCCGGTACGGTTCGAACCCGCTCCGCCTTTGCCGCGGGGAGCCCGGAAATGCTGGGTGTAGCGGAAATCGATCAGCGTGTTCAGGCCGGGCACGGCTTCGAAGACGATGTCGCCGCCCTTGCCGCCATTGCCGCCGTCGGGTCCGCCATATTCGATATACTTCTCTCGCCGGAAGCTCACAGCCCCCGGCCCGCCCGCGCCCGAACGGATGAATATCTTGGCCTGATCGAGAAAATGCATCGCGCGCCTTTATACGAAATGTGCGGGAAAAGAACCTCTTCGCGCACCGTCCATGCAATGCATAACCCGGATCCAGCGAAACAGCTCCGGGGCGATATGACTGGCGAGCAGACCGTGGGACGGGATGCGTTGGCCAATATCGCCAATGGCCCGCTCTAAGTGCCTCCGCATCTGCGCAAGCCGTCCGAGGATTTCTCTGTCCTTGATCGCGCCGAGACCACACAGCGGATGGCCCATTTCCTGTCCAGCTACGCCAAAGCACCGGGGCTGGACGCCGGCGGCGCCAACTGAGGAGTATCTAGCCGGGCGGCTACCAGCCGCGCATGAGCCGGAGCTGCTGCGCGAGGGTCGCGCGCAACGTTTCGCGCGGGAGCTTGAGAGCCTCGGCAATCGGCCCGCCGATGATGCCGTCACCGAGCGCCGCAACCACCACCATCAGAGTGATCTGGCGGAGCGGCGCACCGCGATATTCACCTAGTTCCTCGACCAGATTATGGATCGCGTCGAGCAGCGGTGCGAGGCCGTCGTGCTCGCCCGACAGGATCATCCACGACATCAATGCAGCCATACCCTGTTGCTCGAACGCATCGAAGGCCATGTCGACGACCTCCCGAAGATCGCCTTCCGTCTGACGCTGACGCTGCACTACCTCACCGATCTCGACGACGATGCGCCTGATCATCATCTCCGCCATCGCGCGACGCAACTCGCCCGCTGATCCGAAATGATGCAGCACATTGGCATGGGTGCGATTGATGCGCTTCGCAACCGCCATCAGCGTTACGGCTTGCGGTCCATATTCGATGAGAATTGTGCGCGCCGCTTCAAGCGCGAGTTCACGCATCTCTTCGGTGGAAAGACGGGGACGTGTGTGCGGCATGATGGACCTTGTCGGCGGGGCGCATAGCATCGCCCCGTCCTAACGCGCTCGCAGAAAATTCTGTCGCGCCTGTAAGCGGCGCTTTGCGCTGTCTGATGTCAGAAAATAGCCGATTATCGATATTTTACAACATAACATCGATCATGGATGGCATTATATGTCGTACAATTCGTCTATTCAGGCCGCAAGCGCACCCTCCCGATCATATCCGACATGAACCATCGCGCCCTCGCCGCGGGGCGCGAAAGCCACTCGGGCATATTCGACCGATGGCTCGACCACATCGCGCGACCGGCAAATCCGCGAACCGATCTGACCGGTCGGCTCGAAGCCGAGCTTGCGCAGCACACGTGCCGACGCCAAATTATCCGCGAAATGGCCTGCGATCAGCCGAGACAGTCGCAATCCGGTGTCGGCGAGATCGACCACCGCACAACCAGCCTCGGTGGCAAAACCAAGTCCCCAGTAGGGACGCGCGATCCAATAGCCGAGTTCGACGCCAGCCTCTGCCTGAACGAGCGCAATGCCGCCGACAAGCCGCGGCGAGCCGTGAGTGCGCGCAAAGATCAGGAAATTGGGCAAGGGACCGTGGTCGGAAGAGAGGAAGCATTCGGCATCCTCGATCCGGTAAGGCCAAGGTGCGCGGGCGAGCCGGCCAACCACTGCCAGATCGCCCATGGCGGCCGCCAGGGCAGGCGCGTCTTCCTTCCAGCCGGGGCGCAACAACAGCCGGGGGGTACGAGCGAACATATCGTAATCTCCCTTTACGCCACCCCGGAAACGCCTTTGAACGCAAAAGGTTACAGGGCAGCGACAGTTTTTTGAGGGAGAAACGAAAAAGGAGAGGGTTGCGACCCTCTCCCTCATTGATCCGGCCTGCCGGATCCTCGGGTCGCCCTCTGGACGACCCGATTATGGGTTCGTCCGATGTTACTCGGCGGCTTCCGCCATCGCGTCTACCGAAACATATTTCCGGCCGAGCTTGCCGCTGTGGAATGCGACGCGACCCTCAGTCAGCGCGAACAGGGTATGATCCTTGCCGATTCCGACATTGCGGCCCGGATAGACCTTCGTACCGCGCTGACGGACGATGATATTGCCGCCGATAACGGCCTCGCCACCGAACTTTTTCACGCCAAGGCGCCGGCCTGCCGAATCGCGACCGTTACGCGAAGAGCCGCCTGCTTTCTTATGTGCCATTTGAAATTACTCCTTCGGCTCGTCGATCAGGCTTCTGCAGCCGCAGGCGCATCGGCCTTGGCCTTGCTCGAAACCTTCTTCGCCTTGGCTTCACCACCAATCGACAGGATCTTGAGAATCGTGTGATGCTGGCGGTGGCCGTTGCGGCGGCGATAATTATGGCGACGACGCTTCTTGAAGACGATGACCTTCTCGCCCTTCGCCTGCGCAATGATCTCGGCCGAAACGGTCAGACCTTTGACGTCCTGAAGGTCCGCGCCCTCGCCGGCGAGCAGCACGTCGCCGAGCGACACTGTCGAACCGGCTTCGCCCTCGATCTTCTCGACGACGATCTTGTCTCCTGCGGCAACGCGATATTGCTTGCCGCCCGTGCGCACGATTGCGAACATGGCCCTCATCACTTCTTCAAATCTGTTAGCGCAACGGCAATGGCCCACGGCCAATTGCCCCCGCGCGGGAAAGCGGTCCGCTATAGGCTGGATAGTGCAAAGTCAACTATTATGGCCGGCCATCGGCAAAAAGCTGGGATCAGTGCCGATGCTCGCGCCGCAGCGTGTATCGGCCGTTCGCATAGCTGTCGAACAGCCCCGCGATCGCAGGATGGTCGACCATCTCGTCGCTGTCATCGTGAACCAGATTCTGCTGGCTCACATAGGCGATATAGTTGCTGTCGCTGTTCTCGGCGAAGAGGTGATAAAAAGGCTGCTCCCTGGGAGGACGGATATCCTCCGGAATCGCCTCATACCATTCCTCGCTGTTCGCGAAGACCGGATCGACATCGAAGATTACGCCGCGGAACTCGAACAGCAGATGCCGCACGACATCACCGATAGCAAAGCGAGCATGTGAGACGGGGGGCGAGACGATTCCCTGATGGGGAGCACCGATGACCGGCGGGATAGAAACGCTCTTTTCAATCACAACTCCCTATGTAGGGAAGTATGGCCGACATGCAAGCGGGCGCTTGGCAAGCGCCGATCCATCGGCTAATGCCCCGCCCCTATCGACTGGCAGGCGGTATCACGGGCCGTTTGCTGCTCCTCTGCGGAGAGGTGCCGGAGTGGTCGATCGGGGCGGTCTCGAAAACCGTTGTGCCCGCAAGGGTACCGTGGGTTCGAATCCCACCCTCTCCGCCA
>CANJRZ010000349.1 GCA_947476735.1 Sphingomonadaceae bacterium
CTTCCGATCGACGCCGGGATTTCGCGGGTGAGCGCAACCTCGACGAAGATCAGCGGCTCGTCAGGCATGCGCGGATGGAAAAAGGCATAACAGCGCCGGTCGGCGGGTTCGACCCGGCGGCGCAGATCGTCCCAGCCCTTGATCTCGTGTACCGCCTCATAGCTGATGATCTTGTGCAGCACATTGGCCGATGACGACCATTGCATCTGCCTCAGCTCGAGAAAGCCGATGTTGAACCATGGCGTGATGACATGGCTGAAATCGGCATCGATCTGGTCGAAATTGGGAATCTGCTTCTGGTGCTTGAGAGCGTCCTCGCGCATGCGCAGAAGATCGAGCGTGCCGTTTTCGGCCAGGTTGAGGCGACGGATGAACACCTGTCGGGGCGAATCGGTTGCCAGGCGCAAAGCGGCGATCGCTCGTCCGTCGGGCTTGTCGAGATAGGCCTGTACGGCCTTCCGCAACTGGGCTTCGTCGGGGCCATAGCCATCCGCAATCAGATTGAGGAACGAGATCTTCTCTTCGACGGAAAGCGCCCGATAGAGATCGAACAGCTCGCCGGCGATCGTGCGCCCGGCGGTCTCGCCGCGCACCGAGAGCAGATCTTCGGCCAGTTCGCTGATCTTGCGCAGGTTCGGGTCAGCTTGTCCGCTACCCTTGATCAGCCGCAGCATCGAGCGTCCGCGCGCGGCCACCGCGCTGAGAAAGCGGTGCGACTGGTGTCCAAATCCCTGCGATGCGTCTTTAGTTGCAAACCGGCTGATCATGTTGGCGCCCTAAGCAAACCAGTGGTGGTTCAGGATGTCGTCGTTGCCCGACATACTGACCTGTCTAGAATAAGATTTTATTGCAGGCGCGCTAGGCGTGATGCGACCAGAATACCGATTAGCGCCATGACCTGAAGCGATCATGAGAAGATGGTCGATGCGGGATATGCGCCGTTTTCGGTTTACAGGCAGATTGTCTGGCCACCGCGATGCTAAATCGATTGCATCGACTCTGCCATCAGCTGACCGCCCAGACCGCAAAAGCGAGCGAAGCCAGGAAGCTGACCAGCGTGGCGCCGATGACAGGCGCCACGGCTTTCCATCCGAGTTCCATCAGCAGGTCCATGCGAGATCGCATCGCGGTCGCGGTAACCGCGAGCAGGAGCAGTCCCTTCGAGACATCGAGCGCGCTCGTTGAAATCCAGGTCGGTATCGAAACGAGGCTGTTGATCGTGACCACGGCGAGAAAGACGATGATGAACCACGGCAGAGTCATCCGCCGCCAGACAGTACCGGAGGCCCCGGACTCCTGCCTGCCAAGCCACAAGCCGGCTAGGGCGACAAGTGGGGCGAGCAGTGCGACCCGCGACAGCTTGACGATTGTCGCGTAACTCCCCGCGCCGTCGGAAAAGGCATATCCGCCGCCGATTGCCTGCGCGACGTCGTGGATCGACGCGCCGATAAGGAACCCCGCCTGCTGGTCGTTGAGGCCCAGTTCCGCAGCGAGTACAGGATAGATCGACATGGCGAAGGCGCTGGCGAGCGATACTCCGACCAGGGTGAGCGCAAATTGTGCCTGGCTGAGTCTTTCCTTGCCGATGAGGCCATAGAGCGCCAGCGCCGCACTCGCTCCGCAAATCGCGGTCGCCCCGCCGGCCAGAACGCCCGAATAGACATTCTGCCCGCTGATCCGAGCGGCAACTATCCCGGTGCCGAAGGTCAGCACCATGACCATGATCAGCCCGGCGAAGGGGAGTGGTCCCAGTGCTTCAATCTGGGTGAAGGTCACCTGCAGCCCAAGCACGACGATGCCGGCCCGCAGGCAGGTGCGTGACGCGAAGTCGAGGCCTCTGGTCGTCTTGGGGTCGCGCGTGACGAAATTGAGCGAAAGGCCGATCAGCAGGCCAAGCAGGATGATCGGAAATCCATAATGGTCGGACAACCAGGCGGCTGCGCCCGACCCGACCCCGCAGATCATCAGCCCGGGCCAAAGGCTGTCCCGTTCAGGTTCGCGCGCCGATCCGGAAGTCTCTGCGAGCTGCATCTCGCCGAACAGGTCTCCGCCGTGCGGCGTGGCTTCCCAGTCGATCCCGTTCATGCCGCTCCTGACTTTTATGTCCTACGGTGTCATATTCCTGTTTTCCTTAACTTCCTGAAGCGCTACTCTGCAAGTTCAATCGCCGCGGGACGGCGCCTCGGAGGGGGAAGGACGTGCGCGAACACAAGGACGCACAGGGGATGGCGCCTGCGGCCATCAGTCTGCTGATCGCATTGCTGTTTTTGGGCAACGCGCTCAACTATGTAGACCGGCAGGTGCTTGCGCTGCTCAAGCCAACCCTGGAGGCGGAGTTCGGTTGGAGCGACGCCGATTACGCTCATCTCGGTTCCTCGTTCCAGATTGCCGCCGCAGCGGCGCTGTTGTTCGTCGGTTGGTTCGTGGATCGGCTGGGCGTGCGGATCGCCTATGGTGTTGCGGTCGTCATCTGGAGCGCTGCCGGGATGGCGCATGCCCTCGCCATGACCGTCCAGCAATTCGTTGCAGCGCGGATCATTCTCGCGGTCGGCGAATCGGTCAGCACTCCGGCTGGTCTAAAGGCGGCGGCGGTCTATATGCCGCCGCGCCAGCGCAACCTCGCCATTGGCCTCATCAACACAGCGCCCAATATCGGCGCTATCCTCACGCCGCTGCTGATCCCGCCCTTCGCGATCGCATTCGGCTGGAAGGCGGCCTTCGTCGTAACGGGATCACTCGGTTTCCTGTGGCTGGCAGCCTGGTTTTTCGGAACCCGCAATCTCGTAACCGTCGGTAATGTTCCCGAACGTGCACCGGTCTCCTGGGGAACGTTGCTGCGCGATCGCCGCAGCTGGACCGTGATCGGCGCCAAGGCATTTACCGATTGTGTCTGGTGGTTCGTGCTGTTCTGGATGCCGGACTTTTTTGCCCGCCAATTCCACCTCGGCCAGGGCCAGCTCGGCGGACCGATTGCGCTGATCTTCTCGATGGCTGCGCTCGGCGCGCTCACTTCGGGTGCGCTCTACCCGATATTGTTAAGTCGCGGCCTTTCGGTGAACGGGGCGCGCAAATGCTCAATGCTGTTTTTCGCGCTGGCGGTCCTGGCCATGCCACTTGCGATGTACGCATCCAGTCCCTGGATAGCTGCCGCGCTGATCGGTTGCGGTCTGTTCGCCCACCAGGGCTTTTCGACCAATATCTTTGGTATGACGGCCGATGTCGTGCCGGGGACGAGAGTGGCGAGTGTGATCGCCCTCGGGGCCATTGCCGGCAATCTTTCGGGCACAGCTATCATTGAACTGGCCGGCTGGCTGCTCGACAACGGCCATGGCTATGGCCCGCTCTTCGCAATCTGCGGCAGCGCCTATCTCGTGGCACTGGCATTCATACAGTTGATCCAGCCCCGGCTCGAACTGGCGTGAGGCAGAGGCGCCGGTTGGCGTCGGCACAAGCGGCACTTTGTCGGAAGGGTGGTGCCGATCGCTTCGCCTCCCTGTCGACCGTTGCTGTTGTGCATTCATCCGATGACGCACCGTCCGGACCAAAAAAAGAGCTCCCGGCCGCAGACCGGGAGCCCAGTAGGAGAGGAGTCGAGGACGTTAGAAATTCGCGTGGGCGGTCACGCCCCAGTACCGGTCCGCGTCACGTGGGATTTGATAACGGTAGGAGCCGCCGGGGCCGCCGCTCTGGATCGCCGCGATGTAGGATTTGTCGAACAGATTGCGGACCTGGAAGGTCAGGCGATAGCGGTCGTCCGTGTCTCCGATGCCAAGCTTCAGGTTGACGAGGCCGTAGGAGGGGATGGTCCCGAACTGACGCTGCACCGCGTTGGGGGTGAAGATCGACAGTTGCTTCGTCTGGTAATTGCCCTGAGCACCGAAGAAGACGTCGAACTTTCCTCCGGTGCGCCAGCGATAATCGAGCGCCAGAGACCCCTTCCATTTCGGAGCATAGCCAAGCGACGTGCCCGAGGGCACAACCGCGGTCGCCGCGGCACCGGGGGCTACCTTGAATTGATCGACCTTAGCGTCGGTATAGGCCAGGCCACCGGTGATCGACATGTCGTCGACCGGCGACCAATTCATGTCGACCTCGAAGCCGCGTGTCGAAACCGTGCCCGCGTTGGTGAAGCGGGTAACCACCACACCCGCCACCAGGTCCGGGTTGTTCGCCTGGAAATTCTTGTACTTCGCATAAAAGCCGGCGAGGTTCAGCGTCATCCGGCCGTTGAACAAAGTGTTCTTCAAGCCGATCTCGAAGGCGTTCGAGGTCTCCGGAGAAATTGAGTTGGTCCCCGTCGCAGTCAGGTTGAAGAAGATATTGTAGGCAGGGCCCTTATAGCCGCGCGTGTAGCTGCCATAGGCCATGACATGGCGGCTGAGGTCATATTGGAGCGCGGCCTTGCCCGACAGGTCGTCATTGTCGGTTTTGGCACGGAACACGGTGGCCGGCTGGCCGGTGCCGGTAACGGTGACCGGAAAGCTCGGCTGGATGCCGGGGCCGGACAGCGTCGTGTTGCGGCTGTGGAAGACCTTCAGCTTATCGTAGCTGTAGCGCAGGCCGCCGATCACCCGCAGTTCGTCACTGACGTTCCACGTCGCCTGTCCGAAGGCCGCATAGTTGAGGAAGGTTGAACCGAAATCGGCCGTGCCTGTCGGTAAGGTCGATGCGGTGTTGATTTGCACTGAGATGTGACCTGGGATTTTCATCGAGAAGTGACCCGGGTGGAAGGTATGTCCCGCGATGCGGGCCGTGGGTCAAGCGGGTGATTTTTCCTTTCTGGATTTGGGTGCAGCGGAGCTGGCCCTGAACCGGAAGCTGTCGTTGCCGGTCTCGAGGATGTGGC
>CANJRZ010000350.1 GCA_947476735.1 Sphingomonadaceae bacterium
GAAAGCGGCTTTGTCGGTCTCACGATCATCAGCACACGCGGCGCCTCTGGCGATGTCGTACCTGAAGATCCCGAGGCGCTGGTGGGAGAGGTCGGCTGGCACACAGACCAAGGCTATGTAACAGCACCGAACCGGGGAAAGCTGCTCTACGCGGTTGAGGTGCCGGATGAAGGTGGCATGACGGGATTTGTCGACGGAGAAGCCACCTATGCGGCGCTGCCTAATCAGCTCAAAAATGCGATTGAGGGGCTTCATGTCATCCAGAGCTGGGCGCATGCGCAGGCGACGATCGCGCACAATCGTCGCTATCGCAAGGATGGCGGGCGTGAACTCGCCGATGGCAGGTTCGCCGATGTCGCTTATCCCCTGGTCATCCGGCACCCGCGCACCGGCCGATCCGTGTTGAACGCGCCACCACTTTGGGCCAAGGGCATTTTGGAGCGACCCGGAGCTGACGGAGATGCACTGCTCAGCAAACTCATCGCTCATCTTGAGCAGCCACGCTTTGCCTATTGGCACAGCTATCAGCCTGGCGACGTTGTGCTTTGGGACAATTGGCGCTTTGTGCATGCCGCCAGCGGAACGCGCGGCCGCTATCGACGCACGATGTGGAGCGTTATCGTGCAAGGCGGGCCAACCCTGGGCCGGGAGCTTGTTCACTCGCGACCCGCCGCAGCGCAGGCCGCTCTCTAGGCGTGCTTCATCTTCAAACTCGGGACCTAAGATGATCCTGGCGAAAGAGTGATGCGCGACCAAAGAAATCTTCCGGCTTCGGTTCCCCCGGCCCAGAGCGCTCGCGCGGTCGACCCCATATTGTGCGAGATCGTCAAAAACGGGCTAATGGTCGCTGCTCAGGAAGCCGGCATCCGCGCCGCACTCAGCGCCGGATCGACATTTGTCGCGCAGTCGGCCGAGGTGGCTTGTTCGTTTTTCGATGCCAAGATGCGGCTTATCACTCAGACAGACTTTGCCGTACTCCATTCAGCCGCCCTGCGTTTCATGCTGCCCGAGATGCTGAAGGACCACCCTCCCGAGACCCTGGTCGAAGGCGACGTCATCATATGCAATGATCCGTTTCGCGGCGGCATCCATCCAACCGATGTGGCCGCGATCCGGCCCGTGTTTCACGAAGGCCGTCCCGTCTTCTACTGCGGTTTGATGATGATCGTGTCGGATCTGGGCGGGGTTTCTGCGGGCGGTCTGCCGGCGACTGCGACCGAATGCTTTCACGAAGGCATGATGATCCCGCCGTCCAAGCTGTTTTCCGCAGGGCGGCTCGACACGCAGCTTTCGCGTTTGATTTGCGCCAACAGTCGCACGCCGCGAAAAGTCGCGAGCGATCTGGAAGCCTTGGCCGCCGGCGGCAACGCCGCCTCCGCTAGGCTCGGCGAATTGATCGCCCGCTATGGCCACGACCCGCTCATGACGATGATCGACGAACTGCTCGATTATTCGGAGCGGTTGACCCGTCAAGGCTTGCTGACGATCCCGGACGGGATCTACCGCGGCGAATATGCGGTCGAGAACGATGGGGTAGATCTGGATCGCCCCTATCCTGTGCAAGCCGTCATTGCGGTGAACGGCTCTCACATGCGGATCGATTTCGACGGCTCTGCACCGCAGGCACGCGGTGCCATAAATTGCACTTCATCGCAGTCGGTAGGCTGTGTAACCTACGCAGTTCGTTGCCAGCTTGACCCCACAATACCTATGAACGAGGGGTTCTATCGTCCGCTGGACATGCACTTCCCGGCTGGCTCTGTGGTCAATTGCAGCTATCCGGCTGCCTGCAATTTGCGGCTGGCAACTGGTCAGGCCATTATCGACGCGATCATAAAGGCACTGGCACCGGTTTCTCCCCATTGCGCAATGGCTGCGGCAGCCACCATTCATACTGTTAACGTTCAGGGCAGATTCGCGGACGGCAGCATCTGGAGCATGCTGGACGTGACTATGGGTGCCGGTGGGGGACGCCGGGGCGCCGATGGTGGCGACGGTCTGCCCTTTCTGATGCATGGTCAGGCCGGTTGGGAACGGAATGTCGAAGGCTACGAGTGGCAATACCCGGTTCGCATCCGGCGGTTCGCACTTGCCCCCGACACCGCGGGTGCCGGCAGGTGGCGCGGCGGTGTGGGGCTCCACAAGGAAATCGAATTTCTAAGCGACGCGCTGATCACCTTGCGCGCGACCGACCGCTGTGAGCGACCACCGGAGGGGTTTAACGGGGGCGAGGCCGGAACCGGTGCTGGCTGGATCCTCAACGAGGGCACACCGAACGAGTGCGCGCTTCCGTTCAAGGTCACCAACTATGCCGTGCGCGAAGGTGATGTTCTGACCGTGCGAGTGCCAGGCAGCGGTGGCTATGGCGATCCGGGTGAACGGGATCCGGATGCCGTTGCTCGCGATATCGCCGAAGGGCTGATCACTTCGCCACTGGCCGGAGTCTCCCTCACAAATGGCTGAAGACAAGGACAGGCGCTATTTTATCGGTGTCGATATTGGCGGGACTTTCACCGATCTGGTGATCGCTCGGCCCGGGGAAGAGGGCTTTCGACTGGTGAAGACCCTCACCACTCCTGACGATCCGGTTCGCGGAGTCATGCAGGCGGTGGGCGAAGGGCTTGATCTGGTGGGAATTGGCGCCGACCAGTTGCAGCGCGTCGTTCATGCCACAACTCTCCCGACCAATCTCGTGCTCGAACGCAAGGGCGCGCGGGTAGGGTTCGTCACCACCCGAGGCTTCGGCGATATGTTCCGCATCGGCAAGCACAAGCCGATGGGAGCAGACCGCTACAACATGGCGTATCGTCGGCCGCCGTCGCTGGTGCCGACCGGTCTTGTCGCAGAGATCGACGAACGAATGAGCCATCGCGGCGGAGTGGTTCACGCCTTTGACCAGGACCAGGCCGAATTCGCGATCGCGCAGCTTGTCGCCCTGAAGCCTGAGGCCATCGCGGTCTGCCTGCTGCATGCTTATGCAAACCCCGCCCATGAACAGGCAGTTGCCGCCATCGCAAGACGTCTCGCTCCCCGAGCTTATCTCGCTTTATCGTCCGAAATCTGGCCAGAATATCAGGAATATGAGCGCGCCTCGACAACGGTGCTGTCGGCCTATGTCGGACCAACATTGGCCGCTTATGTGTCCCGGCTCGAGCAGGCCCTGAGCGCACTGGGCTTTGATCGGCCAATACAGATCATGCAATCGAACGGCGGCGCGATGACGGCTCAGGCCGCTACACTCAAGGCAGCTTATGCAATCGAATCCGGGCCGGCGGCCGGGATGGTGGCGGCGGCTCATCTAGCCCGCAGTAGCGGACATGACCGGCTGATCGCCTTCGACATGGGAGGCACCACCGCCAAGGCTGGCGTAGTCGAAGGCGGAAAACCACGTATCATCAATGATTTCCGCGTAGGTGGCCAAAGCAGCAGCGGTAGCCGCGACCAAGGCGAGCCGATCCGGATACCGGTGATCGACCTGGCCGAGGTGGGCGCCGGAGGTGGCAGCATCGCCTGGATAGACAGAGGCGGCTTCCTTCAGCTGGGCCCAAGGAGCGCCGGAGCCTCGCCCGGCCCAGCCTGCTATGGCTTAGGCGGTACCGAGGCGACGGTTACCGATGCCAATGTGCTACTCGGCTATCTCGACCCGGCCTATTTTCTGGGCGGCAGGATGCAAATCTTTCCGGAACGCAGCGCTGCGGCGCTTGAAGACTTGTCCGGTCGGCTCGGACTGAGCGTCCTTCAGGTCGCCCTAGGCGTGCGAAAGCTTGCCAATGTGCACATGGTGTCTGCGATCCGGCTGGTCACCCTGCAGCGCGGTATAGATCCGCGCGATTTCGCTATCGCCGCCTCGGGCGGAGCCGGACCGCTGCACATTGCCGACATTGCCGATCATTTCGGTATCACCACGGTCATCATTCCACCCTCACCGGGTGTACGCTCGGCGCTCGGCCTGCTGGTATCGGACCTGGCCTCGGAGCGGGTGACCATGGCACAGACACCGGTTGCGACTGCCGATTGTGCCGCCATCGAACGCATGTACGTTTCAATGGAAGCAGAAGCGCGCGCGGAACTGGAACGGGATGGTCTGGCAACCGCAGACATTGTCATCGAACGAGCCGCCGGAATCCGTTTTGCGAGCCAGGCCCTGGAGCTGGATGTTCCCGTCGCCGGCGACGCGATCACAGTGGCGACGCTTGCCGAGGCAGAGGCCATTTTCCGGCAGCGTTATTTCGAAGGCGCGGGCCTGCGCCCGGATGAAGGTTGCCACCTTGTCAAGTGCAAGCTCCGAGCTATTGGCCGCGTGCCGAAGCCGATGATGGCCGAACACCCGCCGCGCGACGGCGACGGATCGCAGGCCATCAAGAGTTCGCGACCCGCTTATTTCGAACAGAGCAATGACTTGATCGAGACGAGGGTTTACGATCGCGGCATGCTACGGAGCGGTGATCGCATTTCGGGGCCGGCGATCATCGAAGAAGCGGATTCGACGACCATCTGCCCGCCGGGACATGATATCTCTGTCGATCGCTACCTTAATCTTTTGATGAAGCGTCATTCGCCGCTGGCCAATGACAAACAGGTGTGAGCCGTTTCGGTGGCGGCACTGCGAGAGGAAAACGGTTCGGGTTAACCGGTCGGTGACGAGGGCCGAGTGAGCACCGGCGCATTCTGCGATCAGGGAAATGGTGCCGCTTACAGGACTCGAACCTGTGACCCCATCATTACGAATGATGTGCTCTACCAGCTGAGCTAAAGCGGCTCGCCGGAGCGGCGCCATTAACAGCGGTCGCCGGGTTGTTCAAGCACTGCTCAATCGCTTTCGGCGCA
>CANJRZ010000351.1 GCA_947476735.1 Sphingomonadaceae bacterium
GTCCGGTGGACAAGCAGGAAGCAGAAATCCCTCTCCCCGGAGGGTGAGTGGCTTTAGCGGAAGGCCTCCAGCCCGAAACAGGCCCTCATCTCCGCGACAAACAGGTCCGGCTCTTCCCACGCCGCGAAATGGCCGCCGCGATCGACCGCTTTCCAATAGGCAACATGGCTCCAGTAACGGTCCACCCAGCGGCGCGACGGCCGGAGGATCTCGCGTGGGAACAGGCTGACGCCGACCGGCAAGTCGACCTGCCCCGGAGTGAAGCCGTCGCCGAGCTCCCAATAAAGCCGCGCAGAAGAGCCGCCGGTGTTGGTGAACCAGTATAGGCTGATATTGTCGAGCATCTGGTCCATCGACAGCGCCTGCTCGGGCTCGCCGTCATTGTCGGTCCAGGCGTAGCATTTCTCGTAGATCCAGGCGGCCTGGCCGACCGGCGAATCCGACAGCGAATAGCCCAATGTCTGCGGCCGGGTGCCCTGCACCCTTTGATAGGCCGAATCCCATTTTACATGCCATTTGAGGTCGTCGATGACCTTCTGCTCCTCGGGGGTCGGTGTCTCCATGTCGGCGGGCGGATAGATCACCGCCATATTGAGATGGACCCCTTTCAATCCCCTGGGAGCATGGGTCGCAAGGGTGATCGTCACCACCGCCCCCCAGTCGCCGCCCTGCGCGACCCAGCTTTCATAGCCGAGCCGCCGCATGAGTTCGGCCCAGGCACGGGCGATATGCTCGTGGTTCCACCCGGTCTCGGCGGGCCGGCCCGAAAAGCCATAGCCGGGCAGCGACGGGGCAATCACATGGAAGGCAGGGACACCCGGATCCTCCGGCTCGGCGAGCGCCTCGATAACGCCCAGTAACTCGACCACCGAACCCGGCCAGCCATGCGTCATCAGGATCGGGATGGCATCGGCGCGCGAGCTGCGGCGATGAATGAAGTGAATGTCGAGCCCGTCGATCTCGGTCTTGTAATTGGGGTTCGCGTTGAGCGCCGCCTCGCAGCGCCGCCAGTCATAATGGTCGCGCCAATGGTCGACGAGCGCCTTTAGCCTGGCGAGGGGGACGCCCTGGCTCCAGTCTCCGACCGGCTCCTTCTCCGGCCAGCGCGCCCTGGTCAGGCGCTGGCGGAGGTCATCGATCTCCTCCTGCGGGATGCTGACACGAAACGGTATGATTGCGTCGCTTGCCATAGGTCTTCCCCTCAAACTCAACCGTCATGCCAGCGCAGGCTGGCATCAATGTCTGTTGCCTTCTCAGATGTCATCTCATGGGGAGAGAGACATGGCCCCAGCCTTCGCTGGGATGACGAGATCAGGCCAGCTCGATCGTCAAATCCGGTTCGCCCGCACCAGCCGGCCCGGCCGCGCACCGGTATCGGCGTCGTTCCGCCGCGTTACGGTTCCCGCCACCATCGTCGCCAGATACCCCACGGACTCCTGCAACAATCGGCCGCCGCCGCTCGGCAGATCATAAGCCATATGCGGCATCTTCAGCGTCAGCCGGTCGAAGTCGATCACGTTCAGGTCGGCACGCTTGCCGACCGCGATGCTGCCGCGATCGGACAGACCGTAGATGGCGGCGGCGGCCGCCGTTTGCTTGTTGACCATCGACGCCAGCGATAACAGCGGCCCGCGCTTGCGGTCGCGCGACCAGAAGGCGAGCTGGAAGGTCGGGTTTGCCGCGTCGCAGATCAGCTTCATATGTGCGCCACCGTCGCCGAGGCCGCTCACGACATGATCCTGGCGCAACAGTCGCTCGACCGCGTTGAGATCGTGATGGACATAGTTGAGCGCGAGGCTGACGTTGAAATTCTCGCCGGTTCCTTGCGTATAATGGTCGTAGACATATTCCTCGGGCGACTTGCCCGCCGCCGCTGCGAGCTTGCCGACCGAGCGATCGAGGCTCGGCTCATAGTCCAGCGGGGAACCGAGGATGTAGCTGTTGGCGATGTCCGACTGGATATAACGGACCAGCCCCATCACCATCGGATCGACCGCATATTCGCCGGGTTCGTCGGCCTCGCTCAATATGCGCGCACGTCGCTCGGGATCGCGCATGGCCGCGACGCGCTGCGTCAGCGGCAGATCCCGCACCTCGCGATAGGAGGGGCGCATGTAGAAGGCATGATAGCCTTCGAGATTGTTGATCTGCCCCGCGCCACGCGGGCTGGTCTGCGGATAGATGCGGAGTCCTTTCTCCAGCGCCGCCCCGCTCGCGTCTGCCATCATGTAGATATCTTCGGGATCGCTCGGGAAATCGGCGATGCCATAGGTGACCGAGCACCCAGTCTCGGCGGCGACCTTTTCGAGCAACCTATGTTCAAGCAACCGTTCGGCGCGGCTAATCCCCGGCATCAGCAGCGAACCGATCCCACCGCGCAGGATGATCTGGAAGACTCCCTTCGCCCCCATCGCATGGGAAAGTGCCAGCACCTCGTCCTCGCTGGCATAGGTGCCCGGCACGATCGCGCCCTTGATCGAACGATGCTCGATGAAGCGCCCGGTCGAGAAACCCACCGCGCCCGCAGCCATGCCTTCGCGGACCAGCCTGCTCATCTCGGCGATATCGTCCGGGGTCGCCGCCTCGTCCCGGAAAGCACGCTCGCCCATCACGAAGACGCGGAGCGGCGCGTGGGTGATATGGGTGGCGACGTCCATGCCGAAGCTTCGCGCGTCGATCCGGTCCATATAGTCCGGAAAACTCTTCCACTGCCAGTCGAGCCCCTCGTCGAGGACCAGTCCGGGGATATCCTCGACCCCGCTCATCAGCTCGATCAGCTCGCGGCGATGCTCGGGAAGCACCGGCGCGAAGCCGACCCCGCAATTGCCGGCAACCGCGGTGGTGACGCCGTGCGAAAAGCTCGGATCAATCTTGTCGTCCCAAAGATATTGGCCGTCATAATGGGTATGGATATCGATGAAACCCGGCGTGACGATCGCACCATCAGCGTCGATCGTCTCCGCCGTGATGCCATCGACCTTGCCGATCCCGACGATCCGGCCGTCCTTGATCGCGACGTCGCCGTGATAGGGCTCGCCGCCGAGACCGTCGACGATCGTGCCGCCCCGGATAATCGTGTCGTACATCGTCTTCTCCGAATCAGATCAGATCGAACAGCTCGATCGCGGTGCCGCCCAATATCTTCCTGGCGTCGGCCGGCGAGACCGCGGCGCAGATCTCCTCGATCACCGCCTTCGAATAGCCGTGCGTCCCCTCATGGTGCGGATAGTCGGCCGACCACATCACCCTGTCGGCGCCGATATAGTCGATCAGCTTAAGACCGATGCTGTCCGACAGGAAGGTGGCGTAGCAGTTGCGCCGCCAATAGTCGGTCGGCCTGAGCTTGGGGCGCGGGCTGAGATAGCGGTCGCAGGCGTCGGTCAGCATCTCGGCATCCTGGAGCATGCCGGGTATGCCGTTGATCCCCGCCTCGGCGAAGATCACCCGGAGATTCGGGTGCCGGTCGAACACTCCGCCATAGACCAGCTCGGCGAAATTTTTCCGGAAGGGCGTGAAAATCGGCAGGGTCGCGGTGACCACCCCGCCGGGAATGTCGAAGTTGAGCGTCTCGCCGACATGGAAATAGACCGGCAGGCCAAGCTCTTCGGCGGTGGCCCACAATATATCCATCGCCTCGGACGAATAATGGATCGGGTTGCCATCCATATCGTCGCGCGGGTTGATCGGCACGCAAAAGGTCTTGAGGCCGAGCTGCTTCAGATGACGGATCGACTCCTCGATCCTGGACACATCCCAGAAGTTGATGAAACCGACTCCGAAGAAACGACCGGGCGCGCGGGCCTGCATCTCGGCAAGGTGCTCGTTATAGGCGCGGAAGATCCATTCGCGGACCTCGAAGTCGGGATGCTGGAAGAACATCAGCAGCGTCTGCGGGAAGACGAGCTCCATCCTGATGCCATCGAGGTCGAGATCGGCCATCCGCTCATTGATGTGCGAGGCGCCGCGCCGGTCCTCCATCGATTTGATGATCTCGCCGATATAGCCGGTGAAAATCGGCTGCCCCTGGAATCCCATATTGTAGAGGCCGCGCTCCTCGTCCCACCAGACGCTGGGCATGCGGTCGACGAGATGGGCGGGAACCCGGCCCTTCCAGGGATCGACCGACAAACCCCAATGATTGTCGGCGGAGACGATGATCGTCCCCTCGGGCACGCTGGCCTGCGCGCCGTCGAGCGTGCGCTCGCACGAGATCGGGACATTGATGCTGGCCGGGTTGCGCGTCGACAGGATGGTCGATGCCATGGCGTCTCTCCTGATATTTGTGTATGGCGTACACTTGACCGCATGGGTGCGTCAATGCGAGCCGAGGTGCAATGACGACGAAGACCCTCGATGCCATGCCACGCCGCGCCCGGGCCAGCGGCCTGTCGCGCGAGCGGATCGTCATCGAGACGATCACCTGGCTCCGGGCGAATCCGGCGGAGCATTTGACGATTGCCCGTGCCGCCGCTGCGGTCGGGGCGACGACGATGGCGGTCTATCGCCATTTTCGCGACGGCGCCGATCTCGCCGAAACGATCGTCGACCGGGTGCTCGATGGTCTCAGCGACGAGATTCCGCGCGACGCTGACTGGCGCGGACAGGTCCGCGCCTGGATGGACGCGATCTATGGCCGGCTGGTCGAGACGCCGCAGACGTTCGAGCTGCTGACCACGGTCAACGGCCTCTCGACCGCCTGGATTCGTGCCTCGGAAAGCCTGCGCTCCTGCCTTGCCGCCGGTGGCCTCAAGGGACAGGACCTCACCGACACGACCTTCTGGATCGCGATGACGGTGGTCGGCTCGGCGCGGCA
>CANJRZ010000352.1 GCA_947476735.1 Sphingomonadaceae bacterium
GCCGATTTCGCCTGTTTCGAGAATTGCTATTCGGGCGGCGCGCCGATCGCCCCCGCACTGCGCGATCAGGTGAAGGAGCGGCTCGGCATCGATCTGTTGCCTGCCTATGGCCTGACCGAATCCGCCGGCCAGACTCACCACACCCCCAATGGCGCAACCCCGCCGGTCCATGCCGAAACCGGCGCGCTTGCGGTCGGCGTGCCGATCTGCTCGACCGTCGCGAGGATCGCCGCCGAGGACGGCACCGAACTGCCGCCCGGCGAGGCCGGCGAGATCTGGATCAAGGGGCCGCAGATCATGAGCGGCTACTGGAACAAGCCCGAGGAGACCGCCCGCGCGCTCCATGACGGGTGGCTGCGGACCGGCGACATCGGGGTGATGGACGAGCAGGGCTGGTTCTACATCGTCGACCGAATGAAGGACATGATCATCGCCTCGGGCTTCAAGGTCTGGCCGCGCGAGGTCGAGGATGTGCTGCTGGCCCATCCGGCGGTGCGCGAGGCCGCGGTGGTCGGCGAGGCCGATCCCTATCGCGGCGAGAATGTCGTCGCCTTCGTCTCGGCCAGGCCGGGTGCGACGCTCGACGAAGCCGGCATCATCGCCCATTGCCGGGAGCGGCTGGCGGTCTACAAGGCGCCGCGCCGGGTGGTGATCCTCGACGAGCTGCCCAAGACCCCGACCGGCAAGATCCAGCGCGCGGTGATGCGCGACGGGCTGACGGGGTAGGTCTGTCATCATGGAAGTGACAGTTTGCCGGGTGCATGGGGTTGAACGCCGAAATAGACAGGTGTGCATCATCTCTATGTTCGTTTCCCGTTTTCGCGGGAAAGGGATCAAGGCAGAAGGGCGAGCACCCTAACGCGCCTTTCCGAACAAATCAAGAACACACGGCCGGGATCAATGCCGATCCCTGGAGGTCACCGCGGCGACGAACGGTTCAAGATAGCCGAGATCGACTCCTGCCTGACGCGCTGCTTCCTTCGCCGCCGAGACGTCCTTGACCATGAAGCTTTGCGCCAGTTCCCGCCTTTCCACCCAGTCGGGCAGCAGGAAGATGTTCTGCGCGTCCGCGCCGCCGGAGCATTTCATCACCACTTCGGCGGTGGTGCGACGATCTAGGCCGAGCGCTTCGGCCATGCCGAGCGCGTTCAGCGCCATCTCGAACTGCGCGTAGAACAGCAGATTGTTGACGAGCTTTATCGCGCGGCCAGCGCCAACCTCCCCGACATGATAGATCTCGCGCGCGAAGGGCGCGAAGGCGGGCCGGCACCGGTCGAGCGCCTCGGCATCGCCGCCGACGAGCAGCACCATGTCGCCGCTGTGGAGAAATTCCTGGCGGCGGCTGAAACAGGTGTCGAGCACCACGATGCCGGCGGGCGCGGCGGCGGCGAGCTTGCGGACCGAGTCGATCGTGCCGGTCGTGAAGATCGCCACGATCGTCCCCGGCGCAAGGGTCGAGAACAGTCCGCCCTCTCCGAGCAGCAACCCTTCCACCTGCTCGTCCGAATAGACCGCGATCGCCAGCAGATCGCATCCCGCAGCCGCTTCCGCCGGAGAGGCGGCGAGGCTGACGCCGGGTGCATCGGCTGACGCGATTGACCTGATGTCGTAGCCGGTCACCGGAAAGCCGGCAGCCGCCAGCTTGACCGAAGTCCCCAGTCCCATGCCGCCCAGGCCGATCCATCCAATCCGCATTGCCGCTTCCCCTTCGTTACAATTCGTGGACCCTTTGCCCACTTTCACGTCACCCCAGCGCAGGCTGGGGTCCATATCTGTTTCCTTTTTAGCTGCCGTCGCATTCCAGGAGAGACATGGACCCCAGCCTGCGCTGGGGTGACGAAGGAGCGTTAACCCGCCGGTCCGTTGCGTCGCGCCTGCTGTGCGATGTCGTTGGCTGCGACGAAGGCGAACACCGTCGCCGGCCCGAGCGTCCCGCCCGAACCCGGATAGCAATCACCGAACGGCGCGCCGGCGCTGTTGCCGATCGCATAGAGCCCTTCGATGATGCCGCCGTCCGCCTTCATCACCCGCGCCTTTGCGTCGGCCTTGAGGCCGCCCTTGCTGCCGAGATCGCCGAGGTGGATTCGGATCGCGTAAAAGGGCGCGCGCTCGACCGGGCCGAGGCTCGGATTGGGCTTGTGGCTGTGATCGCCGAACGCCTGATCATAGGGGCCCTCCCCACGCTGGAAATCGGGATCGGCGCCGTCGCGAGCATGGGTATTGAAGCGGGCAACAGCCTCGGTGAGGACGACCGGATCAAGACCGATCTTGCCCGCCAGCTCGGCGATGCTACCGGCGCGGAAGAGATACTGGTCCCACCAGTTGGTCGGAATCGCATCGTCGCTCATCGCCGCCGAGGGCATGACCGGCCCGGCGCCGTAGCGCTTCCGGTAAGCGGCGTCGAAGATCATCCAGCAAGGGGTGTTGGCGCCGGTCGCCTGCTGATCGGCGACCATCGCCATGCCGAAACAGTCGTAGGAGCAGCTTTCGTTGACAAAGCGCCTGCCCGCCCGGTTCACGCACAGGCTGAACGGGTGGCGATGGTCGAAGAACATCTGGTGGGTGACCTCGACATTCGGATCCTCCCGCGACGGCATCAGCGTGCTCGGCGCCCACCAGTTGCAGGCCATCGATTCGGTCGCAGCGCCCAGCGCAAGCCCGGCCCGCACCGCATCGCCGGTATTGCCGCCCTTGGGGGTCAGGCTCCAGCGCGCGTCGCTCCAGACCGGCAGATGCTCCTCGCGCATCGCCTGATTCTGCTCGAAACCGCCGGCAGCAAGGATCACACCCTGGCGGGCACGGAGCGTTAGCGGCGCGCCGTTCCGCTTTGCCTCGACGCCGGTGACGCGACCATCATCGGTCAGCAGCCCGACCAGCGCAGTATCGAGAAGCACCGGCACGCCGCGTTCCGCGAGCGCCCGGCGCAGTCCACCGACCAGCGCATTGCCCAGCGTCAGCCGGCGGTCGCGGTGGGTCTTGCGCCGCCAGGGCCGATCGAGCCAGAAGCGCGCGTAGATCTTGGCGACCGTCCATTGCCAGCCGCGCGGGCGGGTCGACAGGGTCGAGGCTTCAGCAAGACTCAGCGAATAGCGATTGAACAGCTTGAACGCGGGGTGCGGCTCGCGCAGGGAATGGACCTCGTCGCCGAGCGTCTCGCCGTCGACATCCGCCGGCATCAGGCAGCGATTATATTTTGAGCCGGGTTCGGGCACGAAATAATCGGGGATCGGGATCATCTGCATCGTCACGCCGACATCCTGCAGATAGCGGACCATCGCCGGGCCCTGATCGAGATAGGCATCGATGCGGTCCTGTCGGAACTCACCCTTGCAGATCGCGGCGAGATAGGTGCGCGCTTCCTCGATATTGTCCTCGGCGCCGTCAACGCCGTGGCAAGGTATCCAGATCCCGCCCCCCGAGACCGCAGAGGTGCCGCCGTAGCTCTTCGCCTTCTCGATCAGGACGGTGCTCAGCCCCAGATCGGCCGCCCGCAGCGCCGCCAGCAGACCACCGGCGCCCGATCCGACGACGACCACATCATAGTCGCTGCTCATCCCCGTCCTCTCCCTTCAGGCGATGCAGGCTATGATGGATGGCAGGGGGCGTCTTGTGCAAGTGGGCCACGCGCCGCCTCACTTGTAGGGATCGGGGAAGTCTTCCACACTGAACCCGTGATACAATCGCGACGCATTTGTACCATTTGACCACGACCAGCCCGATCTGGTCGGCGAGGAGAGGGGATCCGCAATGACCTATGACTATATCGTGGTGGGCGCCGGCTCCTCCGGCGCGACGCTGGCCGCGCGGCTGTCGGAAGATCCGGCGAGCAACGTCCTGCTGCTCGAAGCCGGCCGCAAGCCCGACAGCCCCTGGATCCGCATCCCCGCCGGCATGGCGCGGATGATGGAAAGCGGGAAATATCACTGGAAGACGCCATCCAAGGTGCTCAGCCGCGAGGGGTTCATCACCCCGCACGGCCGGACACTGGGCGGCGGCTCCACGATCAACGGCATGGTCTACATGCGCGGCTATGAGAGCGATTTTGCGAGCTGGAAGCAGCACGGCATCCAGGGCTGGGAATGGGAGGAGGTGCTCAAGGCGTACAAGACCTTTGAGCGGCACGAGGATGGCGAAAGCGAGGTTCATGGCGGCTCGGGCCCGCTGGCGATCAGCCGCCTCAAATATCGCCATCCGACCACCGACGCCTATATCGCAGCGGCGCAGAGGCTGGGCGCCCGGGTCACCGACGATCTGAACGACGGCTCGCACGAGGACAGCGTCGGCCGAATCCAGACGACGATCGACCGGGGCAGGCGCTGCTCGACCTATGAAGCCTTCCTGCGCCCGGCGCTGAAGCGCCGCAATCTCACCGTCCTGACCGATGCCTTCACCCGCAAGGTCATCTTCGAGGGGAAGAAGGCGACCGGCGTCGAATATGAGCAGGACGGCCAGACGAAGCAGGCGAGCGCCCGCAAGATCATCATCTCGGCCGGCGCGGTGAACTCACCGCAATTGCTGCTGCTTTCCGGCGTGGGGCCGGCTGCCGAATTGCAGGCGTTGGGCATCAATGTCGTTCATGATCTGCCTGGTGTCGGGCGCAATTTCCACGACCATGTCTATGCCTGGGTGACAACCGAAGTGACCCCCGAGGCGTCGATGAACCGCCAGCTCGACGGGCTGCCGGTCGTACTGCAGGCGATGCGCTATTTCCTGACGCGGACCGGCCCGCTCGCGGTCGGCGGCAGCCATGCCGCAGCACTGCTGCGCTCGCGTCCCGAGCTGCCGAGCCCCGACCTCCAGATCAGC
>CANJRZ010000353.1 GCA_947476735.1 Sphingomonadaceae bacterium
AAGGTGGCCTGCGCCCGCATGGCCTGCAAGGTGGTCGACATGGCGATCCAGGCCCATGGCGGCGCAGGCGTCACCACCGACTTCGGCCTGGCCGCGGCCTATGCCAATGCACGCACCCTGCGCATCGTCGATGGTCCGGACGAGGTGCACAACCGCACCATCGCCAGCCTGGAACTGAAGAAGTACTCCAACCGCGCCTGACGACTGGCCGGTCGACGGAAAAGGGGCGCGTCTCACGCGCCCCTTTCTTTGGGATGGCTGCGGCGATCAGGCAGCCAAATGCCGAATGAGGATCTTGCGATAGCTCCGAATGTGGCGCAATTGCGTCTAAACCCTTCAAATTAGATAAAATTCGTTGCAATTATGGCCCTGCTGGGGCAATCGTCCTTGTGCAGTGCACGCGCTGATTCGTGCGCCAGGGATTTTTCCGCAGGGACCGGATGAGCAGGTTGGTAGCGAGTCTCGTGATGTTGGTGAGTCTGGCATTCGCTGGGACTGCCCTCGCGACCCCCGTCAATTACGGCGTGCCGGTCTCCGGCTTCGGCATGACCAGCACGGTGGGCGACTACAACAGTACGACAGGCCAGATCGGCTACTTCCTGCCGTTCTCCGGCGGCTACCGCGGCGTCTATGGTGTCAGCGGGGTCGGCATGAGTGCCGACACCGCTCTGACGCCTGCCAGTGGTTCCATGAACATGTTCCTGAAATTCGCTCCGACCACGCTGGGCGCCAATACGCTGCGGCTGACGTTCGACGATCTCGACATCATCGGCGCCAACGATCCGGCCGGGTTCTTCGAAAGCGTCGAGATTTTCCTGCAGGACGGCACCAGCCTGGCGCTGATCGACCAGGCAACCGATCCTTGGGTGGTTACCGCCCCGGTCACCGGCATCCAGGTCATGGAGGTGCCGTTCACCGTTGCGCAGAATCCGCTCTACGTGAGGCTCGGGTTCGCCGCCAACGCCAATGCCCTGTCCGGTTGGCGGACGAATACGAAGGAATACTTGACCGCCACCATCACGCCGGTAGCCGCGAGCGTGCCCGAGCCGATGACCCTCGGCCTCGTGGGGCTGGGCTTGCTGGGACTGGTTTCGATGCGCCGCCGGTCGCGGCGCCGCGTCGCGATGGCCGCCGTCTGAAACGCATATCGTGGGCCGGAACTGAAAAGGGCGCCCTCGGGCGCCCTGATCGTCTGCGGAAAGGCTCGGGCCTACTTGCCGTCGCCGACCAGACTTTCCTCGAAAAATGACGCCACCATCTTCTTCAGATGCTCGCGCAGCGCCGCGTCGGTTTCCTCGTCCGACAGGCCCAGTGTCTGGCGTAGCGCCATGCCTTCCAGCACATAGTTCACCAGCGTGCCGCCGAGTCTGAACTTTTCCTTGTCGTGTTGCCACTCGGGCATGATCACCGCCGTAAGCTGCCGCGACTTCTGCCGGAACTGCCAGTACTGCATGTTCACCAGTTCGCCCAGATGCGGATCGGTGCGCGCCGCCATGGCGATCTCCAGGAACGCCACATAGGACGAATCCTGCACGAAGCCCCACAGCGCATCGATCCGGCGGCCGTGTAGCTGGTCGTCCGTCGGCTCCGACGGGCCGCGCGCGTACGATTGCTGCAACTCGATCTGCTGCTGGAAGATGAATTGAAGCGCCGCCTCGATCGCCGCGGACTTCGACTCGAAATGATGCTGCATGGCACCTTTCGACAGGCCGGCCTTGCGCGCCACCTGGCCCAGCGTCAGGTTCGAGTAGCCGTATTCGGCGAGGCACTCGACGATGGCGCGCAGGATGCTCTCGCGGGTGAACTCGCTCTTGGTTGTTTGCCAGTGCTCCGGATCTGAATTTTCCTTCGCCTGCTGCAGCGCGAGCTTGCGTCTCTGCCGCGAGTCCAGTTCGACCTGCCGGCCACCATCGGAAGTCGAATCACCGTCTCGATGGGCGAACCTCGCCCCTAGCTTTTGAACGTTCGACAGATCCCCCGTGACCATGAACGTCATGCCTCCCCTTGTTTATTGCCCTGCATGCTATGACGCATTCAACAATCCGTCCATAAGAGATGCTAATTTTGACAGCGTTTCCGGTGTTCCCGACTGCGATCCCACCCTGCGACATTCGGTCAAGCATATGACGATATTGAGTTTTACCAACGCCATCCAGTTTCTCAAAAGCAATCACGTTTGTCTTATTGTTTTTTCGGGATGCGGAGTATGCCGATGCCGCCAGTGCGTCGCGTGACGCCGCGGCATCCATGACGCGCAGTGTCCACGCCGCCGGAGGCCGCCGTGCGCGCTTTCCGGCGGATCGCTTCGACCGGAGGCTGTCAAGCCGTCTTTGCCGTCCCGGTCCGTCTCCGGCTGGAAAAGCGGCCTGCCTTCGGTTATAGGCGGCGCATGCACATCCGATTTCTGACCGCCCGGCTGGACGGGGCAACCGGCGCTGGCGCCTATGACGGCCGGCTGATCGAAGCCCTCGCGGCGCGCGGCCACAGGATCAGCGTCATCGCCCGGATGGCGAAGCGGGAGGATGGACCGGTCGAGGTCTTTCCGGCACCCGTCGCCTCGCTGTCCGGAGGCGCATTGTGGAAGTTCGATCTGCCCGTGTCGCTGGGTCGTGGCCGCCGCGCGGTGCGGCGCCTGTCCTGCCCGGCGCCCGACATCACGATTGCCTCCGAGCATCTGTTCATGCGCGGCCATGCCGCGAAGTTCCGGCGCCGCCCGTGGGTCTATTTCCCGCATGCGTTCAGCTATCCCGAGGAGGTCGGGCGCTCCACCGTTCCCAAGCTGCACCACCGCCTGTCCATGCGCGCCGCGCGCGGGCTGCAGCGTTGGGCGGTGACCCATGCAGACACCACCGTCAGGTTCTGCCGGTCCAGCATGGAAGGGATCATGGAGCAGCTGTCGCTCGAGGACATGGGGCGATTCACGCTGGCCACGGCGGGAACCTGGGTCGAGGCCAAGCCGCGCCAACGCGACCCAGGCGCGCCGCTCCGGCTTCTGGTGATCGCCGGGGGCATGCATCCCGACAAGCGGCTCGACCTGGCGATCCGGGCCGTGCTCGCGCTTCCTGCGGGCGCCCGCTGGGAACTGCATGTGGTCGGGGATGGCGACGACCGGACGGTCTATGAGACGCAGGCAGCCGATGACGGGCGCATCCTGCCGATCCAGTTTCACGGCGCCTGGGAGGACCTGACGCCGTTCTACGCCCGGTGCGACGTCCTGCTGTTCCCGTCGAGGCTCGACCATATGGGCCTGCTGCTGATCGACGCCATGAAGCATGGCCTGCCCGTGCTGGCGCTCGATAGCCGCATCAAGGGCGTGCACACGGCCAGCAACGAGATCATCGACAATGGCGAGACCGGCTGGCTGGCCGGCTCGGACGAGGCCTTCGTTGCCGGCGTGCATCGGCTGGTGGCCGATCCGGCGCCGGTCGCCCCGGCCGGCGCGCGAGCCCATCTGGTCGCCAGCCAGCGATTCGCCTGGGCGCGCCACGTCGACCGCTGGGAAGAGGTGCTGAGCGAGATCGTGGCGCGGTCGCGCTAGACCGTCGCGGCATCCCCGGTGGAGATGAACCGGCGGCTTTCGCCTTCCAGCACAGCGCAGGTCAGCCGTCCGGAATGATAGGCGCCGGTGTCGATGGCGATGCGATGGGGCAGGTCGACCGCCTCGGTGACCTGCGAGTGGCCGTGCACGACGCACAGCCCGCCAAATTCCGTGGCGCTCAGGAATTCGCGGCGGATCCACATCAGATCTTCCGGGTCCTGCCTGTCCACCGGCACCCGCGGCCGGATGCCGGCATGGGCGAAGACATAGTCGCCTGAGCGGTGATTGAACTCCAGGCCATCGAGGAAGGCATGGTGCGCGGCCGGCATGGTGTCGCGCAGCCTGCCGGCGATGGCGGCGAAATCGGCCGACTGCCCGGCAAGGCCCTCGCGGATGCCATAGCTGACCACGGTCATGACGCCGCCGGTGGCGAACCATGTCGGTCCAAGCGCCGGTTGGTCAAGGAAGCGCCGCCACAGATCCTCGTGGTTACCCTTCAGGAAGACGGGCGAAAATCGCGGATCCACCTCGTTCAGCAGGAAGTCGATGACGCCGGCGCTGTCGGGACCCCGGTCCACATAGTCACCCAGGAAGACGATGGTGCTCGGGCCGACCGCGTCATCGCTGTCGCGGTCGATCCGGCCATACAGTTCGCGCAAAAGGTCGAGCCGGCCGTGGATATCGCCAACCGCATAAATCCGAACGCCGCTTTCAAGCATCGGACGGCTTGCCGGCTTGATGGCAAATATCCTTTTCCACATTCAATAGTGCCCTTTTGTGCCTGCGGCATTCCTCAATAGGAGGCTCTGCGCAAGAACTTCCGGCCACATATCCGTGCCGTATGCCTGATCAACCTTCATGCGCTTGGCCTTCCGGATGTTCTGGCGTGGAGGCACGTTGCATTGCCTTGAACCGAATGCCCACTCCTGCACCGTTATCATCAAGGAAGGTGACGCCTTCTCTCTCGAAGGCTCTTTGAACTTTTGAAAGGGTGGAGCCTCGAGCGTCGGCGCCGTTTTCAAAGCGGCTGACTGTGTTGCCTGACACCCCGACCTTGGATGCAAGATCCCTGACGCTCCACCCGAGAGCTGCGCGAGCCATCCTAACCTGCTCGGGACTAATCATGTCGAAAGTCCGCCGCCACCGGAAAAATGGGGTTTATTACGCCCACATATGTGTATATTATACACATATAAGACACGAATGAACCGTTTTTGTCAAGGGCGGTCGGATTCTAGGCCAGTGGGGCGGAGTAAAAACAGGCC
>CANJRZ010000354.1 GCA_947476735.1 Sphingomonadaceae bacterium
GACCTCGCCAACGATACGATGCGTGGCCAGATCCTTGCGCCGGTCGCCGCAACTGCCGCACCGCCCTCCGCCGCGATCGCCAAACCATATGCCACCCTGCTGCTGGAGCAACGCAACGGTTCGGTAGGCATCATCCCCTTTGCCGCGCTGATCGATCCGCGCCCGCCAGGAGATGCCGAGATCGCGGCCGCGTACAAGGCCAATATCGCCACTTATACGCGCCCCCAGGCCCGAGTGCTCCGCTACGCACTGTTCGGCCCTGAGCTGGTAGCGGCCGCGGCGGTTCCGACGGAAACCGAGATCGCTCAATATTACCGGGAAAATGCGGCGGTCTATGCCGCCAAGGAGACCCGCACCCTGAGCCAGGTGATCACGCCCAACGAATCGCTCGCCCGCAGCATCGCTGCCTCGACTAGGGGCGGCGCAACGCTGGCCGCCACCGCGGGAAAGGCCGGGCTTGAGGCGGTGACGGTGGCCAACCAGTCGCGATCCGACTTTGCCGGCGCGACGAACGAGGCGATTGCCGCGCAGGTCTTTTCGGCTGGAAAGGGCGGCATCGTCGGACCCGTGAAGGGCGCCTTCGGCTGGTATGTCGTGCGGGTCGAAGCGATCTCCGGCACACCGGCGCGTCCGCTGCAGCAGGTGCGGCCCGAAATCATCACCGCACTGACCAAGGAGAAAGGCGCCGAGGCGCTGTCGACGCTCGGTGGAAAGATCGAGGATGCGATTGCCGATGGTGCCAGCTTCGCCGAGGTCGCCGCGAACAACAAGCTCACGATCATCGAGACTCCGGCAATCCTTTCGACGGGCCAGCCGATCGACCGGGCCAATTGGAAGGCACCACCCGAGCTAACCGCATTGCTCAAGACAGGCTTCGAAGTCGAGGCCGATGAACGGCCCACCGTCGAGACTATCGCCAAAGACCAGCTGTTCGCGATGCTCGGCGTCGCCAAAATCATCCCGCCGACACCGCTGCCGCTGGCTCAGGTACGCGATGCGGTGGCCCGCGACATCATCCTGAAACGCGCAGCCCGACGCGGCATGGAGATTGGCCGGCAGGTCACCAGTGCAGTCAATCGCGGTGTGCCGCTCGCCAAGGCGATGGCCGACAGCGGAGCGAAGCTACCGCCGCCCCAGCCTGCCCGGGCAACCCAGCTGAGCCTCGCTCAAGCCCAGCAGGCGGGCAAGCCGGCCGCCGCGCCGGTCCGGGCGCTCTTCGAACTCAAGACGGGCCAGGCGAAACTTGTCCCGGGAGAACGGGGTGACGTGCTGTTCGTGACGGTGCTCGAAAACATCCTGCCGGGCGAACTCGCCAGGGCGCCCGGGCTGGTCGAGGGGATGCGGGGCGAATTGGCGCGCGCCTTTTCCACCGAGTTGGGCCAGCAGTTCCAGCGAGCGGTAGAAAAAGATGTGAAAGTCGTGCGCTTCCCAGCTGCGATCGCCGCAGCCAAGCGTCAGTTCGCAGGCGAGCAATAGGCCCGCCTGTGGCAGAAACACAGGACCAGTTTGCGCTCGACGCATTGGCGCGCGGTGAACCGGCGCTCATCTGGCGAGCCCAGGTCGCCGATACCGATACGCCGGTTGCTGCCGCACTCAAGCTGATCCGCCCGGAACGCGGCGACTTTCTTCTTGAATCGGTCGAAGGCGGGGCAGTGCGCGGCCGCTATTCGCTGCTCGGCCTCGCGCCCGATCTGATGTTCCGCGCGCATGGTAACACCGCGGAAATCAACCGCCGCTGGGCGTCGGACAGGGCAGCGTTTGAACCGTCGGAAGACAATGCACTCGACGCCATGCGCAAACTGGTCACAGATTGCCGCATGGCTGTACCGGAAGGATTGCCAAGAGCGCTGGCCTGCCTGGTCGGCTATTTCGCCTATGAAACGATCGGACTGGTCGAAAAACTGCCGCGCCCCGCTCCGAACCCGCTCGGGCTTCCCGACATGCTGTTCGCGCGGCCGACGATCATCCTGATCTTTGACCGGCTGGCCGACCAGCTCTTCATGGTGGCGCCACTCTGGCCCGAAAGCCCGGGCGACCCGGAAGCCAAAGTCGCCACCGCGATCGATCTGATCGAAAGCCATGCGGCGATGTTGGCCGGCCCCTTGCCGCCGCGCAGTCAGACCGATGTCGACATCAGCGGGATCGATCTAGCTCCTCAACTCGGTGCCGAGCGTTATTCGGAGATGGTCCTCAAGGCGAAAGACTATATCGCGGCGGGAGATATTTTTCAGGTGGTGCTGGCACAGCGCTTTACCACTCCCTTCCCGCTGCCGCCGATCGATCTCTACCGCGCGCTACGCAGGATCAACCCGTCACCATTTCTGTATTTTCTCGACCTTCCCGGCTTTGCGCTGATCGGCTCTTCGCCCGAGATTCTGGTTCGCGCGCTCGACGGCGAGGTTACGATCCGGCCGATCGCAGGCACCCGCCCACGCGGGCGCAACGCGATCGAGGACACCGCCAACCGCGAGAGCCTGCTTGCCGATCCGAAGGAGCGCGCAGAGCATCTGATGCTGCTTGATCTGGGCCGCAACGATGTCGGCCGGGTCGCCCGGGCCGGTACGGTCGAAGTCACCGACAGCTACACGGTCGAACATTACAGCCACGTCATGCATATCGTCTCGAACGTGGTCGGACAGCTCGACCCGGCAAAGGATGCTTTGGACGCGCTGTTTGCGGGTTTTCCGGCGGGCACCGTTTCGGGCGCGCCAAAGGTTCGGGCCTGTGAGATCATCGCCGAGCTCGAACCGGAGACACGGGGCGCTTATGCCGGCGGCGTGGGCTATTTCTCTCCCGACGGCTCGATGGACAGCTGCATCGTGTTGCGCACCGCCGTGGTCAAGGATGGCATGATGCATGTCCAGGCTGGCGCCGGCATCGTCGCTGACAGCGATCCCGTCTATGAGCAGCGCGAGTGCGAGGCCAAGGCCGGCGCACTGATTGCCGCAGCCAGGGAGGCGTTGCGGCGCGCGTCGGAGCCCGGCTTCGGCCAATAGGCGTGCAGAAGTGTGACGCGTGTCATAATTGCGTCAGAGACTTTATCTTAGTAGCCTCGGGGATCGATATCGGTTCGGGTCCGTTCCCGCGACGATGATTCGCCAATCTGACAAGGGGTTTTCCATGCGTAATTTTCTTATGGCCACTGCCGCTATGGGGCTGGCCTTCTCCGCCAGTGCTGCATCGGCACAGGAAGGTTCGAACAGCTGGACCGGTTTCTATGCCGGCGGTCAGCTCGGCTATGGCTGGCAGCCCGGGGATAGCGACGAGGTCGTGAACTTCGATCGCAATCTTGACGGCAATTTCGGCGATGCGTTCGTCAACTTCCAGCCTAATGCGCTGGGCAGAGGCGGCATGTGCGGCGGTGCGCCAACCTCAGCGGTTCCGAGCAGCGGCTGTTCCAAGGACAATAACTCGGTCAACTGGAAGATTCATGGCGGCTATGATCATCAGTTCGGTGAAGGCGCGGGCTTCGTGGTTGGCGCGATCCTCGAATATGGCAAGTCGTACCTTTATGACAACGTCACGGCGTTCAGCACCACTCCCGCCGTCTACAAGATGCAGGCGATCCTGAAGAACGACGGCGCGGTCCGCGTCCGCGGCGGCTACAGCTTCGAGACCGGCACCCTGGCCTACGGTACGGTCGGACTGGCCTATGGCAAAATCACCAACACCTTCTCGACCTCGAACACCGTCAACAACACCTCGGTGACCAACCCCAAGAAAAATGCCACCGGGCTGGTCTGGGGCGGTGGCGTCGAGCAGAAGCTCGGCCATTTTTCGATCGGCGCGCTCTACACGCTCACCACGCTGAAAAACGACAGCAGCCTGGTCCGCCTGGGCACGCCCTTCGTGGCTAACCCGGCCAACCCGTTCATCGCGCAGAACGCGGCGGGAACCGACTTCCAGCGCAGCTTCAGCAAGTTCGCGTTTCATTCGCTCCGCGCTACAGTCAGCTACCGCTTCTGACCGCGGCCCATCGCAAAAAGAAGGGGCCGGGGGATCATTCCCCCGGCCCCTTCTTTTTATCCCAGGTCAGGCGCGAGAGCGTCAGTTGCTCTTCAGCTGCACGCCGATATAGCGCGGCGGGTTGTTTCCGCGCTGGGCGAACAATAACACCGTCGGCCGCTTCGCCTTTCGGGCCGCCTCGATCTGTGCCACCGCAGCCTGAACGGTCGGCACCGGCACATTGTTGATCTGAAGGATAAGGTCACGCGGCTGGAAACCGTTGGCTGCGGCGTCGCTCGACGGATCGACATAGTTGACCACCACGCCACGGGTGGTCAGCGCAACGCCGAGCCTCCGGGCAAGATCGGGGGTCAGCGACTGGAAGCCGAGGCCGAGCGCGTCGCGGGTCGACTGTTCCGGAGCAGTGGGCGAACCGGTATCTGCCTGATCCTCGTCATTGTCGGCGCCACCATTGCTGGCGAGTTGCTCCTCCGGCGGCCGTTCGCCCAAAGTCACCGTCACCGTTTTCCGCTGCCCGCCGCGGATGATTTCGATCGGCATGCGCGTGCCGACGGCTGTTTTTCCAACGATGTACGAAAGGGTGTTGTCGGGTGTGACCTCCTGGCCGTTGACCATGAGGATCACATCGCCCTGGCGAATACCGGCACGCGCCGCAGCTTCGCCAGGTTCGACCCGCGCGACGATTTCGCCGTGGTCCTTGGGAAGGCCCAGGCTGGTGGCGATATCCTCGCTCATCGGCTGGATGCCGACGCCGAGATAGCCGCGGCGGACCTTCTGACCCGAGCGGAGCTGGTCGATGATCGGCTTGGCTTCTTCCGC
>CANJRZ010000355.1 GCA_947476735.1 Sphingomonadaceae bacterium
ACCGTGCAGGCGAGGCCGCTGGCGAGCGCCGCCAGCATCGGTCCGTTCGACGAGGGCAGCATCGCGCCGGTGATCACTGAGCCGGGCGGGACCAGCTCGTTGCCGGTCGAGAGGATCGAGACCCTCGGGCGGCAGCGGACCGCGAGTGTGCCGTGATTGCCCGAGCCGGCCAGCGCGATCGCTGCGGGGCCGAGCGGGCTGCCGGCCGCGATCAGCCGCTCGCCGGTGCGGAAATCGGTGCCGACGCGGCGGATATGCGCGCCCTCTTGCGGTGGGCCTTCGCCCGACATGATGACCCGATAGCTCTCGCGCGCCGCGTCTTCCTGGACAAGGATGGTGTCGGCACCTTCCGGCACGGGCGCACCGGTGAAGATCCGCGCCGCCTCGCCCGCTGCCAGAGCATGATCGAGCCCGCCGCCGGCGGCACTTTCGCCGGCCACGATCCAGGGGCCGGGCCGCTCGGCGAAGCGGATCGCGTAACCGTCCATTGCCGACAGATCCATGGCAGGCTGGGTACGGCGGGCAAGGATGTCCTCGGCGGCGTAGCGGCCATGGGCTTCGAGCAGGGGAACATGTTCGACCGGCATCGGCGCCTTGAGCGCGAACATTCGCGCCTGGGCTTCGGCTACCGGTATCAGCGCCATCAGGCCTTCCAGTCGCCCGACTTGCCGCCGGTCTTGGAGAGCAGGCGCACCCCCTCGATCCGCATGCCGCGGTCGAGCGCCTTGGCCATGTCGTAGACGGTGAGCAGGGCGACGGAGACGGCGGTCATCGCCTCCATCTCGATCCCGGTGGTGTAGGTGGTGACGACGGTGGCGGTAGCCCGGATGCCGTCGGCTTCGATGGCGAGATCGAGCGTCACGCCCGAGATCGGCAGCGGATGGCACAGCGGGATCAGCTCGGCGGTCTTCTTCGCCGCCATGATCCCGGCGACCCGGGCGACCGCGAGGACATCGCCCTTCTTCACCGATCCGGCGCGGATCGCGTCGAGCGCGGTGGGTGCGATCAGGATATAGCCCTCCGCGACCGCTTCGCGCTTGGTCTCGGCCTTGGCGGAGACGTCGACCATGCGGGCGGCGCCTTCGTCGTCGATATGGGTGAGCTTGTCCGTCATGCGCCCGTGAGCAGTTTGCGGGTGGCTGCAGCGACATCGGCCTGGCGCATCAGGCTCTCACCGACCAGGAAGCAGCGCACGCCATGATCGGCCATCGCATCGAGATCGGCCTTCGAGCCGAGGCCGCTTTCGGCGACGAAAGTGCAGTTCTCCGGCGCGCGGCCGACCAGTTCATAGGTGCGCGCGAAATCGACCGAGAAGTCGCGCAGATCGCGATTGTTGACCCCGATGAGGCGCGACTTCAGTCGTGCGGCCCGCTCGAGTTCGGCAGCATCGTGGACCTCGACCAGTGCATCCATGCCATGCTCGATAGCAGCGGCCTCGATCTCGGCCATCTCGCCATCGTCGAGCGCGGCGACGATGATCAGGATCGCATCGGCGCCGAGCGCGCGCGCCTCGGTCACCTGCCAGGGATCGACGATGAAATCCTTGCGCAGCGTCGGGAGCGCGCAGGCGGCGCGGGCCTGGACCAGATAATCGTCATGGCCCTGGAAATAGGGCATGTCGGTGAGCACCGAGAGGCAGGCGGCACCGGCCTCCTCATAGGCGCGGGCATGCGCCGGCGGATCAAAATCGGCGCGGATCAGTCCCTTCGACGGCGAGGCCTTTTTGATCTCGGCAATCAGACCATAGCCGCCATTGGCGGCCTTGCGGTCGAGCGCGGCGCGAAAGCCGCGCGGGGCGTCCGCGGCCCTGGCGCGTGCGGTCAGGTCGGCGAAACTGGTCTTCGCCTTGATCCCGGCCACATAGTCGCGCTTGGCGTCGCAAATCTCGATCAGCTTGTTGCTCATGGCCGCGGCCATAACGCCGGGCGGGGGGCGGGTCCAGATGACAGGGGTGGTTTCCACGGTTATGCCGGCCATGCCGCGCCGGAACGACGATAGCGGCGAGAGGGAGAAAAGCGATGGAGGCGACAGCCGAGAAGACCGGGGCGGCCCAGGAATGGCGCGCCTATTGGTATCTGCCGCTGGTCGCCGGGATCGGTTTCACGGCACCTCTCCTCTATGCCTATGCGCTTGGCCCGTTCGTCGAGCCGCTGCAGGAGGCGTTCGGCTGGTCGCGCGCGGAAGTAATGACCGGCAACGCCATCGCCAATCTTCCGACCGTCATCCTCCTGCCGCTGTTCGGTCTGCTGATCGAGCGGTGGGGTCCGCGCAGGGTCGGGCTGATCGGGGTGACGATCATGCCGCTCGCCTTCGGCCTGCTCGGCACCGCGACCGGCACCAGCATTAACTGGTGGATGCTGTGGGCGTTCATCGCGATCTCCGTACCCTTCGTCCAGGCGAGCGTCTGGACGAGCCCGGTCGTCGCGCGCTTCGCGGCGGGCCGGGGCCTGGCCATGGCGGTGACGCTCAGCATCGGCTCGCTGGCCTCGGCGGTCATGCCGCTGCTCGCGACCTTGCTGCTCACCCATTTCGGATGGCGGCAGGGCTTCATGGGGGTGGGGCTGGCGTGGTTCCTGCTGATGTTCATCCCCATCGCGTCGTTCTTCCGGGGACCCCAGGACGGCAGCCGAGCCGCGAGGCAGGGCAATGCCGCTGCCTCGGATGCGGCGCCCGGCCTTACCCTGCCCGAGGCGCTGCGCAGCTTCACCTTCTACAAACTGCTGTTCGCCGCGATCACTTTCTCGCTCGCCGTCGTCACCATGACGATCCATGCGGTGCCAATGCTCAAGGGCCTTGGGGCCTCGCCGCTGCAGGCTGCCAGTACCGTGGCGCTCTACGGCCTGTTCTCGATTGTCGGGCGGCTGGGTATGGGCTGGCTGGTCGATCGCTACCCCTCGCATATTGTCAGCGCGACCTTTTATCTTCTGCCGATCCCGGCCTATCTTCTGCTCATCACCAGCGGCACATCGCCGACCGTGCAGATGGTCGCGGTGGCGATGATGGGGCTGGGCGGCGGCGGCCAGGTTGGCGCGGTCGCCTATCTGATCACCCGCCATTTCGGGCTGAAGCGCTTCGCGTCGCTAACCAGCGTGCTGTTCAGCATCATCGCCCTTGGTTCGGCGATTGGCCCGGTCAGCGCCGGCGCGGTGTTCGATCATGCCGGCAGCTATGTGCCCTATATGATCGCCGCGATGGTGCTGACGGCGATCGCTTCACTTGGGCTGTTGTCACTCGGCCGCCCGCCCTATGGAGCGGCCGGTCACTAATTCTAATGCTTTCCGCGGGCATGCCCGCCGATGATCACGCCGGCGACGATTGCGGGCACGTCACCACGGTTGAACCAGCGGTGGCGGGTGCCGTTCTGGACCAGATAGTCGCCCGCCTTGAGGTGGACCACCGCGCCGTCGTCGAACTCGAGACTGGCTTCGCCTGACAGGCAGATTTCGAGATCGACCGTATCGCTGGTGTGCATGCCCGGTTCATCGCCCTCCATATGCTGGCGGATGTCGGGCGGCAGCGCCGCGAACTCTTCGGCCGTCGGTGCCGAGACGCTGTTGGGTGCCAGCGTCCAGGTGAAGAAACGATAGCCGCCCGGTCCCGGAAACATCACCGCCGATTTCTCAGGCATGCTGCCGTCCTGCGGGAAATGCGGCGCCTCATCGGCACCCCACAGGCTATAGAAGTCCATCACCGCGGTCTTGCCCGGCTCAAGCACCTCGTCGCTGACGACGATGGCTTTGCCTGCGGCATTCTGCCCCGTCACGACCCTGCGTACGCCCATTGAGTCTCTCCTCCGCTGTTTTGCGGAGACTGTGCGGCGATCGGTGCAGGCTGGCAAGGGCAGACGCTTTGTCTATAGTTACCGCAGGACGAAGGGGACGAGATGGCCCATTTCCTGCTGATCTATGATCTGGCCGACGACTATCTGGAACGGCGTACGGCCTTTCGGGCCGAGCATATCGGCCTCGCTTTGGCGGCGGTGGAGCGGGGCGAATTGCTGCTCGGCGGAGCATTGGCCGATCCAGTCGATCAGGCGATCCTGTTGTTCGCAGGCGAGCGCGCGGCGGCGGAGGCTTTCGCCAATGCCGATCCCTATGTGACGAACGGGCTCGTCAGGAGCTGGAGGGTGCGTGCCTGGACGACGGTGGTGGGCGAGGCGGCGGCGTCGCCGATCAGGCTTTAAAAGTCGATCCAGCGGGTGAGCAGGTCGTGTGCAGCACGACTGTCGATCGAACGCGCGGCGATGCTGATGCCCTGGGCCCAATCTGTCGCTTTTTCGGCCACGATGAGCGCGGCGGCGGCATTGAACAGCACGGCGTCGCGATAGGCGCCAGGCTCCCCTTCTAGCAGGCGGGCGAGTGCTGCGGCGTTAAAGGCGGCATCCCCGCCGCGCAGCGCTGCAAGCGGGTGACGCGGCAGGCCGACATGTTCGGGCTGGATGCGCGCGGGCCCGAAGCCGATCGCGCCCAGCCGGAAGATGCTGCTCGGTCCGTCGATCGAAAGCTCGTCGAGCGGTTCGTCGCCCGATACGAGCATGACGGCCTCGCATCCGATCCGGTCGATTGCACCCGCATAGACGGGCAGGAAATCCGGCCGGGCGACACCGATCAGCTGACGGGTGACGCTCGCCGGATTGCAGATCGGCCCTAGCAGGTTGAAGATCGTTCGGCGCCCGATCCGCTTGCGGATGGGGCCCAGCGGCTTCAGCGCCGGATGATGCTTCTGCGCGAACAGAAAACAGATGCCGATCTCGGCCA
>CANJRZ010000356.1 GCA_947476735.1 Sphingomonadaceae bacterium
CCTTCAGCGTCGCCGAGGACACCTTCATCCATGTCGGCGAACCCGGCATCCGCCAGCCCTTCGAAAAGCTGACCGAACTGGTCGAACCCGGCCGCACCCTGCTGCTGGTCCGCGACGGCGAGCATGCGACGATGCTGCGCCGGGTAACGGGGTAGAGGACCGCCGCCGCCTTGTTCGTCACCACGGACTTGCCTGCCCCGGCGCAGGCCGGGGATCCGGGGCCCCACTCATCCAGAGGACGCGCTGAGCCTGTCGAAGCAGCGTCCCAAAGGACGCCTGACATGATCTGGCTGACCGCCGCTCCCCCGGTCAGGGCTGCGCGTGTCAGGCCCCCCACACACCAGCCCGCCACGCCACGCTCTTTCTGCGGACGATATCTTTCGTATTTGCTGTAGCTGGACCGATTCCTGACAGTGGGCTTTTCGGTATACCTATCATCCGCCGCATGACAGGCTGGAAGTGAATTCCCGTCAGTCCGCTTGTGGCGAGGCAAAAGCACAAGCAGACAGCGACCAGCGCCTCTGGGGTCGACCGCCAAGCTGTGCGACGCTTCGGATAAGCCAATCGCACTCTAAGGTACGCCTTGTCCGGCGATATTGCCGTTTGCGGTGTAGTCCTGGTTGGTGGCTTATTCCGCGGCTTTGGCGCTCTCGGACGGGATGGCCTCGTCGTCGGCCACTGGGGCGCCAAGCATCGACACGCCTTTCTCCGAAAGCAGCATGCCGATGAGCGCCTGAAGTGAGCCGCCGCCTTGGCCATGCTCGCCACCGGTGTTGATTTGCACACGCGGCACTATATCTACACCCGACCGCTCCAGTGCTTCTGCGATCCGTTCGATCACTTGGCGCGTCAGCTGGTATTGCGCGCCGCCCGAGGCCGCCGCCTGTTTTTCGATCGTCTCGGCAGTGGCGAGGCCGGTCTTGGTGATGCGGTCCGCCTCGGCACCGGCGAGTAGCACAATTTTTGCCGCCTCGCCTTCGCCGACGATCCGGATGCGATCGGATTCAGCCTTGGCCAGCGTGCGGGTCTGTTCCGCATCCTGCGCCGACCGCTTCACCGCTGCCTTGCCTTGATTCTCCTGTACGGTGATTGAGAGTTCGGATTCAGTGATGGCAGTCTGCTGGTTCGCGCGCGCCTGCGCCTCGCGTAACAACTTCTCGCCCTCCGATGCGATCTTCTGCTTCTCATAGGTCGTCACCTGCTCAACCGCGACTTGGCGTTCGCGTAGCTGCTGAAGCACTTTCTCGATCTGGTCGTTGCCGGCGGCGGCGCGCGGCGTGCCTATCAGCACCTCCTGCAACTCAAGATTATAGGCAGTGAATTTGGCGCGCATTTCCCCGCCCGCCTGCTCCTGGATTTCCGAGCGTTCCTGAAGCAGCTCGATCAGTGTCCGCTTCTGGGCGACGTTCTTGAAATAGGCCGAGACCATCGGATCGAGCGTCTGCTCGACCAGCTTCTTGATGTCGCCGAAACGTTGGATCACCAGCGGCGCCTTGCGATAATCGATATGGACTACCACTGAGAGCGGTAGCGTTGGCTCGAACGCATCGCGCGTGATCAACGAGACTTCGGAGAGGTTCTCGTCGAACTTGTGCTGGCCGGTCATGTCCTGGTCCCACTTCAAGATGAAGTTGGTGGTGGGGACCGTGATGATCTTGCCCGCATAGGTGTTGAATGCATATTTGCCTGGCAACAGCGGTTCGCTCCACACGCCGCGCGTCCCGCGATCGACCAACTCGCCGTGTCGATAGTCCTCGCCCGACATGTCTTTGCCGCTGTCGCCGGTATAGCTGATCACAACGCCGACGTGACCGACCTCAATCACCGTCTTGTCGACCATCTCGATGGTCGCGAACAGCCGGTTGATGAAATAGCTACCCTCGACGAGTACCTGGAGCTGGCGCCCGCGGCGCCCGCCCGCCGCGATGAATTTCTCCGGGTCCTGGAAACTGTTGTGGAAAGTGGCGGTGTCTGTCTGGTCAGTACCGACTTCGGGCGCGATAATCTGGTCGGCGGTGAGTGCGGGGCCGTCGTGCACGGTCACGATGCCGATCTGGTCGGTCGCATCCTTGATCACGACCGATCCGAAGCCCCCGCGCTGCTCGATCACGGTCTGCATCTCGGTAAAGAGATTGATATCGTTCGCTTCGAGCATCAGCCCATAGATGTGCTCGCGCGTGATGATCACGAACTGGGCAAGGTTGATAGCGTAAGTACCTTCGCGCAGGATCGTGCGCTGCGGACCCTTTTGCCCACCGTCCAACAGGAAGCGGCGCACGTCGAGGAACTCGGCGGTAACCAGATTGCTTGCAAGCGTCTGCGTCGGCCCTAGCGGCGCTCCATCACGCGCGAAGATATAGCCGATCTGCCCCTGCGGGATCGTGACGAGCGGCTGGGTATGGACGCGATATTGGAACGGTGTGAAGAAGTGGTAGCCCCCGCGCAGTACTTCGGGTTGATAGCCAGCCTCCCGGGAAAGCGCGATCAACCCGCCTGTAATCGAGCCGTTACCGCTCCACAGCTTCTCGACGACCGCGACGCGGTTGTTGCCGACGTAGCGCACGCAGCGCGAGGCGATGAAAAGCAACACGACGACCAGCGTCACGATCGCCGAAGCGCCGAGCACTACGATATTGTCCATCTGTTGGGGTGTCCTTGGGACCTTTAGACAAGCACATCCTGAGTGCTCATCGGATATTTACACCGGTTCAAATGACCTAACCAGCGGAATCGGATGTTCCGTATCGAGTCTCGACATAACGTGCGACGGTCTTGGCATCACCCTCGTCGAGCCGGCTTCGTTCGTCGAGCAACGCCTGCAACCCCGCATGCAGACCTTCGAGCGAGGCTGCGGCCATGTCGGTAATCGCGGCACGCCGCGCCGCCGGCGCACTAGTCAGCGCCGCCGCCGAGGTTCGCATCACTTCGGCCAAATCCTTGGACAGTGCCTGGAAACGACTATCGCCATGGTCCCATTGTGCCTTGCGGATCGTGGTCAGCATGCTTGCGGAGCTATCTCCGAACAGCCGCAGGCCTTCGGCAACCGCATGTGCCAGCCGCTCCTGCGATTGCTGGGCGGCGATCCGCGGATCGCTTGCGTTGCGCCGATCCCTTCGTGCACGAAGCGCCGGATCGATCGCCGCCGCTCCCAGCGTCGAAACTACGGACAGCACCAGATAGAAGGCGAGAAACCATCCGCTGAACGGAACAGCGCGGCGAAGCACGTCCTCGACGGAGGCCCCGCCCGGCGCGGCAAGTACACAGGCCAGCGGAACTGCGATAACATAAGCCGGCAGCACGAAATGAAGCCAGGCGCCTGCAACGATCCGCCACGGGAGTATCGCACCGACTTTGCCGGGTTTTGGGTCGCGGTTGGCCATGCGCGGAGTTTGCCACGTGCAACACAGTTCGGCCACTCTGACTTCTGGTCGAAGTGTAACTTGGCTTCGCGCAATGAAGGTGAGTCTGCTTTTGGGCCTGCGGAAGCGTCCTTGAACGTCTGCAACAGGATCGGGCCCCGACCGGCTGGTTTTGGGCGCAGCGGGATCGCCCCGATCCTCAACCCACCGTCTCAAGGTCGGACTGCCCGAATCCACCGTCCGTCGCGAGGATCGGGACCGCGTGATATTTCGCGCAGGCATAATGAAGGCAATCGCCGAGGTTCAGGCCGCCACGCCCGGCCCGGAAGCGATGTGCAGCCGTGGCGGCGAGGCTCGTCGCCTCACGCGCCGGCGGCAGGTCGCAAAGCTCGATGTCGCGGCTGTCGAGAAATTCGAGGACCATCGCTTCGATCTCGGCGATCGGGCGATCGAATTTGTCCGGGCGGGCGAGCGCGAGCACGACCTCCAGCACGGCGACCGGCGATGTGATCCGCGTCCTGGCGGCGACCAGCGCATCGGCGATCCGGTCGGCTTCGCGTTCGCCCGACAGCAGCGCGACTATGGCGGAGGCATCGACAAACATCAGCTGCAGCACTGCGCGTCGTTGTCCCACATCTCGTCATAGGCTTGCCGGGGCAGTGGCTGGCGCACCCGATCGGTCAGCTGGACGCCATATTTCTTCCCGAGTCGCGCCGCAGTCTCCGGCGGGCTTTCCGCGTCGCGCCGCCGGGCGATGGCGTGCGCATCTTCCGGCAACATCGTTCTCTATTTGTTCTTGCTCTTTCGCTCCCTTCATGCTAGCCGCACATCCCCCTCGGAAAACAGACAAAGCCTGAACGACGGCAAGACGGGAGCGGCAAAGTGCGAACCTCAGCCGGTCAATCCAACCAACCCGAAATCCTCGCCGCCGCCCCGCGCTGCGGCGCCCGCGCACGCACCCAGGGCGGCGCCCCCTGCCGCTCCCCGGCGGTCAGGGGCAGCCAACGCTGCCGTATGCACGGCGGCAGAAGTAGCGGGGCACCACGCGGCAACCGCAATGCCTGGAAACATGGTGCCCGCTCTACTCGGCTGAAGGACATCGCCCGCTATCTGCGGATCACCAGCATGATCGTGAAGTACGCCAATCTGTCCATCTCATGGGCGCAAAGCGCACGCTTCTGTTCAACCGCCGATCGGCTGATGGCGACGCTCCGGATGCTCGCTGCGGAAAAAATAATTAAATTCGACAGACAACCCCATACACCCGGAAATATCGTCGAAAACCGGGCTCTAGCGGACGGCGCGCACGCTCGGGCGGGTGAACTCGCCGACCGGCCGCGCACCGACATCCAGCGCCACCTCGCGCAACAGGTCGCGCAGCCACAGCACC
>CANJRZ010000357.1 GCA_947476735.1 Sphingomonadaceae bacterium
AATGGCCAACTCTATCCGGGCGGTGCCGGCTTTGCGCGGCTCGACGGCCGCCGGCTGACGGTGATGATCCCGCATATGAGCATCACCAACATGCTCGCCTTCAGCCCCGCGGGCGACATCATGTATTTCTGCGACAGCCTGCGTCGCACGATCTGGGCGGCTGACATGGACCCGGAGAAAGGCGCGATCCTCGGCATGCGGCCGTTTGTGCAGCTGCCCCAGGAGGTGTGCGGCGACGGCGCCTGCGTCGATACCGAGGGCGGCTATTGGGTAGCGATCTTCGGCGGCGGCGCGATCCACCGCTATCGGCCCGACGGCAAACTCGATCATGTCGAGACTTTACCCTTTTCGCAGCCGACCAAGCCATGCTTCGGCGGGCCCGATCTGCGCACCATCTATGTCACCTCGACGCAGATCGATGTTCCGGGCTTTGCCCATAAGGGACCCAATGGCGCGCTCTATGCCTTCGAAACCGGGGTGAAGGGCATCGCCGAGGAACTGTTCGCCGGCTGAGCCCGGTCCTCCACTACATCAAGAGGTGATCCATGACGCGCCATCTGGTCGATCCCGAGCTGCAGTCGTTCCTCGACACCATGCCGACCTTCAATCTCGATCATCAGATCATGCTCGGCGCGCGCGACTATATGGCGGGCATGGCCGAGCCGCGCGAGGGCTATGCGCGGCCCGACGTGACGATCGAGGATCTCGAAATTCCCGGGCCGGCGGGGGCGCCTGCGGTCCGCGTAACCGTCTACACGCCGACCAGCGCGGCGAGGCCGATGCCGGCCTATGTCCACCTCCATGGCGGCGCCTATCTGATGGGCAGCCCCGCTTTCGCAGGCCACGAGAATAGCGATCTCGCCGCCGATCTTGGCTGCCTCATCGTCTCGGTCGACTATCGCTGCGCGCCCGAAGATCCCGCGCCGGCCGCGATCGAGGACAGCTATGCCGCGCTCGCGTGGGTTCATGACAATGCCGCGAAGCTCGGCGTCGATAGCGCGAAGGTCGCGGTCGGCGGTGATAGCGCGGGCGGTGGTCTGGCGGCGTCACTGGCGCTGCTGGCGCGCGATCGGGGTAAATATCCGGTCTGCTTCCAGCTGCTGATCTACCCGATGCTCGACGACCGCACCGCCATCAGCACCACGGTCAATCCTAATGTCGGCGAGTTCGTCTGGAACAATGCCTCGAACCTGTTCGCCTGGGGTGCCTATCTTGGGCAAGCCCCGGGCAGCGAAGGCGTCTCGCCTTATGCCGCCGCGGCGCGCGCGACCGATCTCGCGGGCCTGCCGCCTGCCTATATCGGTGTCGGTGCGCTCGATCTCTTCATGCAGGAGGACATCGATTATGCGCAGCGATTGATGGCGGCCGGTGTACCGACCGAGCTGCATATATTCCCGGGCTGCTTCCATAGCTTCGACCAGGATCAGAGCAGCGGGATCGGACAACGCGGGCGCGCTGAATTCCATGCGGCGCTCGGTCGGGCTTTCAAGCGCTAGCGGGATCGCTATACCGGTAATCTAAATCCTCCCTACCGCATCGCGGTGGGGAGGGGGACCATCCGCAGGATGGTGGAGGGGTTTCAACGCTTCGGTGAAAGACCCCTCCACCGCTCTGCGTGCGGTCCCCCTCCCCACGCTTCGCGCAGGGAGGATCTTGAAAAGCAAAGGAGCGGATAAATGGCCAACAGTCTCGGGCGTATCGGCGTCTGGTCGATGGAATTGCGTACGGGCGGCAAGGAGGCCGGCGCAGCCGCGGCTGCCGAGGCCGAGAAGCTCGGCTATGGCGCGATCTGGACGCCGGGCGGCATCGATGATCAGGTGCTCGGCGATGTCGACAATCTGCTCGACGCGACCAGCAAGGCGGTGATCGGCACCGGCATCATCAATGTGTGGAAGCAGCCCGCCGCCGATGTCGGCGCCTGGTTTGCGCCGCAGTCCGCCGACCGCAAGGCGCGGACCCTGCTTGGCCTCGGCATCAGCCATGGTCCTTTGATCGGCGAGAGCTACGGCAAGCCGGTCGAGAATATGGCTGCCTATCTCGATGGCCTCGATGTGGCCGGCGTACCGAAGGGGAATCGCTGCATCGCCGCGCTCGGCCCGAAGATGCTCGACCTGGCGGGCGCGCGCAGTGCGGGTTCGCATCCCTATCTCGTGCCGGCTGAGCATGCTGCCGTCGCGCGCAAGCGGATGGGGCCGAACGCGCTGATTGCCCCCGAGGTCGGCGTCGTGCTCGAAACCAATCCGGACAAGGCCCGCGCCATGGCGCGGGCGGCGGTGTCCTTCTACCTCGGCCTGCCCAACTATGTGAACAACTGGCGCCGCCTCGGCTATAGCGAGGAGGATGTGAAGGGCAGCGACAAGCTGATCGACGCGTTGTTCGCCTGGGGCGAGCCGAAGAAGATCGCCGATCAGGTCAACGCCCATCTGGCGGCCGGCGCCGACCATGTCTGCGTGCAGGTGATCGGCGAGAATATGATGCAGGCTGCACCTCCGCCCGTTGACGCGTGGCGAACGCTGGCCAAGGCGTTCTTCTGACAAACGATCCCGCCCTGATCCGCCCTGGCGACCTCGTCCTGGGCTGGCAGGGTGAGGCGATGCCGTTCGGGGTCATCGATTTCGACAGTGATGACGAAGGGGTGGAAGAGATCGTCCTCCCGTCCTTCCCGCTGATCGGCGTCGGCAACGAGCGACACCCGCTGGCGGCTCAGGTCGATACGGTTGTCGAGACGCCAGTCTCGCTCGCCACCCTGGTCGAGGCGATCCGGGCCAATCCGCGCAGTGCCGCGATTACCGTCCAGCTGCTGCGCCACATCGGCGGACATCCGATCGATGCGGCGCTCCACCATGAATCGATGGCCTACGGGCTGCTCCAGGGCAGCGACGAGCACAAGGCGTGGCGGGCAGGGCGGACTCGTTCCGGAAAACAGGTGCCCGCACCCGGCACCGTCCATGTCTCACGCGAAGGCGATTGCCTCGACATCGTGCTCGACCGGCCGGACGCCAGCAACGCGATCGACCGTGGCATGCGCGACGCGTTGCGCGAAGCCTTCACCCTCGCAGCGCTCGACGACGATGTTCAGGTTCGGATGCGTGCCGAAGGCAAAGCCTTCTCGATCGGTGCAGAGCTGGGCGAGTTCGGTACGACCTGCGATCCCGCGACCGCGCATGCGATCCGGATGGAGACGCTGCCGGCGCATATGATCGCCCGCTGCGCGGATCGCTTCTCGGCACATGTTCAGGGCGCCTGTGTCGGTACGGGTATAGAGATGACTGCCTTTGCGAATCTGCTGACCGCCACATCTACCGCCTGGTTCCAGCTTCCCGAACTGAGCATGGGGATCATCCCGGGCGCCGGTGGCTGCGTCTCCCTGACGCGCCGGATCGGACGCCAGCGTGCCGCGCTGATGATCCTCTCAGGCAAGCGCATCGGCGCGAAGACGGCGCTCGACTGGGGGCTGATCGACGCGATCGTGGACGATTGATCCACAGGCCCAGGTCGTGCGGACGTCGAGGCAGGACAGGCGATCACGCGCCTCTGACCATGGCCGATCGAGCAAGCAGAGATCCGCCAGCGCATCCGGCTCGATCCGCCGCTCCAGGGTCAGATCACAAGGATCGGCAAGGAACAGTGCCAAGGCGGCTTCCGGCGTGAGCGCCTCATGGGCAGCCATCACCACCCCGCTTCGGGTCGTGCGGGAGACGGCGGCGTGCATGGCCGCCCATGGATCGGGCTCGCCAAAGGGGGCGTCGCTGCCGCTTGCCATCACGATGCCCGCATCGGCAAGCGATTGCAGCCGGTACAGCAGCGGCACATCGCCGGGCTCGACATCACGCAGATACTGATCGCCGCGCTCGGCAATGAAATGCGGCTGGACGACCACCTTCAGGTCAAGCCGGACCAACTCGTCGAGCAGATGTTCGGGCAGGATCGAGCAGTGTTCGATCCGATCGCCGCGCAGGACACCGGCCTCCTCGATCGCGGCGAGAGCGAACACCAGCTCGGTTTCGGTTGTGCAATGGACCGCGACCGGGCGGCCCTTGTCATGGGCTGCGCGGACGAATGCCACGCTGTCGTCGAGATCAGGGAAGGCGTTTTCGTGGAGATGGAGTTTGGCGAGGCAATTCCTGTCATCCAGTGAGAGCCCCCCCGCCATAAGATATGACTGACGAAGACGCCCCTCCGTCCGCTCGCGCGCGAAATGCCGGGCCATGGCCGGATCATTGGAGGGTGACATGTCAGTGATGCCGGTAATCCCGAAAGCGGCGAGTTCGGAGCTCACCGAAGCGAAGCATGGCGGCGAGCTACCGAGCGCCTGGCGCAGCCAGCTATCCTCGTCGAACAGCCGGCCCGTGGCACGGTCCAGCCCCGGCGCATCTCCGCGCAGCAGGTCGAGAGCCATAGAATTGAGAAACCACATCCGCCCCGAGCGATGCTGGATGCGAACTGGCCGCGTAGACATCATCGCGTCGAGCAAAGTCCGGTCGAGCATCCCCGCGACACACTCATGATAGCCGATCCCGCGCAGCCATCCGCTGCCGGGCCGGGCCAGCGCCGCCGCAAGTTCCCCGGCGTCGTTCACCTCAGGCGGCCCGCACGGTACCGACGCACGGCGAGCGGCGAGGGAGGTGAGATGGATGTGATGGTCGTGCAGGCCCGGCAGCAAAGCGCCGCCAGAGGCATCGATAACGGGCTCGCCGAGCCTGGGGTCGAGCCTGCCAACCGCGGCGATCCGGCCCTCGGCG
>CANJRZ010000358.1 GCA_947476735.1 Sphingomonadaceae bacterium
CGGTCGCGCCCCAGACGATGATGTCGAACATCGGTCAACCCTTCATGAAATCGGCAAAGGCGTCTTTGTAATCGGGGTGCCAGCGCGACAGGGCAGGGCGGTCCTCGATCATGTCCTGCGCGTGCCATAACACCCGCTTCTCGTCCTGTTCCCGGCTCGTCTCGTTGTCGAGGCACCAGAGGTAGAAAGCACCGCGCCCTATGCCTTCAAGCGCGGTTTCGGCGACCTGATCGGGCGTCCAGGCGGCGGCGGGCTGCTCGGCAAAATGCTTCCGCATGATGCCGGTATAGGTGAACCCCGGGATCAGAAGATGCGCCGTGATCCGATCGCCGGTCTTCTCGCGGAGGGTGTGGGCGAGGCCCTCGGTCAGCGCCTTCACGCCCGATTTACTGACATTATAGGCGGTGTCGCCGGGCGGCTGGGTGATGCCCTGTTTCGAGCCGGTGTTGATCACCAGACCTGGCCGGTCGCTTTCGACCATCGCGGGGACGAAGCTCTGCACGCCGTGGAGGACGCCGAACAAATTGGTGCCGAGCACACGCGCCCAGCCTTCGGGGTTGGAGAGCGCATCGCCGCCGCCACCATGGCCGGCATTGTTCATCAGCACCGAAACCGGGCCGAGCCGGTCCGCAACGCACCGGGCGAGATGCTGAACCGAGGCGAGATCGGCCATGTCGGTTTCCACTGTCAAAGCATCGTCAAGCTCGACGGCGGCGAGGGCGAGCTGGGCGGCATCGCGATCGGCGATGGCGATCTTCATGCCAAGCGCGGCAAGCCGCCTGGCGACCGCGAAGCCGATGCCATTGGCGCCGCCGGTGATCACCGCGACATTGCCTGGTGCGATCGCCGGATGGATGCTCGTCATGTCGTGGCTCCTTTAATGGTCTTCACCCTCTGCCCACGGCCGCTTCATACCCCTCCACCGCCTTCGGCGGTCCCCCTCCCCATCGCTTTGCGATAGGGAGGATCGACTTCGCTCCTGAGATCCTCCCTGCCTGAAGGGCGGGGAGGGGGACCGCCGAAGGCGGTGGAGGGGTGTCGACGCAAAGACGCGGTCTGCCCTCCCGATCAATGCTCGGTTGGATCGTCAGATACCCCTTGCAGGTTGTGTTCGATTTCGGCCGGATCGCACGAAGGATTGGCCATGTCGAGCGTGGCTACCCGGCGCAATACTCGCTGCTCCCTCTCTACGTCATAACGCCGCAGCCGGTGCATGGTGCAGCGATTGTCGTAGATGACGAGATCGCCGATTTGCCAGCGATGGGTGTAGACATGCGCCGGGGCGGTCGCGATCTCGGTCAGCTCGTGGAGCAGGACGCGGCCTTCGGGCACCGGCATGCCGATGATGTGCGCGGCGTGGGCCGAGAGGAAGATCGTCTTGCGCCCGGTTTCGGGCAGGGTACGGACCAGCTTATAGGCGGCGCCAGCGTCGATGAAGGCGCGTTCCGAGTCGAGCCATTTGTCGAAGCCGATCATCACCCGCGCCTGCGAGCCGCGGTGGAAGGCGACCATGGTCTCGATCTCGGCCTTGATGTCGTCGGGGATCGCATCATAGCCGGCGCGCATATCGGCGAACTGGGTCTCGCCGTCCTTTTTCGCCACCTTGATCCCGTAGAGCATCGAGAGGTGGCAGGGCACCGACTTGTAGGAGCCATCGGTGTGCCAGAAGCGGTTGCCGAGATCCATCTGGCGGCGGCGGGCGACCTGTTCGGTGTCGACATTGGTATCGCCGACATTGGAGATTTCGAGCATCTCCGCTCTGACCCCGGGGCTGTAGCCCTGACCCGCGATCGCGTTGGTTTCGAGGGGCCCGAAATGCGATCCGAAAGCGATATGTTCGTCGGCGCTCAGCTCCTGGCCAGGCAGGACGAGCACCGGATAGTCGAGCAAGGCGGCCTTGATCGTCGCGATATCGGTTTCGGTGGCGGTCGCGGCCCGGATGTTTTCGAGGCGGGCGGCGAAGCCCGGCCTGAGGGGGACGAGCATGGTCAGGCTCTCCAGACGAGGGGAAGGGCGGGGATCATCGCGGCGGCGCCGACCCGGACCTCGAGCGTCGCTTCGGGCGCCACCTCGAAATCGGGGATGCGCTTCAGCCATAGCTCGAGGAAGATGGCGAGTTCGGTGCGGGCGAGCATCGCGCCCATGCAGACATGCGGACCGGCGCCGAAGGTCGTGTGGCGCGGGCGGGGGCGGTCGAAATCGACCGCGAGCGGATCGGCGTGGCGCTGATCGGAGACGCTCGCCAGCGCGGTCGGCGCGACGATCAGATCGCCGGCCTTCAGGGCGACGCCACCGAGTTCGGTGTCTTGGCTGACTTCGCGGGTCAGGTTGACCATGGCCATGCGGCGCAGAAACTCCTCGACTGCGTCGGGGATGATGGCGGGCTGCTCGATCAGCCGGCGGCGATGCGCGGGGTTGCGGGCGAGAAACAGCGCGATGAAGGTCAGCATGCTCGCGACGGTGTCGAGCCCGGCGAGGATCAGCACCGTCATCATACCCTGGAGGGTGGGCTCGTCGAGCGGTTCGCCGTCGACCCGCGCGCGGACGAGGTCGCTGATCACATCGTCCCCCGGCCTGGCGCGGCGTTCCTCGACCCTGGCCATCATGTAGCGGGCGAGCTCGGCAAAGCCCTCCATCCGGGTCTCGGGCCTGTCGGGGCGGGTGATGCGGGCGACCAGCTCGAGCAGATAATGGCGCTCGCTCAGCGGGAGCCCGACCATCGACAGGAACACCGCGATCGGCATGTGCTGGGCGAAGTCGGCGACGAATTCGCAGCGCCCCTTCGGCGCCAGTTCCTCGATGATGTCGGTGCACAGCGCGCGCACCGAAGGGCCCATGCGACGGATCGCGGCAGGCGACATCGCGCCCATCAGCAGTAGGCGATGCTTCATGTGGAGGGGGGGATCGACCATCAGCGGGGTCATCGGCGGGTTCGGGTTGGACTCGCGCGGGACACGCATCACCCGACTGGAGAAGCGCTTCGGTTCGCTGAGGATCGTCTCGATCAGCTCGGGATCGGTGGCGACCCAGTGGCCGCGATTGGCCGGCGTCCAGAACAGCGCCGGCGCGTCGGCCGCGCGCATGCGGACCATGGCGGCGGCGAAGTCGCCGTCGGGTGCATCGACCGCATAGACGTCATAATCGAACCTCAGCGCGGGATCGACATGGTCCGGCAGTTCTTCCCGGCGTGGAAACAGCATATTCTCTCCTTGCGCACATGATGCTTCAGGCGCGCACATCTTGTCGAATAGGCAATCATCGACGGCGGATATGTCAAACCTATTTGAAACCGCCGCAACACAGGCATATTCTCCTGGCATATAGGAGAGAGCCATGGGCCTTCAGATCACCCGCACGTCCGCTCCCGTGGGAGCCATTGTCACCGGTCTCGATGTCGACGCCATATCCCCCGATGATGCCGATGCGCTTTATGCCGCCTGGCTGAAATATGGCGTGCTGGTCTTCAAGGGCTGCGTTTCTTCGCCCGAACAGCATATCAGGCTCACCGAGGTGTTCGGCGACACCGAGCTTCATCCGGTCGTGCACCTGCGGCTGCCCGATGAGCCGCGGATCATCGGTCTTGCCGCCAATGGCGGTCAGCCGGTCGCGGCCGACGATCCTGATGCCGACAAGCTGGTCGGCGTGATCCCCTGGCACAGCGATCTCTCCTACATGGAGGTCCCCACGCGCGGAGCGCTGCTGCGGGCGATCACCATTCCGGAAAAGGGTGGCTATACCGGCTGGATCGATACGATCGACCTGTACAAGCGCCTGCCCGTCGAGGTGCGGACGAAGATCCAGGGCCTGCGCATCACCCACAGCTATCGCACCGCGCACCTGGCGCAGAGCATGGTCAAGGGCTCCGCTGACCTGTTTCCCGATTCGAGCCTGCCGCTGGTCTCAGTCCATCCCGAGAATGACCAGCCGGTGCTCAACATCAGCCCGTCCTCGGCGAAGGAGATCACCGGCCTGCCGCCCGAGGAAGCGCAGCAACTGCTCGACTATCTCAAGGATTTCGCCTGCCGCGAGGAGCATGCCTATATCCATCATTGGGAACCGGGCGATGTTGTCCTGTGGGACAACTGGCGGACGCTGCACAGCGCGCTGGGCCATCTCAAGCGCTACCCGCGCTACATGCAGCGGACGACGCTGAAGTCGTGGATGAAGCTCGGCGAGTGGCTGGTCTATGACGAGAATGGCGAGATCAGCCAGGAAGAGCGCGAGCGGCGCGAGCGGCTGGCGGCGGAGATGGCCTGACCAATCGAGCCGGGTGACGGCTTGTTACAATATTATATTATGTTACAAACTTTGTTCGAAAATCGAGATGCGAGGCCGCGTCCGGAAGTGCCGCGATCGTGCTTCAGAGGGAGAGTGAGATGAAAATCGAGTTCCTGATCCGCAATGGAACGGTGGTCGATGGCACCGGCGCCCCGGCTTATCGCGCCGACGTTCGCATCCGCGACGGAAAGATCGCAGAGATCGGGCAGAATCTGCAGCAGCAGAAGGGCGAGCGCCTGTTCGACGCGCATGGCTGCTTCGTCACGCCCGGCACGATCGAGAACCACAATCATTGGGACGGCGCGATGTGGTGGTCGCCGATGATGGAGCCGCTCGCCTCCTATGGCGTGACGACCTCGGTCAACGGCAATTGCGGGTTCTCGATGGCGCCGCTCAGCGCCGAGCATGATATCCGCCCCGAGATCATCGACATCTTCAACTATTTCGAGGATGTGCC
>CANJRZ010000359.1 GCA_947476735.1 Sphingomonadaceae bacterium
GCTGCGCGCAATCAGGCAGGAAACGATGCCAAAGCAGATCGTGAGCAGCCAGGACGGGATATGGAGCCGCGCACCGTTGGCACCGAGCACGATCCCCGAGATCATCGGCCCGAGCATCATCGCCGCGGGCAGGTGGATCGCGAGGAAAGCGCCGGTGATTGCCGCCGACACGGCCAGAAGCACCCCCCAGAGTTGCCATACCGGCCGGTCGCGCAGGTTCATGCCGCTTCCCGGGTCAGCAAGGTGATACGCGCCTTGCCATGGACGCGTTCGGCCGCGACGGTGAAGCCGGGTATCGTCACCGGCTCATTCTTGGCGGTCTCGATGCTCGCCCACCCGCCGGCGGCAAGGCCGATCCCGGGCAGCAGCTTCTGGCCGAGCCCGCTGCCATAAGGCGGATCGATCAACACGAGGTCGAACGGCCCGCCGCTGAAGCTTTCAGCGGCGATCGCCCGGATTTCGGCTTCCGCGCCCAGCTTTGCGACATTTGCCCGCAACGCCTCGATCGCGCTCCTGTCGCGCTCGACGAAGGTACAGTGCGCCGCACCGCGCGAGAGCGCCTCGAGCCCAAGCGCCCCGGTGCCCGCACAGACATCGGCAACCTTCAGCCCCTCGAAGCTCCCGAGCCGGCTGGTCAACATCGAGAAGAGCGCCTCACGGGTGCGGTCGGCGGTCGGCCGGGTCGCATCCCCAAGCGGCGCGATCAACGGTCGGCCGCGCCATTGGCCTGCGATGACCCGCATCAGGCCTTGGGAGCTTTCAATGTCTTGCGAAATGCAACCAGCTGGTGCTGGAGAATCTCACCGACGTCGCCCGGCTCGAGTTCGCCGAGCTCGAACGGGCCATAGGCGACGCGGATCAGCCGCGACACTTCGAGGTCGAGATATTCCAGAACGCGCCGCACCTCGCGATTCTTGCCCTCGCGCAGCTTCATCATGATCCAGACGTTTGCGCCCGTCCGCCGCTCCATATTCGCATCGATCGGCCCGTAGCGGACGCCTTCGATCTCGATGCCATCGATCAGACTTTCGAGCTGCTCCTGGGTGACATTGCCATAAGCGCGCGCGCGATAGATCCGTTCGACACCGGTCGCGGGCAACTCAAGCTGCCGTTTGAATTCACCATCGGTGGTGAGCAGCAGCAGGCCCTCGGTGTTGAGGTCAAGCCGGCCGACCGGCATGACGCGGGGCAGGCCGGGCGGCAACCGGTCGTAGATGGTGGGCCGCCCCTTGGGATCACGCTCGGCGGTCAGCAGGCCCTTTGGCTTGTTGTAGAGAAACAGCCGGGTCGGCTCGGGCGCGGCGACCGGCTTGCCATCGACGGTAACGCCCTTGAGCGAGATCAGCAGGGTCGCAGGAGTCTCGATGGCGATTCCGTCGATTGCGATCCGCCGGTCCTCGATCATCCGCTCGATCTCGCGCCGTGAGGCGACACCGGCGCGGGCGAGCAACTTGGCGATCCGCTGCGGCTCCTTGCCCGTCGTGGCGGCGCTTCGCGCGGGATGCGGATTGGTCGAAGCGGCTGCGCGCTGGCCGGCACGTGCCTGACGGCGGCCGAGCTTGGGCGGCGGGATCGGAGCTTTTCCGGTCGGCTTACGGGGAGGACGCATCACGGCGCCTTAGCGCCACGAAGCGATACGTGCCACTCATTCGTCATCCCGGCGGAGGCCGGAAACTCGGGGGGCTGGGATGGACTGAGGTCGCGAGCCTCTGCTGAGATCCCGACCTCCGCCGGGATGACGGATAGGGGTTACGCCTCCCCCATCTGGCTTTCAATGCAGCCAAGCCAGCCCAGGCCGCGATAGGTCTCATAGCCAGGTGTCACCGCGAAGGCGATGAGCTTGCCATCCTGCTGGTAATAGCCGCTGTCGCGCGCGTCCGGCTGAAGCGGGTAAAATTCGGTGCAGACGCCCTCGCCGTCGGAGGCAGCGATGATCCGATGGTTCGCGTCAAGCAGCATCAACCGCGAGGTCGTGCGCTCGGCGGGCGACAGGCCGATGCCGTCGAGGATCGCCGATGCCTGCGGCGCCCAGTCGAAGAAAATGCCGAGCGCGCCGATTACATGCCCGCGCGTTTGGCCAGCGGCGCGGACTGCAGTCGAATAGGTTGCGACCTGGGCATCGCCCAGCGTGGCGTTGGTCGTGATGTCACAGACCCGAAAATCGTCTCCGCTGTGGGTACCCATCGCCGTGCGGAACCAGTCTTCGTGCGCGACAGTCTGCCCGAGCGCATGCGGATAGCGGTCGGGCCGCCCGGTCGCAATCACCCGGCCGTCGCGGTCGGCGACCCACACGTCGAGATAGACGGTGTAGGAACGGAGAATGGTGGCGAGCCGTTCGGCGGCACGGGCGATGTTGGCCTCGGTGGGCTCCTCGAGCACATCGGTAACCGAGCTGTCGGTCGCCCACCAGCGCACATCGCACGACCGCTCGTAGAGATTGCGATCGATGATTTCGACCGCCGAGCGCGCGAGATCGGTATGACGGGTGCCCTTGAAGTCGATCAGCATCTGGCTGCCGGCGGTGCGGAGCGAGGCGATGTTGGAGGCGATCGCCGATCGGAGCTCGGCGCCAATCGCCGAGATCGAGCCGGCGAGTTGCCCCAGCTCCTGCGCGACGACCGAGAAGGGGCGTCCCGCCTCGCCGGCGCGCGCGGCCTCAAGCCTGGCGTTGATCGCCAGCATACCGGTCTGCTTCATCACCCGATCGATCCGGTCGACCTTTTCCTCAGTAATCCGCGAGACCTCATAGGCCAGGCGCAGGATATCATCTTGCATGCGCGGTCTCCCGATTGGACCTCGATTACACACCCTCGGCATATTGCTGATGGTATTTAAGTCGACTTTGGCTGAGGAAGCTTGGCTGGAATATGGTAAAGAATTGGTAAGCGGCCGATAGAGAATTGGCCGATTTCCGCCATTCGCTGCACTGCACTATGGAGAATCCGAGCATGACCGTCGAAAAAGGTGCGTGGGATGCACTTCGTTCCGTCTCCGAGACGCGGCTCGTCGATCTGTTCAAGGCTGAGCCCGACCGGCTGTCACGCCTGTCGTTCGACGAATGCGGTCTCCATTTCGATTTCTCGAAGACCCATCTGTCGACTGCGCTGGTCGATCGATTCTCAGAGCTTGCCGAGGCGTGCGGCTTCGCCGCCAAGCGCGACGCGCTCTTCGCCGGCGCAGTGGTCAACCTTTCCGAGAGCCGCCCGGCCGAGCATCCCGCCGAACGGGGGCAAGGTGCGCCTGAGAGCGTTGCCCGTGCCCGCAATTTCCATGGCCGCATGCGAGCGATGATCGATGCGATCGAAGCCGAGGTGCTCGGCCCAATCCGTCACATCCTCCATGTCGGGATCGGCGGATCGGCGTTGGGCCCGGACCTGCTGGTCGATGCATTGGGCCGCGATTCCGACCGCTATGAGGTGGCCGTCGTGTCCAACGTCGACGGCGCCGCGCTCGACGAGGTTTTCCGGCGCTTCGACCCGCAGGCGACCCTGCTGGTCATCGCCTCGAAGACCTTCACCACCACCGAGACGATGATGAACGCGCGCAGCGTTCTCACCTGGATGGACGAGGACAATGTCGACGATCCTTATTCGCGTGTCGTGGCGCTGACCGCAGCACCCGAAAAGGCGGTCGAATGGGGTATCGACGAGACCCGCATCCTCCCCTTCGCCGAGAGCGTCGGCGGTCGATATTCGCTATGGTCGTCGATCGGATTTCCGGCGGCGCTTGCGCTTGGCTGGGATGCCTTCGAACATCTGCTTGAGGGCGCGGCCGCGATGGACCGCCATTTCCGCTTCACCGCGCCGCAGGCAAACATCCCGCTGATCGCCGCCTTCGTCGATCAATATTATTCGCGGCTGCGCGCCGCCGAGACAAGAGCCGTGTTCGCCTATGACGAACGCTTGCGGCTCTTGCCCGACTATCTCCAGCAACTGGAGATGGAATCGAACGGCAAAAGCGTGAAAACCGATGGTTCGCCGGTCGACGGACAAACGGCGGCGATCACCTGGGGCGGGGTCGGCACCGATGCCCAGCACGCCGTCTTCCAGCTGCTCCACCAGGGGACGCGGCTCGTGCCGGTCGAATTCGTCGCCGCGATCGAACCCGACCATGTCCTCGACGACAGCCATCACCGCGCGCTGCTCATCAACTGCTTCGCACAGGGCGCGGCGCTGATGGCGGGCAAGGCCAACGACGATCCCGCCCGCGCCTATGCCGGGGATCGGCCCTCGACGACGATCTTACTCGACCGGCTCGATGCCGCCCGCCTCGGCGCGCTGCTCGCATTCTACGAGCACCGGACCTTCGCCAATGCAGTGCTGATGGGAATCAACCCGTTCGACCAGTTCGGTGTCGAACTCGGCAAGGAGATCGCCCGCTCGATTGAAAGCGAGGGGACGGAAAGGTTCGATGCCTCGACCCGGGCGTTGATCGCGAGAGGTTTGGGGTAAGGATCCTCCCCGTCCCGGGGAGGAACTTAGGGCCTCAGTCCTTCAACCAGTCCGGCTTTGCCGCCGGCAGGTCGTTATCCCCTTCTGGATAGGTGATGAATTCGAGCAGCGATCCATCGGGATCGCGGAAATAGACGCTGCGGGCCTTGCCGCGGCGGCCGAAGGTGTCAACGATGCCGGTGTGGCTCTCGACCCCGCAGGCATGGAGATGGGCGAGTGCGTCCTCGACCGGCCCGTCCCATTCGAACGCCATGTCGCTGTTGCC
>CANJRZ010000360.1 GCA_947476735.1 Sphingomonadaceae bacterium
CGGACGAGCAAGATATTGCCTCGGCAGGCCAGCGGCGAAGAATATCCTCTAGGCTGCCAGATATTGGCCGGTTCGCATGTCCGATCGCAAGGTGGTGCGGTACATCACCCGCGGATATTTCTTCTTGTGCCCATAGGCACGGTGGATCGTCCGCCAATTGTCCCAGACGACGACATCGCCAACTTCCCAAACATGGCGATAAGCTTCTTCCTCGCGGGTGGAATGCTTGATCAGATAATCGAGCAATTCCTTGGCCTCGTCGTCGGGCAGTCCGATAAGCGCCTTTGCCGAGGTTGGACTGATATTCAGCACCGGCAAGCCAGCCTCCGGATGAACGTAGACCAGCGGATGGATCACATCCGGGAACAGCGTGCTACTGCCCTTCACCATGTTCTGGGCAAGATGCGCCTGATTATAGCTGTGAAGGATTCGCAGACCCTGAATCCTGGTTTTGATCTCTACGGGCAATGTCGCATAAAGCCGTGCCGTATCCATGAACCCGGTATCACCCCCCTCCTCGGGGATAACGATCGCGCGTAGCACGGAACCGCGTGTCGGCAGATCGGTGTACATCAGATCCGCGTGCCATGGGATAATCCCGATCACGTCATTTGCCGACGGATCGTCCTCAGGGACGGTCTTGCCTTCATTTGCGGCGAGCGTGATCAGCATTGGCTCGTCCTTTTGGCGCATATATTCGACCGGGTGGATTACCGTTTCGCCCAGCATCCTCGACAGCTTCATCTGATGGTCGGCGCTCTGGACCGACCGCTTGAACACCAGCACGCCGTATTGCAGCCATGCCTGGTAAAGCTCGGCTTGATCGGTCGATGATATAGAGTCGAGGTCAAGGTCGGTGATGACTGCACCCACCGGGGCTGAAGTACGCGTGATGTTGATTGACATGCTACTTTCTCCAATTAGCGATTCCGAGAGTGGCAATGCCTATCCGTCAGGAATTCGCGCTCAATCAATTAACCCAGCTTTGCCTTGAACAGGCTGAAGAGTTCGCGCCAGTGATGCTCTGCTTGAGGCTCATTGTAGATCGGGAAGTCGGTCATCGTCCAACCGTGCAGCGCACCCTCATAGAATTCGCATTTATGATCGACGTTGGCGTCGGTGAGCGCCTTTTCAAGCCGGTCGTTCATCTCTACCGGATAAAAGGGATCATCGACAGCCGCGGCGACGTAGATGCGTCCTTTCATCTTGTCCGCAAGCAGATGGGGACTTAGCGGGTCATCGCCGGCAAGATTGCCGCCGTGAAAGCTCGCCGAAGCGACGATCCGATCCGGATAGGTGGCTTGCGCGGTCATCGACATAGCGCCCCCCATACAATAGCCCGTGGTACCGACTCTTTCGCCGGCAACATCATTGCGGGTGCTCAGATAATCGAGGTACTGAGCGGTATCCGCGGCGGCCTTTCGATTGTCCGTCGAAGTGAAATAGCTTCCAATCGCTGCCATGACGTCACCGCCGCCGAACACCTCCTTGGGGTCGAACGGTTCATAATGCCCGACCCGATAGTAAAGATCGGGCAAGAGCACGACATAGCCGCCTTCCTTCGCCATCCGATCAGCCATCGCCAGCAGCGCGGGCCGGATCGCGAGGCCGTCCATGTAAAGAATGACAGCCGGCCAGCGTCCCGCGCCATCGGGCTTGAAGACAAAGGAGCGACAATCGCCGTCTCCGGTGCGGATCGAAAGCTGTTCCATAGTCTGAGTTCTCCCGTCCTGGTCGTTCAATCGAAGTAGTGCGGCGTCACGCGGAAGACTTTTCCGTCCGCAAACTCCCACTTTTCGAGCATCGTTGTGTCGACCTTTTCGCCGGTCGACCGGTTGGTCGCAATAAGATGGAATTCGACAACGATCGCGCCGTCGTCGGCAAAATAAGTTCCAATCCGGTCCAGCGCCTGAATGTCATAATAGCCCATGAAATTTGCGAGAAAGCGCATGAACCCGTCAAAGCCCCTATATTCCTCTGCATAGGGAATGCGCTTGGCTTGCCGGAGCTCGAAATCGGGATGGATGATTGCGCGGACAGCGTCGTTGTCTCCGGCAAAAACCGAGGCCTGAAGCTTGTCGGCAATGCCCAGATTATCTTTCACACCCTCTCCCGCGCTTGATATCGGGATTTGATGCCCGCCGGGTCTGAGCTTGGCAAGACGCTTGTCCAGCCAAACTTAGCTAAATTCCGGCGTACCACTCATAATCGTGATAATCTTCCCAGTATCCGCCCCTGCCGAGCCCCTGACTTGTCAGGTTGGCCACAGCCTCAATGCGCTGGACATATTTGGCATGTTTGTACCCAAGCTGCCGCTCGACACGGAGGCGCAATGGAGCACCATTGGCGACCGGGAGGATTTCATCGTTGAGTGCCCAGGCCAGAATCGTTTGAGGATGGAAAGCGTCGATGAGATCGATGCTCTCATAGTAATTCGCCTGCGTGTAACGGTCGGCGCAATGGAAGATGAGGTAGCGTGCACCGCTGCGGAGGCCAGCCTGATCGAGCAGCACCTTGAGCGGTACGCCAGTCCATTGACCAATCGCGCTCCACCCCTCCACGCAGTCGTGTCGGGTGATCTGGGTCCGTCGCGGCATTGAACGAATCTGCGCTAATGAAAGCGAAAGCGGCCGTGCGACCAGACCGTCAAATGTGAGACGCCAATTCTCAAAATTGGCCAGGCGATGAGCTTCGTAATCGGTGCCGACCGGAATACGCGTCCCGTTAGCCCGAAAAACCGGCGAGAGATCCGTTCGCGAAAACTCGGGTGCCAAGGCGGAGCGGTCGGCGATGATCCGCTGCGCCCGCATCGTCAGCCCCTCGGCACTCTGCAACAGCGTGCGAACCTTCGGATCGGTATTAATCTTGTTGCAGCCTGACATCATCAGTCCGCCTGCGCCTGCTGCGATCGATCCGATCAACTTTCTTCGCGTGATCACAGCTCGCGCTCCTTCGGCAGTCGGAAACGGCCGGTAATCATCGAACGCATCTCATTGAACGGGCCCGCCAGCACTACCATCAGCACATGGACAAGAATGAAAAGCGCAAACCCCGACGCACAGAGAAAATGGATCGATCGCGCTGACTGTCGCCCACCAAACAGATCCAGCAGCCACGGCCAGGCAGCATTCACACCCGGTGACATTGTCAGGCCAGTCAGCACAATCATCGGGAGTAAGATAAATAATACAGATAGATATGCTATTTTCTGAAGACTGTTATATTGCAGTGCTGCTGATCCGGAAGGAAAACGCAGACGGGCATGGTCCCGAATTTCTTTCCAGAAATGCCGAGGATGGAGTTCTTCTCGTCGCAGCAATAGGTCGCGCTGTACATGCCGGTTGAGAAAGCTGATGAACCAATAACCCAGTCCAGAAAACACCAGCACCCATGCGAAGAAGAAATGCCACCGCCGGCCATCAGCGAGACTGTAGCTTGAGGGGATTGTTGCCCACCATGGGAAGGCTCGGCGTTTGACCACACCGGCCTGATCCTTCCAAAGTCCGAGCACGCCAGTCGTTTCGATTCTCATGTCGCCGACACGCAGTTGGCCGCGATCACCTGCCGCGCCGATCTGCAGCCAAGCATGATCGGCATTGACGCCATATTTGCCCCAGTAGAGCCGCGGATGGGCGTTAAAAATCATCATCCCGCTCATCAGCATGACGAAAATAGTAAAGGCGTTGACCCAGTGCCAAAGGCGGGTCGAGAGCCGATGGCGTCTGACGATGTCGCCGCCACGCGGTTCTGGCGGGCCCTGCTGCACCGGCCCGGTGCCCGTGGCTTCGTCTCCAACAGGAATGCTCATAAGCAACACCTTACCACAGATTGCCGATTGCCGAAAAATCTGGCGCGACTTGTCCACTTTAGCGATTCATTAGGGACAATCTGCGACGATGGGATGATCGGAAGGACTGCGATTCTCAAATGAACAACCCGATGACCATTGTCAGCGACCAACCCGGTGCCGATACACGTCGTCACGGGAGGCATCGGGTCATGCTGGCGGCCTCCTTCTTTTCCGTACACGGTGAGGCCAACGGGGTTCTGCTTGATGTGTCGCAGGGCGGCGCGATGCTCAGCGCCTCGCCGCCGCCGCCAATCGGTTGCCGGCTGCTTCTCGAACGGCAGAATCTCGAACTTCCCGGTATTGTCCGCTGGGTCGAGGGCAATCGCTTCGGCATTCAGTTCGAAGAGCCGCTGACCGAACCCGAGGTCATGGCGCTGGTTTCCAAGGGTGGGCAGCATTACAGCAACTGATCCTTTCTGACGGAGATCAGTTCGTTCGACACGCCCAAACGGTTACAACAGCATCCGCGTTAAAGCCTGCGCCGTAAAATCGACCATTGGCACGATTCGCGCATAGTTCAGCCGGGTCGGACCGATCACGCCGACAACACCGACAACCCGGCCATCGCCACTTCGGTAAGGCGCTGCAATTACGGATGATCCCGATAGCGAAAACAGCTTGTTTTCCGCTCCGATAAAGATCTTGATCCCCTGCCCTCCCCGCGCGCTGTCAAGCAGGCGGGCGATCTCCTCCTTACCCTCGATCTCGTCTAGTAGCTGGCGAACGCGATCAAGATCGGCCGCGGCCGTAGGGTCAATCAGATTGGCTTGGCCTCGCACAATCAGAACCGCTCTCGAACAGCCATCCTGGGACCAGACAGCAAGGCCCTGCGCGACAAGCGAGGC
>CANJRZ010000361.1 GCA_947476735.1 Sphingomonadaceae bacterium
CTCGAGGCCGCCACTCAGCTCGAGAGCGAAGGGATCGACGCCGAGGTGATCGACCTTCGCACCTTGCGCCCTCTCGACAAGGCAAGCGTGCTCGCAAGCCTGAAGAAGACCAACCGGATGGTCGTCGTCGAGGAAGGCTGGCCGGTCTGTTCGATCGCGTCCGAGATCATCGCAATCGCGATGGAGGAAGGCTTTGACGACCTCGACGCGCCGGTCCGCCGGGTGACCAATGAAGATGTGCCGATGCCTTATGCGGCCAATCTCGAAAAGGCCGCTGTACTCAAGGTTTCGGACGTCGTCGCAGCGGTCAAGTCGGTGACGTACAAGGGTTAAGGGTCCGGTCGCGCAGGTCCTAAGGGGAATTGCGAGAAGGGCTGCCCGGAAATTGTGTTAAATTATCCCGGATCGGGGGATCGACTCGGGAGAGTATTGATGCACGGCGAGACGGCACCGCGCACCGCGCCCAGCCCTACCCCCACGGCGCAGAAGCAATTCGCCGCCCGGCTGCTCTATGTCGAGGACAACCCCGAGATCGCCGGGATGACCTCCCTGATGCTCGACGATATCGGTCTTGAGATCATCCATGTGTCATCCGCCGAGGAAGCGCTGAACCGCATCGCCGAAGCCGAAGGCCCTCCTCCGTTCGAGATCGTTCTCACCGATGTGGTGATGCCCGGCATCAGCGGGGTCCATCTGGCCAGACGGCTGAATCGGCGCTGGCCCGACCTTCCCGTCATATTGGTCAGTGGCTTCGGCGACAATCTGGCGACCGGCTATGGCGCTCCATATGAGCTGCTTCACAAGCCCTTCACGCGCGGCGCGCTGGTCGAAAGCCTGCAACGTCATCTCGACGCATCATTATCTGTGACGGCCTGATCCCGGGTCAGGACACAAAGCCATTCTCGCCGATCCCGAACGACAATTGGCCTTGAGCTACGCGCCGCCCGACCGGCGGGCTGCGCTCGATCTGCTCTGGCAGATCGACGAAAGGATGGCAGCGATCGTCGCGGCTGCCCGCGAACCCGCGATCGGGGCGATGCGACTCGTCTGGTGGCGCGACACACTTGCCCGGCTTGATGCACCCGATGCCCCGGTCCCTGCCGAACCGCTGCTCGCCGCGGTTGCAGAGCATCTGATCCCCTCCAGGCTTACCGGTGAAGCCGTTGCCGCGCTCGAAGAAGGCTGGTCGACGCTGCTCGACGCGGAAGAGCCCGGTGAAGCCGAGATTGCTGCGCATGGCGAACGGCGCGGCCGGCTGCTGTTCGCGCTGGCCGCAACGCTGCTTGGTGGACTTCCCGACGACATATCCTGTGCCGGCGAAGGCTGGGCCCTCACCGATCTGGGCCATCGGCTGCGCGGCATCGAGGCGCGCAGCTTCGCCCGCGCCCGCGCCGCCGCGCAGCTGGCGGATGTCGATATCGCGCGCTGGCCACCATCGCTCCGCCCTCTCGGGCTGCTCGTCGTGCTGGCTCGCATCGACGCCGCCATGCCTGCCCATCGGATACGGCGCCAGGGAGCTCCAAAACGGATGTTTCGGGCGCTCGCCTACCGCCTGACAGGACGCTAATATCCCTCCATCGATCAGGGGAGTGACGGCTATGTGGCGATATCTGGCGGGGGCTGCGGGTGCATTGCTGTTGGCAGGCGGCGGATTGGTTCTTTGGCAGAACACGGGATCTGACCCGGCGTTCGCACCGGCTTCCCCGGCCAGGGCCGCCAGCCCGGAGGCGATCGAGCAGCCGCCCGCCGCGACAGAACAGACCCGCGAGGAAAAGCGCTTTGCGCGGTACGACAAGGACAGCGATGGCAAGGTCAGCCGCGAAGAATTCCTCGCCGCGCGACGCAAGGCCTACGCAAAACTGGACGCCAATGGCGATGGAAAGCTCAGCTTCGACGAATGGTCGGCCAAGACAACCGATCGCTTCGCCAAGGCCGATGGCGACAAGTCCGCCGCCCTAACCGCCGAGGAGTTCGCCACCACCCGGATCGAGCGCAAGGCCCTGCGCACCGCGCCATGTGTACCGGAGACCGACTAAGGGTTCAGGCTCTGAAACTGCGCGATGGCCGTGTTCTGTCGCTATTTGGTCGCGTACTGGCCGGCTTCTGCGTTGAATTCTTCCCGCGCGAATGCGCGGGCGGCCGCCATGGTCCTGAAGGTTTCTTCCTGCAAGGTCGATGTGACCAGCGGGTAATTGTACATATTGTAGCGCGTCACACGCACGGTCAGCCGGAAATTGCCCTCTTCATCCTTGGTGATGAGGAAGGGTTTGACGGGGATACGCGACATCTGAAATCTCCATTGCGACAACGGGACAACGGTCGGCTGGCTGCCACCGCGCTGTCTCCTGGATTGAAATTCTCGGCAGGAGTCAGCGTGGACCGCCAGCCGCCTTTGCTGCTTGGTTGACGCTGGCACGGGCAATCGTGTCGGCGGCGCTTTCGGCCATGGCTTCCCAGCTTTCCGCCGAGCGCTCATGCATCGCGCGACGATTGGGAAGGTTTGTGTTCTGGGCGGCAAGCCGCTGCGCGGAAGCATTGGCCCGGAAGAGTTCAATGTTCGTCATATGCACCCTTCGGATAAAGTCAGACCGGCGCGAGCCGTGTCGTTGAAAGCAATTCGTTCTTGCGCGCCTTAATCTGGATGAGGCTGGCGAGATTTCCGGAAATTACCGCGACCGATCCGGCCGGATCGAGCTTGGCATTCTCCACCCCGAAATGGTGAAGATCGGCAATACTGATCGCGAATTTGCGCACATTCTCATCGACGAGCGCGTTAAATGCGATGTTCCGTTTCTCGACGGTCGCGCTGGCGGCGTCGATAATGATGACGGCTTCTGTCATTGGGCTGGTCCTGACGCAGATTAGCACCGGGGAGGTCCTGCGGCGTCGACCGCGATCACGCCAAAGGCTATGTGACATATCCCCTAGGGATTATCGCCAGAATCGCAACTTTATTAATGCGGTAACGTCTATACCACCAGTTCGAACCCGGCGGCCTTGGGCCATTTGGTATTGACCATCGCCAGCGCCTTGAACAGTGCGCCCATCTCCTCTTCGTCGACGAGCCGGTGGTGCGCAGCCCCGATCTCCCCGGCGCGCTCGGGATGGTGGCGGGCGAGCGCTGCGGCACGGGCGGCGATGCCCATCGTGCTCAGGAAATAGCTCTGCGATACCGGGCCGTGGACACGCACATGGCCGAGCTTTCCGGTGCGCGCGAGCGCTGTGAAATCGACATGTGCGGTCAGGTCGTTGAGGCCGGGATTGCTGAACACATCGGCATAGGCATGGGCGTTGAGCGCCTGCAGCGTATCGCCCGCGGCATAATCCTCATGACCATAGTCGATCACGAGCATCGCGCCGCCCTGACGCTGGATCTTGCCGGCCAGCGCACGGGCGACAGCCATGCCGGCCGGCGAGGTCTCGTAGATGCTGCCGGCGATCGCGTGGTGCAGATGCTCCGGCACCCTGTCTTCGGCGGGCTCGTTGCCCGGTACGGGAACGAACCCCTCGCCGTCGTGACGGACCATCCGCTCGCGCCAACCGCTATAGGTCTGGATATATTGACGATAGGGCAGCGCGTCGAAGAATTCGTTGGCGATGATGACCAGCGGCGCGTCGGTCGGAAGCGTCGTGATATCCTTGTGCCAATGCGCGCCCGGCACCCGCTCCCGCTGGAGCCGGCGCAGCACGGGGCTGGTCTCGACGAAATGGACGTCGGGCTGGCGACCGAGCACCGACATGGCGCGCAGAGCATCGGCGGCAAGTGTGCCGCGGCCCGGGCCGAGTTCAACATAATGGACCACCTCGGCCTGCGCACGCGTGCACAAATCGGCCACCCAGATGCCGATCAGCTCGCCGAACATCTGGCTGATCTCGGGCGCGGTGATGAAGTCGCCCTTGGCGCCGAATGGGTCGTGCGAAGCGTAATAGAAGTCGTTCGCCGCCTCCATATAGGCGGCGACCGAGATCGGGCCGTCCTCATCCATTTGCCGGATGAGCGCTTCCGCCAGGTCCGCGGCTGTCCCCATGCCTTGTTGTTCTATGACGTCGTGCACGCCACAGCCATTATCTCATCTTGGTTAGCAAAAGATTATTCCGCGGAAATGGCCTTACGCTGGGCTGCGGTGGCGATCAGATAGATGCCGCCGATCAGCATCGGCACGGTGAGCGTCTGCCCCATCGTCAGTCCCCAGCTCAATGTGCCGAGCTGGACATCGGGTTCGCGAAAATATTCGACAATGAAGCGGCTGGCCCCGTAACCCAGCAGGAAGATACCGACCAGCTTGCCCGGCTGGTTGCGCGCGTTGGTCCGCCAGAAGAAGAAGGCGAGCACCAGACCAAGCAGGAGGCCTTCGAGCCCCGCCTCGTAGAGCTGGCTGGGATGGCGCGGCTCACCGCCGGGGGCGTTGGGAAAGATGATCGCCCAGGCGACGTCGGTGGGTCTTCCCCACAGCTCACCGTTCACGAAATTGGCGATCCTCCCGAAGAACAGCCCGAAAGGCGCACAACAAGCAATATAGTCATGGATGCGGAGCCAGCTCAGCCCATTCTTACGCGCCATGTAGAAAATACCAAGCGACACGCCGAGCGCACCGCCATGGAAGGACATGCCGCCCTGCCACAGCTTCAGCACGTCGAGCGGATTCCGCAGGATATCCGGCTGGTAGAAGAAGACATAGGC
>CANJRZ010000362.1 GCA_947476735.1 Sphingomonadaceae bacterium
CCGATCAGCGCGGCGAGCTGGTTGCGCGTCATCGCGATCAGCTCGTCGGCAGCGGCCAGATCGGCGCGTGCGGCGGGCAGTGCGGCATCGGCCTGCTTGAGCTCGGCGCGGGTGTCGAGGCCATTGGTGACCCTGTCGGACACGAGCTTTTGGGTAGAGCTGCGCAAAGTGATGGCCGCATCCAGAACGTCGCGCTCGGCATAGAGGCGGGCCAGATCGGCATAGGTGGCGGCGATCGCGGTGGTCAGCGCGAGATAGGCCTGGTTCTGCTCGATCCGGGCGGCGTCGACCTCCGAGGTAGCCGCGGCCAGCGCGGCCCGGTTACGGCCCCACAGATCGACGTCGTAGTTGAGATCCAGCGCCGCCTGGCCATAATCTTTCCAGCCACCGGGGAAGAACTGGGGTGGGATGCCGCGAACCCGGCTTTGCTTTTCGAGATAGGTGCTGCCCTGCGCATCGAGGGTGGGCAACAGCCGGGCGCCCGTCGCCTGCGCCATGCCCTGCGCCATGCGGAATCGCGCGGCGGCAGCGGCGGCATCGGGCGAACCCTTCAGTCCCTCCTCGATCAGAGTTGCGAGCTGGGCATCGCCATAGGCGTTCCACCAGCCGTCGGCCGGCCATGCGCCGGTGCCTTGTCCCGCGAAGCTTTGCTCGGCGGCGACGCTCGCGGGCGCGCGCATTTCCGGACGGGCGCCGAGATCGGGAACCGCACAGGCGGACAGCGGGATAAGCAGGCCAAGCGTGGCCAAGGACCGAAACAGGGAAGCGCGAATCGGAAACATTCTAAAACCGTACCATTTGGTATTGTTTTTGCGATGTGCCCCCTGCACGCCCCCTTGTCAATCCAAATATGTACCATATAGTACAGTTATGGAACTGACCCGGGAGAGGCCCGTAATGGGCCGCCGCGAGGCACGACGGATCGATCGCCGAGAGGCGATCATCGCCGTCGCGCATGCCAGCTTTCTCGAACATGGCTATGCCGCGACGACGATGTCGGGCATCGCTGCAACGGTCGGCGGATCTAAGGCGACTCTGTGGAATTATTTCCCGTCGAAGGAAGCGCTGTTCGAGGCTGTGCTCGACAACGCGACCGAGACCTATCGGGCGCAACTGTCGACGTTGCTCGATACCAGCATCGATCCCGAAAGCACGATCCGGTGCTTTTGCACCAGCTTCCTCGAGAAGGTGACGACCCCTGAGGCGCTCTCGCTTCAACGGCTCGCCCAGGGCGAGGCGGGGCGCTTTCCCGAGATGGGATCAGCCTTTTATGAACGGGGACCGCGTACGACGCAGACATTGCTCGCGGGGTTCATCTCTTCTGCAATGGATCGCGGCCTGTTGCGGCGCGACGATCCGCTGCGCGCTGCGCGTGCGCTGACCAGCCTGTGCATGTCTGGCTGCCACCAGCAACTGATGCTGGGCCGCCTTACAGCGCCTTCGTCCGCGATGATAATCGCCGATGCCAATGCGGCGACCGATCTGTTCCTGCGTGCCTACGCTCCCATGTCTTGAGAAAGCGGGCAAAACATTCGTCACCCCGGATATGATCCGGGGTCCCGCTTCTTCTGCAATGCGGCAATTTAGCGGGAGCCCGGGGTGACGGAAAATGGGTTAGGTCCGCAAACGAAAAGGGCGGCCCGAAGACCGCCCTTTGTCTCTGTCCCTGAAAACCCGGATCAGCGCGAGTAGAACTCGACGACCAGGTTCGGTTCCATTTTCACCGGATAGGGCACTTCGTCGAGCGTCGGCACGCGAACGAAGGTGACCTTGGCGCCGCCGTCCTGGGCGATATACTCGGGGACGTCGCGCTCGGAGAGGCCCTGCGCCTCGAGCACCAGCGCCATTTCCTGCGCCTTGTTGCCCAAGGTGATCTCGTCGCCCGGCTTCACCAGACGCGAGGCGATGTTGCACTTCACGCCGTTGACGCGGATGTGGCCATGGCTGACCAGCTGGCGGGCGGCGAAGATTGTCGGCGCGAACTTGGCCCGATAGACCACCGCGTCGAGGCGGCGCTCAAGCAGGCCGATCAGGTTCTGCGAGGTGTCGCCCTTCATCTTCGCAGCATCGGTGTAGCTGCGCTTGAACTGCTTCTCGGTGACGTCGCCATAATAGCCCTTGAGCTTCTGCTTCGCCTTGAGCTGGATGCCGTAATCCGAAAGCTTGCCCTTGCGGCGCTGACCGTGCTGGCCGGGGCCATATTCGCGCTTGTTGACCGGGCTCTTCGGGCGACCCCAGATGTTTTCGCCCATCCGGCGGTCGAGCTTGTACTTGGCGCTTGTGCGCTTCGACATGATATCTTCCTTCAATCGCTACAACGTTACCCGCCGTCGCTGGAAGCGGGGCGGGATCGATCCCGGTAGATCGCTCTGCTTGGTCGCCGCCAAAATGCATTGGGGGGACGGCAGGGCCACCGCTTCACCGGGGTGCGGGGCCGATTGCGAAGGCGGGCCTATGGCGGCGAAAGGGCGGATAGTCAAGCCTGCGATGGCGCGCTAAGGGGGCGCGCATGACCGACAAGACTCCCGTTCCTGCCGCCGAATGCACCGATATGTCCCAGGTGCGCGCCGCGATCGACGGGCTCGACACGCTGATCGTCAGCCTGCTCGCTGAACGAACGCGCTATATCGAGGCCGCTGCCCGTATCAAGCAGAGCCGCGACACCGTCCGCGACGAAGTCCGCAAGGCCGAGGTGATCGCCCACGCCGTCAAGGTGGCGAATGATCGCGGCTTTCCGCCCAAGCTTGCTTATGAACTCTACAATATGCTCGTCGAGGGTTCGATCGCCCACGAATTCGAGATGTTCGACGCCGAGAAGAGTTAGGCGGGGTCCTCGGACTTGGTCTGGGCGGCCTCCGGCGCAGAGAGGCCATAACGCGCCGCAATCAGCACTTCGGGCCGATTCTCCGGCGCAATGCCATAATTGGGCGGCCATGCGCCCCGGGGCATATGATATGTCCCGAACAGCCGATCGAATACGGGCAGCATAGACGCATAATTGTGATTGGGATGGTCGTCGCGCGAATGGTGCCAGTGATGGAACCGCGGCGACGAGATTATCTGCTCGAGCGGGCCGAACCGCCACTTGACGTTGGCGTGGATCAGGAATGCCCAGAAGATGCTGGCGAACAGCACGATCTCGAAAACCAGCCGGCCCGAGCCGCTCGCGCCTGGCGAACCAAAGCCGGAGATCGCGACCAGGGTCAGTCCGCACATCCGGGTGAAGATGATATCGATCGGATGGGCGCGACTGTTGACCAGCCAGTCCATGCGCACCGGTTCATGGTGGGGAGCATGCCATTGCCACAGGCCTGGCACCTGATGCATCGCGCGGTGTGCCCAGTAGAAGCCCAGCTCTCCGATCACCAGCGCTCCGGCGATCTTGATGCCTACGGGCAGGGCGGCCACCCACAGCAAGTAGCCGGCGGGGACGATCTCCCGGGCGATGGCGGCCAGCAGGGCGATCGGGATGGTGAGAACAAGGGTCGGGATGAGTCCGGTCAGGAAATAATAGCCGAGATCGACGAGAAGATTGGGCCGCAGAATCGGTTGGCGATTCAAGGCGAACAGGCGCTCGATCGGGACGAACACGGCGACCAGCAGAAATAGCCAAATGCCCAGGTTCATGGCGTTCAGCACGACACGTTGCACCGCGGAGCCGCCGACAAACCCGGGCGCCACGAAAAAATAGATCAGCAGCATGGCCAGCAGCCAGGCCAGCTGGTTAAGCAAGGTTGGCAGCTGTCGCTTCAGCTCGGGGTGCATGACGCTCCGCGTTTCATTCAGGCAGGGTTGGTTCGGGCATAAGCGCCCGGATCGAAGCTGTCACCCGGACCAACGGTCGCCGGGTCAGATGATCTGGGCGTTTCGACCGCGCGGATCATTCATCGGCCGCTTCCGGGTGCGCATCACGCCGCCGATCACGCCGAACCCGATCAGCATCATCGCCCAGGTCGAAGGCTCCGGAACACCGTTGGAATCGATCGTAAGCCCGTCGATCAGCGCAAAGGGCGGCTGGCCCAGTGGCGTACCAAAGGCCAGCAGTGACAGGGTGGTGGTGCTCGAAGTGGCCGTGAACGTGAAATATTCATTCCGCCAGGGTGTGAACCCGAACTCCGGCGTTGATACGACGCTCGTCTTCAGGATGACGCTGGTGTCCGAGGGATTATAGACCAGGTTATTGGCTTGCGGATTGGCGATGTCGGTGTTGCCCGGATCGGCTTCGAAAAACGAAAGGGACTCGATCAGAGACGATGTGTTGTAAGCGCAGGTACCGATACAGACGACCCACGCTTCCTTGGTCGAACCGCCCAGGCCCGACTGCTGTCCCGCCGCCCACCAGAAGCTCAGCGCATAGGTCTTGCCGACTTCGAGACCGGTGAGCGTCTGTTCGACCGGCCGATTGAGATAGGAGCCGTCCGCCGCGAGGAAATTGCCGCCCACCGGGCTGTTGGTCAGGCCGTTGGCCGAGAAGGAGTCGGGCCCCCAGAGCGTGAAACGACTGTCGCCCGGATTGGACGTCGTATAGGCGCCGTCAAAAAAGTCATCGGCGCCGGTCTGCGATTGCGCCGGACTGAAGCCCACATAAGATGGGTTGTCCACCATGATGAAGTTATAGCCGGGGCCGAAACCACCAACTTCAGAGCTTCGCCAGC
>CANJRZ010000363.1 GCA_947476735.1 Sphingomonadaceae bacterium
CGCCCGGAAAGGGCCTGAACCCCTGCGGCCCCGTCGATCGGGGGTTGAGGATGCGCTGCGAGATGAGATGGAAGCCCTCCTCGATCTGCGCGCGGGCGAGCCACTGGCCGATGCACATATGCGGGCCGAGGCCAAAGCCGATATGCCGGCTCTCGGTCTTGCGCCCGGGAATGAACGCGTCGGCGTCGCTGGCATAGCGATCGTCGTGCATCGCGACGCTGAACGGGCACCACACCAGCGCATCCTTTTCCAGCAGCACGTCGCGATAGACGATGTCCTCGTTGAGGTAACGCTGCCCCGAGGTCGAGCTGTGATAGCGGAACGCCTCTTCGACCACCGACTTGCTATACTCCGCGTCGGTGGCGCAGCGGGCATAGATTTCCGGACGGTCGATCATCAGCCGCATGATCATCGTCAGCATGTTCTTGGACGTGTCATAACCGCCCACGAACAATACGATCAGCAGGTCGGTGAGCTCCTGGTCGGTCAGGTCGGTGCCGCGCTGCGCGTCAAGCAGCGCGTCGAGCAGGTCGCTCTCCTCCCACACCCGCTTGCCCGCGCGGCGATCGGCGAGCAGCTTCGCGGTGAAGTGCTCCATCGTGACGACGCCTGCCTGCATCTCGGGCATATAGCGCTTGTCGAGGCTGCTGCTCAGCCCGATCGCGCTCATCGCGTCGCGCAGTTCGGGGATCACATCGGGGGAGGCGCCGATCTGTCGGCACATCACCGTGATCGGATAATAAGAGGCGAACTCCTCGAAATTGAACGCCCGCTTCGGCGCCCACAGATCGAGCAGCGTGGTGATGACCTCGCGCATCAGCGGCCGATGCATATTGGCCCGCCGCGGGGTGAAGGCGAAGGCGACGACATCGCGCAGCCGTTTGTGCGCCGCGCCGGTCTGCGCGAGCAGGTGGCGCGCCTGGAATTCGCCCCAGGGCGTGCCCCGCGCATCCAGCGTGTCGATGACCTCTTCATACATCGGGCGCAGCTTGCTCTCATCGCTGAACACAAAGCGCATCGCCTCATAATCGGTGACGACATAGCCGAGCATCCAGCGCGCCAGCCACGGATGCTGCGCGCGGGCGCGCGCGAAATGCGGGAAGGGATCCGCGGCAAACGCGTCCTCTTCCATCGTCAGATACGGAAGATCGAGATCTTTACCTGGCTGCACGCACCCTCTCCGTCATTGCGGGCGGACCCCCGGCCCCATCAGGTCGCCTTATACGACAAGGCCGGCTTTGCCAAAATGCGAGCAGGCCAAATGGGGCGCTTGGCAACTCAAAAAGTGTAACTGAATTGGGAAGCTTTGTGTGTGCTCAACTTCGACGGGTTTGCGGCCAATTGTCGTCATTCGCGCGGCCAGGCAGCGAGGCCAATAAGCTCCGTCCGTTCATCCGGACGCCGCCGATTACGAAGTGCTTCAGTCATACGAGACCATTCCCCGATCAAAATCGGTTAGGGGATATCACGCGGTCCTCAAGCTGGTCACAGCGGTCGCTAGATCCGGCGTGGACGCCTTAATTCTCACCGTCCCAGCTGCGCCGGTGGAGCGCAGGATCGCCAGCGCGCGGCCGCGAAAAGTGTGCGCTTGCGGCACGGTCAGCGATCCCACCGCAAAAGGCTCGGCGCTGCCGAAAGCGATGAGTTCGGCCGGACCGTCGATGGTCAGCGAGATCGGGCGCTTGTCGTCCGGCAGAGCGCGGCCCTCGGCGTCAAGCACCTCGATCGACACGAACGCCAGCGACAGGCGATCGCGGACGAAGTCGGTCCGCTCGGGCACAAGCCGCAGCCGCGCTGCCGCACCGACCGTCTCCAGCTTGCGCCGACCGACTTTCCGACCGCCTCTCCAGGCGACCGCCTCGATCACCCCGGGCGCGTAAGAGATGTCAAACTCGGCGCGCATCTTGTCCGCTGCGGTGAGGTGCTTCTCCCCGATCTTTGCACCGTTGTGAAACAGCTCGATCCTCTCGGCCGACGTATAAGCCCGCACCGACAGGGGCTTGCCTTCACTGCCCGGCCACGACCAGCTTTCCAATTCATCGGGCCAACTCCAAGATGAGGTCCATTCAAACATGCCGTCTGCCACCGGACGCTGGACGACGAGTTCGAGCGGGCTCACGCCCCAGGCAACGTCGCGGGCGAGGGACTGGGCCTTCTGCCGGCCTGTCAGGTCAAGGTCGCCGCACCAAGCGTTCACCCACGGCCACTGGGCGAAATAGAAGGGCAAGTTGCCGTTCTTGAGCCGGGCGTTAGCGCCGATCCCGGCCTCGCCGATATAGTCCATCGCCGTCCACACGAACTCGCCAAGAAACAAAGGTGTCCGTCGCATCAACTCGGCATAATCGAACACATTCTTGGCGAAGGTTTCGGAGGCATAGACCACCCGATCAGGGCGGGTCGCGAATTCGCGCTGCACTTCCTCAAGCCGGTAGTTGTAACCGGGAATGTCGATGAAGATGGTCGACGCATTGTCAACTTTGTCCGCCATGCCGGGCCTCGCCGTCTCCGGCGGGGCGATCATCTCTGCGCCAAGCGTACCGTTGAGCCCGGCGGTGACCGGCCGCGTCGGATCAAGCCTCTTGACCGCATTGGCCAGCGTCCATGCCCAGTGCACGCCCTCGTCGGTCGAACGGCTCGGAATCTCATTGCCGATCGACCACATGACAACCGACGGGCTGTTGCGCGCCGGCAGGACCATGGCCCGGATCGCATCCTCCCAATGCTCGCGGAACTGCGTGGCGAAGTCCTGCGGCTCCTTACCCTCGTGCCAAGCGTCGAACGCTTCCTCGATCAGCAACATACCCTGCCGGTCACAGGCCTCGCGCAAGCTTTTCGCCGACGGGTTGTGCGAGCTGCGGATGGCGTTGTAGCCCCGCGCCTTGAGCAGGCGGATGCGGCGTTCATCGGCATCGGGGAAGGCGCGGGCGCCGAGCAGGCCGTTGTCGTGGTGGACGCAACCGCCGTAGAGCTTCGTCGCGACACCGTTGATCGCCATCCCGCACTGTGCATCGAATGTGACGATGCGGATGCCGAACGGCTGCTCGGTCCGGTCGAGCGTGCGCCCACCCTGCCGCAGCTCGCTTTCCAGGGTGTAGAGCGCCGGGATGGCGGGCGACCACAGCCGCGCCCCGCGCACCACCAGCGTCTGCTTGACCTCGCTGACTAATGGGTTCGCTACGGCACTGGTCGCTTCGGCAACCACCACATCCGTAGCGTCACGCAGACGGATAACCAGTTCGAGGCCAGTCTCCGGTGCTTCGATGGCCGTGGTGACGTCGATCTCAGCCCGTCCGGCATCGATCCGCCGGGTCCAAGCTCCGACGCCCCAGCGCGCCAACCGAGCTCCCGCAGGCAGCACATCGAGCGTCACCTGACGATATAGGCCCGAGCCGGCATACCAGCGGGTATTCTTGCCGAGGTTGCGCACCCGCACTGCCAGCACGTTGTTGCCGCCGCGATCGAGGTGCGGGGTCAGATCGAACGCGAACGGGATGTAGCCGTGGACATTACTGCCAAGGAGCCGGCCGTTCAGCCAGACGTCGCTTTCGAGATATGCCCCGCCGAACAGCACTTCGATCCGGGCATCGGCCGGATATCCATCCACCCTGAAGCGCTTGCGATACCAGCCTTCGCCGCCCACGGTGAACCCGGTCGGGTTCCCGCCGATCGCGTTCTTGTCGAACGGGCCGACCTGGTCGGGAGCTTGGCCGCCGGGAATGTCCTCGACACTCCAGTCGTGGGGCAGGTCGATGCGCCGCCAGCCGCTGTCGTCGAGGGCGAGTGCTTCGAAGCCCTGGCCCTCGCCACGATGGAACCGCCAGTCGGCATCGAACAGCAAGTCTCGCCCCATGCGCCTGTCGGCGCGGGGCGCGGAGGCAGCATTTGCCAAATCCGCGCCGACCAGCGGCAGCAGTGCCGTCGCGGCGGTTTTTGCCAGCACATCGCGGCGATCGGTGATCCAGCCGGACCCGGTCACTTCGCGGTCTCCAGCGCGCGCAGCTTCTGATCGATCCGATCGACCGCCTCGCGCGAAACCACCCCAAAGGGCAGTAGAGATTCCAGGCTGAAGTTGCCGAGATGCGGTTTGATCTGGGCGCCGCCCACCCGCCGGTCCATCCCGGGGATTTCCTGATTGACGATTTCCCAGGCGGCGGGAACCGTCTTCAGGACCGAGATAGGCGTATCGTATGCACTCAGCGACTGCGGTAGCCGCCGGGGCTGCACAAAAGCGATAGCCGGCGGATAAAGCGGAGCGTCCATACCGATCTTCCCTTATGCACCCAGTCCCGGCAAAGACGAGGGCGCGTTGTCGCAGATGCGCGCCCCGTCTTATCCACGACGATGCTCATCGCTAACGGAACGTCCGGTCTAAGGACAATCGCACCTAAACCTTCCAGTCAACTATCGGCCCAATTTCGGACTCCCCCAGCGGAGCAAGGGCGGTCTGCACAAGCACGGCCACACCTTACCATTGTTCTCTTTTTGTTCTTACCTTTCACCCCCCTTTCTGCTAGGCGCTTCGCCCTCTAACCCGAGAAGCTGAGCGCCATTGCCCCGGCCCGATGCGCCTCCGTGTCGCGGCGCCGTGCCCGCCCCGATGCGCTCCCATCGAAAGGCCGTGCATGAACGACATGAGCAGTCCCCCCACC
>CANJRZ010000364.1 GCA_947476735.1 Sphingomonadaceae bacterium
CAAGCAGCAGGTCGGCGTGCTTGCACAGGTCGCGCACCGCGGTCTGCCGATTCTGCGTCGCGTAGCAGATATCCTCGGTTTCGGGCCCCTTGATGTCACTGAACCGCGCCTTGAGAGCATTGATCACCGCACGCGTGTCGTCGACCGAGAGGGTGGTCTGAGTGACGTAAGAGACAGGCGTATCGACGGGCAGGTCGAGCGCCGCGACCTCCTCGACGGTACCGACGAGGTGGACGGGTGCATCGATCTGGCCGATCGTGCCTTCGACCTCGGCATGGCCTTCATGCCCGATCAGAACCAACGTCCGGCCGTTGCGGACATAGTGGCGGCCCTGGGCATGGACCTTGCTGACCAGCGGGCATGTCGCGTCGAGCACGGGCAGGTTGCGCGCCTTCGCTTCGGCTTCAATGGTCTTCGACACGCCGTGCGCGCTGAAGACGGTGACGGCGCCCTCGGGCACCTCGGACAGTTCGTCGACAAATACGGCGCCCTTCGCGCGCAGTTTTTCGACGACATGGCGATTATGGACGATCTCGTGGCGAACATAGACTGGCGCCCCGACGCGATCGAGCGCGCGGTCGACTGTGTCGATGGCCCGGATGACGCCGGCGCAGAATCCGCGCGGCTGAGCGAGAATAATCTTCACCAGGTCCCTCCACCGGGCTCGTTACGCTGTCTGTCTCGTCCGGAATCTTACGGAAATAAAATTACACTGCAACCATGTCGATGTCGATCGGGACAGCGATCGATATCCCCATCCTGGATGAACCTGTGATGACGAACTTGCCGGTGGCGATGAAGCGAGCAATCAGAGGTTAAGCTGCTACCAAATAGGAACCGGTACCATGCAGTCCCGTAACCTGACCATTGCTGTGTCCCTGACGGTTGTCGCCATCGCAGCCCCGGCCCATGCCCAGGCCGTCGATCCCGCCGCACGGATTGCGGCCTATAATGACGGTATCGTAGCGATCATGAAGGCGAAGCTGGCGCTGGGCCAGCGCAGGGACCGGTTCGAGGCGCTCGTGCGCGAATATTATGACATGCCGGTTATCGCGCAGCTCGTCGTCGGTCCACAATGGGCGGGGAGCGGCCCGGCCGATCGTGCCTCCGCAGTCGCCGCACTGACGCGCCATTCGGCAGTAAACCTCGCGAGGAACTTCGTCAGTTATGGCGGTGAAAAATTCGTGGTCGATGCGAGGACGGTCGATCGCGGCGCGAGCCGGATCGTAAAGGTGCGGATCGGCGGCGACACCCTGCTCTACGTGATGCGCAAGGGCGTTGCGGGCTGGAAGATTGTCGATGTCGTGGCGCAGGGCGTGAGCCAGGTCGCTGTGCAGCGCTCCGATGTCGCAGCCTCGGTTGCCGCTGAGGGTGTCGGGGGGCTGGCCAAACGACTGGCGAAACTGGAGGCGACGGCACGCTAGCTCGTCTTTTCCTTTGCCGGCGGTCCCAGCAAGGCTGGCTCGAAGATCAGTGCGCAGACCAGGGTCCAGGCGAGCGAGATCATCAGGATCTTGCCCATGCTCGCGGTGCCGGGATGGTTCGATATCCAGAGACTGCCGAACGCTGCGCCGGTCGCCAGCGCCGAAAAGAACACGGCCTTGGCCAGACTTGACTGGAGCAGATCGACAGCGCCGCCGCGCCACGCCATGACGAAATAGATGTGGAAGGCGACCCCGACCCCGAACAGCAGCGGGAAAGCGATGACATTGGCGAAATTGATCGGCTGGCCGATCACCACACAGGTACCGAGCGTCAGGAAGCCAGACAGCACCACGGGAGCCAGGGTGAAGGCGACCTCGCGAACATTGCGCAGAACCAGCAGCAGCAGCGCGCTAACCAGCGCAAGCGCGAGGGCGCCGGCCTGGATGAAGGCGACCGCCACCGTTCGCGCAGCCTGCTGGGTCGAGACCGCGACCCCGGTCGCATCGGGCGCTACGGCGCGAACTGCCCTGGTAAAGCGTTGCAGCACCGCATTGTCGGCACCGTTGCCGCTGGGTAGAACCTGAAGGCGGGCTTTGCCATCGGAGGCGATCCAATCGCGTTTGATTTCGGCCGGAAGTTCGGCCGCCGAGACGGGGGTCGCCTGGAGCGACGCGCGCATCTGTTCGAGCATGACCGTTAGGGGATCGACGAAGGTGGCGGCTGCTTGCTGCCGGGCAGCAGGGGAGGCCACCACGAGCTTCTCGAACCTGCCGGCGAGGCGTACGGCTTGCGAGGCTGGCGATCCTGTAGTCCTGGCGGCGGCGGTACGGAGCGCGGCAGCGGTCGAGCGCAATGACGCGACAACCTCCGCATCGGCCGGCGGTGGCAGTGGCAGGATCGGGTTGAGCGTCACATCGAGCAGCATGTTCGCATCGGCGATCGCAGCGAGCTTGGTCGGCTGATCTGCGGGAACGAAGCTTTCGATCGTCACCGTGCCGCGCACCTCGGGGAGCTTTTCAAGCCGGGCGGCGAGGGCGCGGGCCGAAGCGAGGTCGGGCGACAGCACCTCGATCACATTGGGATTGCGCACGGGATCGCGCATCAGATCGCTGAGCGTCGCCATCGCCTCGCCGTCGGGCGAGCGAAGGTGCATCGGGTTGAAGTCGAAGCGGACGAAGGGAAGCAGCGCGATGCTGACCAGCATCGAGGCGCCGAACCAGAAGAGGACCATGCGGCGGCGGCGAAGCAGGAGCGCGTCGAGACGGGCGATCCAGGCGGGGACAGCCTTTGCCGGCCGGATCGCGGGATGCAGCACCATCAGCAGGGCAGGCAGCAGGGTGACGCTGCAGGCGAGCGCGACAATCATTCCCAGCCCGGCGATGATCCCGAGCTCGGCAATGCCGACATAGGCGGTCGGAAGGAAAGCGAGAAAACCGAGGCAGATTGCGCCCGCTGCGAGCAGCAGCGCCGAGCCGAGTGCGGTGGCGGCGCTGCGGATCGCTTCGGCCGGATCAATTCCGGGCTGGCGGTCGGCTTGAAAACGGACGCCGAGCTGGATGCCGAAATCGATGCCGAGGCCGACAAACAGCGGGATGAAGGCGACCGAGATCAGATTGAACTGGCCGACCGCCAGCAGGCCGATCGCGGTGGTGACGATCAGGCCGGCGATGGTGCTCAGCATGATCGCGGTAACGATCCGCCACGATCGGGTGGCGAGCCACAGCGTACCGAGCATCGCAACGAGCATGGCAAGGCCGACCAGCCAGGCCTTGTCGGCGAGCGAGGCAAATTCCTCGTCGGCGAGCGGCACCGATCCGGTCAGGCGCACGCGAACGCCATGCGCGGGATCAAGCTGGAGATCCTGCGCCGCGCTGCGGATGGCCTCGCTGGCCTCTGTGCCCGGCTGTAGCGCTCCATAGTCGAGGATCGGGCGGATCAGGATCAGTTGACGCCGCTGCGGCTGGAGCTCGGAGCCCTTGCCAGCAAACAGCTCCTGCCAGGAAAAATGACTGATTTTCCCGGCCGCCTGCGCGTCGAGCGCATCGGCAAGCGCGGCCATCGGTCGTTCGATCTGGCTGAGAGAGGCGTCTCCGCTGTCGACACCCCGCAGCATCGTGCCCAGCGCATTGGCGACACCGCGCAGGCTTGGATCGGCGGCGAGCGGGCCGAGAAAGGGCTGAGCCTCGATCATTCGGGCGGTGGCCGCAGTCACTTGCTGCGGTGACCCGAACAAAAGGCCCTGGCGCGCGAAATAGTCGCCGCCATCGAGACGGCTGATCCGGACGATGTGGAGCTTGTCCGAGCCCAGTTTTTCGACAAGCCGCCTGGCGGCGCTCTCGGTGAGTTCGGGCGTGTCGCCGTCGATAACGGCGAGGATCGCATCGCCATAGGCGGGGAAAGCGGCATCCATCCGACGCTCGTTAAGCCGCCATGCGACGTCGGGTGAGATCAGCGCCGAGCTGTCGGTGGTCATCGCAAAGCGCGACGCGGTCGTCGCCAGCGCCGCCGCGACGAGGGCGATGCCAATCAGCAGGACAATGAGAGGCCGGCGCGCGCAGGCCGTGGCGATCCGGGCGAATAGGCTCGTCATCTAGACAAAATAGCGCAGCTTGAAGCTGATCCGCTGGTCGGCGCCACCATGCTGAAAAGCGGCTTCCTCGAATTTGGGCGGAGAAAAACGGATTTTCGCATCATTAGAGAAGCCGACGCCTTCGAGTGGAATCCCGAAAAGCCCCCGATCGACCTCGTCATTATTGTTCTTGTCGTGGAAGGCCTGCGCGCCATAGCGCCCGGGCGGCAGGTTGCGGACGGTGACGATCGTCGTGCCCTGTACCGCGGCGGCGTATGCATTCCAGCGGCAGTCCTTGAGGAAGGTTGCCTGGTCGCAGATCGACACGCGCACGACCCCCTTGGCGAAGCGGACGCCGGACACGGCGACATCGATGGAGCTTCCCGAGGATGCTCCCAGCAACAGGGGCATTGCCGCGATCAGGACCAGCCGGCGCATCAGCGGATCGCATGCTCCCGATCGATCGCATTGTGACGAAGCATGGAGCGCACCGCGGCGACGATCGCCTCGGCATCGAGGCCTGCGTCGGCATATTGTTTTTCGGGTTTGTCATGGTCCTGGAAGACATCGGGCAGGCGCAGGGTCCTGAGCTTGAGGCCGTTGTCGATCAGGCCGAGGTCCGAGGCGAGGGTGAGGACATGCGCGCCCAGCCC
>CANJRZ010000365.1 GCA_947476735.1 Sphingomonadaceae bacterium
GCCGCCGATGCCGAAGCCGACCTGCGCACCACCGTCGACACTGCGCGCCTCTCGGGAAGCAATCCCTTCCAAACCATCCTCCGCGCCGTCACAGCCTGATCGCCCGCAGCAGGGGGTGGGTAATTACGGATGGCGGTCACTGTTCCATCAGGGTCGCCGATGACGGCCCTGGCATTCCACCGGCTGACCTGCCGCATGTCTTCGATCGCTTTTACCGCGGTGCGAATAGCGCCGGGATCAGCGGGACCGGTCTCGGGCTCTTCCTCGCGAGTGAGATGATCCGCCGGCATGGCGGCACGATCGACATAAGATCACGTCCGGGAGAAGGCACGGTCGTCTCAGTCGTGCTGCCGCTGGGTCAACCCCATTCCCCGGTTTCCGGGGCAATGGTGAACGAGGATTCTGCCGGTCCGGCGCAGGATGCTATGGGAGGCGAGAACGTGACAGGCGACTCGGGGGTCAAAGGTGCCGGCTCGCGACACCGGGCGGCTAAGCCTTCGGACTAGGGTGCGCGTATGGAAGGTGGGATATGACCGGCGAACGGCTGAGCGACGAGGACGATCTTGCCGGCAGGCGCAATCTGCGCGTGCTGTGCGTCGAGGACGAGCCTGAGATTCTGGCCGACATCGTCGATGAGCTTCGCCATGCCGGCTTCGACGTCTCCGGTGCGCGGAACGGCGAAGAGGCGCTGCGCCTGTTCGACGAGACCCTGCCCGACATGGTGGTCAGCGACATTCAAATGCCGATCCTTGACGGAATGGGCTTGCTGCGCGCGGTGCGCGAACGCGGCGGTGCCGCCGGGGCTGTACCGTTCATCATGCTGACCGCCTATGGCGACAACCCGCACATGATCGAGGGGCGCCAGGCCGGTGTGGACGATTATCTGGTCAAACCGATCGACTTCGATCTGCTGATCGCGGCGATCGAAAGCCGCGCGGCCAATTGCGACCGGCGCGAGGAGCTGAGCCGTCGGCAGGGAGGGGGCGTGAGCCCGGAAGAGCGCAAGGCCGCTCGTGCGAGGATCGCGTTGCTGACGAAGCGCGAGCGCGAAGTGCTTGAGCAGCTGACGCTAGGTCGCGCCAACAAGGTCATCGCTTATGAACTCGGCCTCAGCATCCGAACAATCGAACTCTATCGGGCCTCGCTGATGCGCGCACTGGGCGCTCGATCGCTGGCCGACGCACTCAAGATCGCAGTGGCGGCCGGGATGGCCGATCTCAAGGCATCGGCTCCCAGGATTGTCTAGCGGGCGCCCGCCGGAAAGACAGGCTGCCGGACATTTCTACGCGTGATCATGGCCCCGGGCGTGCATTGCTCGGGTCAATCGAAATCCTCGATACCTGGTGTGTTCCGTCGGCGGATCAACAATCTCAAACAGTACCCCTGCTCAGCCTGATCGGACATGGCTTCAGGGCGGCTCTGCAGATCTGCAGATGGGAGAGTCGTGGTTCCAAGGAAAAGGCGCCGCCGGCTGACATGCCGGCGGCGCCTCCCTTCTTGGTGGAGCTGCTGAGGTCGGATGGCTGTCGGGATCCGGCCTGCCGTTCAATGGGCGCGCTGGCAGGCTACGCCAGAAAAACGATGGACCTGGCGAGCTCTCGACCAGAGCTCGGAGTGGCGGTAGCGGTTCAGCCCTGAAGCCGTCGAGATCGCGTCATCATCGTTGGCTGCACCGATCTCAATACAGTCTTCGATGTGCTTGCCCAGCGAGTCCATGATGTAAAGGCGATAATAGCTCATGTGATTTCGGCGCTTCCTGAAGTGATAAGGAAGCATCTAATTCGACTGACATCTAAGTAAATTGCGGTTAACCGCAAAGTTAATGCTTAGGTATAAATACGAGTTATATTAACTTCGTCGCTAAGTTTGCCGTTAGGGATCGGCCCTTATCGTCGCAACCAGGAGAGGCGATACGAAGATGTACTTCGGCGCCTGTCACGAGCTCCGCCGACCCTAACTCCCGGTCGGCGGTTGGCCCCCGGCGGGTCGGCCCCCGCCGGGGGCCCCTGGCCTTCCCAAAAAACGCGGTTGATAGATCGCCCGTTGCTCTGGCGACTATGATTGCCTGTTCAGGTGAAGCGCCCTTGCGGGCGATCGCACCTTGAACGGTCAGCCGACCAGGACGCTCCGGTCGATATCAGTTGGAACGCTCGCTTGCGCTTGCCAGAGTCGGCCGATCTCGCCGACGGGCATGGCGGCGCCAAACAGATAGCCCTGGGCATCGGGACAGCCGGCCGCGGAAAGCCAGTCATGCTGTTCGACGGTCTCCACGCCTTCGGCGATGACCGAAAGCTTGAGCGCGTGGGCAAGATGAATCATCGTCGCCACGACCTCGCGAGAGGCATCCTCGAACGACAGATTGGCGACGAAGGAGCGATCGATCTTGATCTTGTTGATCGGATAGGTGCGCAAATAGCTGAGGCTCGAATAGCCGGTGCCGAAATCGTCGAGCGCCAGGCTGAAACCAAGCTCGCGGAGTCCTTCCAGAGTCTCATGCATGTCCGGATCGTCGCGCAGCAGGACGCCTTCGGTGATCTCGAGGTCGAAGTCCGTGGGGTCGATACCGGTCTCGGCGATCAGCGATTCGAGGCTGGGCAGGAAGTCCTTGGCTTGCAGCTGGTTGGCCGAAATGTTGATCGCGGTCCGCAGCCCCTTCCAGTCGCGGCTGTCGGTGAAAGCGCGGCGCAGCGTGAAAGTGCCGAGTTCCCGGATCAGGCCGCATTGCTCGGCGATCGGCACGAAATAGGCGGGGCCGATGTCACCGCGTTCGGGGTGCCGCCAGCGGACCAGCGCCTCGACGCCGGTCATGCGGCCATCGCCGTCGACCTGCGGCTGATAGGCCATCGTCAGGCCGTCGGTGCGGATAGCGATCCGGAGATCCTCCTCGAGCAGTCGCCGCGCCTTGATAAGAGCGTCCATCTCGGGATCGAAGAAGCAGAAGCGGCCTCGGCCCGTCGCCTTGGCGCGGTAGAGGGCGAGGTCGGCCTGGCGCAGCAGTTCGGCCGGTTCGATGTCCGCGTTCGATGCGACGGCGATGCCCACCGAGCAGCTGATGAACACCCGCCCGGCGCTGAGATCGAAGGGCTGGGACAGCGCGTCGCAGATGCGGCCGGCGAGCGTGGCGGCGTCATCGGGTGAACCATCGACCTGGACGATCGCGAACTCATCGCCCGAAAGCCGGGCTAGCGCCTCGTGCGACCGGCACAGCCTGGCCGCGCGGCTCGAGGCCTGGCGGATCAGTTCGTCGCCGACGAGGTGGCCATAAGTGTCGTCGATCTCCTTGAACCGGTCGAGATCCAGACAGAGCACGGTCACCGACTCGCCCGAACGGCCGAGACGGCTCAGGCCCTCGGTCAGCCGCTGGATGAACATCGCCCGGTTGGCGAGGCCGGTGAGCGTATCATGAAAAGCCAGATGGGTTGCGCGGGCCTCGCTGGCGATAAGGCCGTTGGCGATCCGACGGCTGCGCCGGAAGAGCAGCACCAGCGAGGTCAGGAGAATCACCGCGACGGATGTCAGCGCGGGGCCGATCTCGCCGATCATCTGCCGCCCGGGCTTGATCGGCAGCCAGTCGAGTGTGGCGACAGGGCGGCCAAGCTTGTCGGTCAGAACGGCGTGTGCCTCTCCGGCTTCGCTGGCGACACCGGTGTGCAGGTGAATGCCGTCGAGCATGACCCGATCGGAAATGACGCTGAGAAAGTCTCCGTCCAGCCGGCGAGCGGCGAGCAGGATCGGCGCGCGGGCGGAGCGTGGCCGATAACGGCCGAAATCGGGGCTAACGAGCAGGGCAACGAGCGCGTGGGGTTCGCCGTCAATGTTGAGGATCGTGTTCGCTGTGATCGGCTTCGAGATCTCCCCGTTAGTTTGAATACCTGCGGGGAGCGGACCTCTTTCCTTCTCCGCGTTACGAATCGAGGCGATCAGAATGTCCACCGCTTTGTCGCGGGGCAAGCGCGGCGTGACGACATCCTTGCCTGCGACGGATCCGTAAATCGGCCTGTCGTTGCTGTCGAGCAGCGTCGAGAATTGGACGTGCAATGTCTGGAACAGGTAGATTCCAAGATTCTCGTGCGCCCATTTATTGTCGAAATGGTTGTCGAGCCGATGCACGGCCTCGTCCCAGATGACCTGCGGCATGATCGGCTTGGCGAGTTCCTCGATATGGCTGCCGACGGCATTCTGGACGAGCGTGCGTTCGCGCAGGAAAGCCGCGTCGTCGAATCGGCCGATCAGCAGGGCGGCGACGCCCAGCGAAAAAGCCACAACCAGCCCCGACATGGTCGTGAGCGGAAGCGAGAAATCGGCTTTTCGAAGGGAAAGCTGCATGATGGTGTCACAATCTGAGGCAAAAAAAGCGCGGCGAATGTCGTCCCGCGGGAGTCAGATCATAAACCGGGCGGGGTTCTGAAATCCACGGCGCGAGCCATGTAGTTCTACTTGCAGACTCTACGAGCTGCCGTACTTCTACTGGTTCGAATCTAACGCTTGGTGCCCACGTTTGACGGCGGCGATGATTTTATCGGGGTCGGCGGTCCAAGAGAAGGGTTTGGGGTGCTGGTTGTGGTCGTCGAGGAAGCGGTTGATGGCGGCCTGGAGGTCGACAAGGGACCGGA
>CANJRZ010000366.1 GCA_947476735.1 Sphingomonadaceae bacterium
GCGGTCGCCACACGTCGACGCAAACGCTTATATGCCAGAGCCAAAGCCGCCATAGTGGCCCGATTACCACAAGGGCGTGGCTTTCGAAACACACGTTTGTCGCACCCATGCCCCCAGCGGTCGCATCCGCCAGCCGACCGACGATGGAAAGCTATTCCGAACGTCGGGCAGCGCCCGCATCGATCGAAAGGTCGGTCAGCTTCTTGCGCAAAGTGTTTCGATTAATGCCTAGCAAACGAGCGGCGCGGAGCTGGTTGCCCTTTGACGCCGCCATGCTGAGCTCAAGCAACGGCCTCTCAACCTCGGCCAGGACCCGGTCGTAGAGTCCGTCAGGCGGCAGATCGCGCCCGAAGGTGGCGAAGTAACGTGCGAGATGCTGTTCGACCGCATCAGCAAGCCCACCGCCATTGCCGGGCGCCATTGGTACCGCCTCCAGCAGGACCGGTTGCTGTATCTGCTGATCGACGATCACGGCAGTGATCACGTCCTCGCGGCTCAGCACCGCGAGCCGGCGCATCAGATTCTCGAGCTCTCGCACATTCCCGGGCCAGCCGTATTGCATCAGCCGGCTCACGGCACCTGGATCAAGCGCTTTGCGCGGCAGCCCGTCTGCCGCGGCGCGCTCAAGGAAATAGCGCGCTAACTCCCCGATATCTTCACCACGCTGCCGCAGCGCCGGCAAACGGATTGGTACGACGTTAAGCCGGTAATAGAGATCCTCGCGGAAACCGCCGTCCGCAATCAGGCGAGGCAGATCCTTGTGCGTAGCCGCGATAATGCGGACATCCGCACGGATCGAACGGGTACCGCCGACGGTGGTAAACTCTCCGGCCTGGAGCACGCGCAACAACCGGGTTTGCGCTTCCATCGGCATGTCGCCGATTTCGTCGAGGAACAGGGTCCCTCCCTGCGCCTGCTCGAAACGGCCGGCTGCGCGGGCCTGTGCACCGGTGAAGGCTCCGCGCTCATGGCCGAACAGCTCCGATTCGATCAGCTCGCGAGGGATCGCTGCCATGTTGATCGCGACGAACGGCGCGCCGGCCCGCGGACCGAAATCGTGAATCGCACGCGCGACCAGCTCCTTTCCGGTGCCCGATTCGCCCAGCACCAGCACGGTCAGGTCATTCGCCACGACACGGGCGATGGTGCGATACACTTCCTGCATCGGCGGCGAGCGCCCGATCAGAGGCAAATCCTCAGCGCTCTCGGGGTCGCCCGCGTCGCCCTGCGGCATCGTCCGCGCAGTCAACGCATCGGCTACGGCACGCGTCAGCTCGCCAAGATCGAAAGGCTTGGGCAGATAATCGAATGCGCCCTGCTCGGTCGCCCGCAGCGCGGTTGTGAAAGTATTTTGCGCCGAAAGGACAATTACGGGCAGGCCGGGACATTTGGCGAGCACCTCGGGGATAATGTCGAGCCCATTGCCGTCAGGCAGAACGACGTCGGTCACCAGCACCTGGGGATCAAAAGTCTCAAAGAGCCGGCGCTGCTCGGCAACGGACCCTGCCGTCTCAACCACGAAGCCAGCGCGCCGCAACGCTTCTCGAACGACCGTCCTGATCGCGGCGTCATCATCGACAACGAGAACCCTGCCTCCCAATGTCGTCATGCCGTCGTCCTTGCGCGTGGCAGCAGCAAACGGAACACCGTACGGGGCGGCATGCCTTCGCGGCTATATTCAATGATCCCGCCCTGGTCCGACACCAGCTTCTCGACAAGGGCGAGGCCGAGGCCGCTTCCGGCACGCTTCGTGGTGACGAAGGGATCGAACAAATGACCCTCGATCTCTGGCGGAGCACCCGGCCCTTCATCGATTACACAGAGCTCGATGGGCAGGGGCTGGCGTGCGTCGCTTTCTCCCCGCCGCACCGAGACACCGTGGCGATAGGCAGTCGTCAACGTTATCGCGCCAGGTCCGTCGCCCATCGCCTCGGCCGCGTTTTTAAGCAGATTCACGAGTATCTGGATCAGCGAGTCGCGATGCCCGAGCACCGCGGGCAGCGACGGATCATAAACCTCGCGGATCATCCGCCCCTTTGCGAATCCCTTCAGCGCGACTTCGCGAGCGTGACCAAGGATCGCGTGGATATTCTGCGGAGTCATGTCGATCGGCCGGGTGTCGGTAAAGCCTTGCATGCGGTCGATCAGAGCTGCGACTCGATCGACCTCCTCCCGGATCAGCCGCGTCAGTCCCTTCGATTCCTCATCGCAGGTGCCTTCCAGCAATTGCGCCGCGCCGCGCACCGCACTGAGCGGATTCTTTACTTCATGCGCCAGCATCGCTGCTGCGGCGACGGCGGTACGCGTCCCGCCCTCGCGATCGATCGACCGGGCACCCAACGCACTGCGAGCATGACCGTGGATCGAGACTGCGCGCCATCCGAGCCGGTCGGGCAACGGTGCCACCATCAGGTCGACCCGCATCCGCCTCCGTCCCGGCAGGGTGATCTCGATGTCATAGGCAGCGAATGGCGCGTCGCTCGGCATCGTTGTCAACGGATGGCCGATCGCTTCGAAGATGGGGTGGCCGACAATGAGGTTCCGGCTGAGGTTGAACAGCGATTCGCAGGCTGCGTTGATTTCGATCACCCTGCCATCGGGATCAATCACCATAACAGCCGTCGACATAGCGGCCAGAATTTCACCCGCCGATGGCGGATCGAATGGCCGATCGGCCATCGACGCCCGCCGTGTAAACCGGATCAAGCCGCTGCCCGAACGAGCCATGGCGCGTAAAATTCGCGGAGCATGGCGAGCACGACCTTTGCGTCTGGCTGCTGGTTGACCTTGTTCCGAAAGTCCGCCGATCCGGGCAGTCCCTTGGTATACCAACCGATATGCTTGCGAGCCATATTAACGCCGACTTCACTCCCGTAAAGTGCAAGCATTTCATGATAATGTTTTGTAATAAGGCTATATTGCTCGTCGAGCGAAGGGTCGGGGCGATGCTCACCCGCATTGAAATAGTGCATCATCTGGGAAAGCAACCAGGGTCGCCCATAGGCCCCACGCCCGATCATCACGCCATCGGCACCAGATTGATCGAGCGCAGTGACGGCATCGTCGATCGAGCAGATATCGCCATTCACGATCACCGGCACGGTCACCGCCTCCTTGACACGGCGGATGAACGCCCAGTCGGCCGAGCCCTTGTACATCTGGCATCGGGTTCGGCCATGAACCGTTATCATCTTGACGCCAACATCTTCGGCAATCCGCGCGAGTTCCGGGGCATTCAGGGAGTCATGATCCCAGCCCATGCGCATCTTGAGGGTGACCGGCACGGCGACCGCCTTGACTGTGGCCTTGACGATCTCAACAGCCAGCTTGGGGGTCCGCATCAGCGCGGAGCCGGCATCGCCATTGACAACCTTGCGGACCGGGCAGCCCATGTTGATGTCGATGATCGCGGCGCCCCTGTCCTGGCTCAGCTTCGCCGCCTCACCCATTTCGTAGGGCGTACAGCCGACGAGCTGCATTGACACCGGCTCCTCAGCCGGATCCCAGAGTGCTTTCTGAACCGATTGGCGGGTTTCCCGGATCGCTGCCTGGCTGGCGATCATCTCGGTCACATTGAGGCCCGAACCATAGCTGCGCACCATGCGCCGGAACGGTAAATCGCTCACGCCGGTCATCGGCGCGAGAATCACTGGCATGTCGATCCGGACCGGACCGATGTCGATGGGACGCAATCTGGGGGTCATCAAAGTCATATTGCCTAAAAAAGCGGCACCGCGCTAGCCGTAAAGCGGCTGGCGGGCAAGCACATGCTCAGCTAAGGCGCCGCCAATGCAAGCTAGAGCCAGAGTTGCGGGATTGATCGTCGCAGCCGGACAAGGTGTCCGCTCGGGTGGCAACGTGCCGAAACAATATCGGATCGTAGCCGGCAAACCGGTACTCGCACACGCCATCGACGCGCTCTTGTCTCATCCACAGGTCGACCTCGTCCAGGTTGTGATCGGCGCCGGCCAACAAGCTCTTTACAACGAGGCGGTAGGAAACCGTCCGCTGCCCTCACCCGTCATCGGTGGTGCGCTACGCCGCGAATCAGTAATCGCCGGTCTGGAGGCGATCGATGCCGATATCGTAATGATCCACGACGCCGCCCGCCCATTCCTTCCGCTGGTGGTGATCGACCGGTTGCTCTCGGCGCTCGACAGCCACGATGGCGCAGTGCCAACGCTTCCGGTCTCTGACACCCTAGCACGTGGCGTCGCACTGCTTGGCGATACGGTACCCCGCGACGGTCTCCACCGGGTCCAAACCCCACAAGCCTTCCACCGTGATGCCATCATCGCCGCCCATCGCGCTTGGGACGCTGCCCAAGAGGCTACCGACGACGCCCAGGTAGCACGCGCGCACGGCCTACGGGTCGCGATCGTCGAGGGCGACGCCGCGCTCGAGAAATTGACCTACTCAGCCGATTTCATCGCTGCCGAAAGGACTCGGATGATCAGTCGCACCGCCCAGGGTTTCGACGTCCACGCCTTTTGCGACGGCGCCGCGGTACAGCTCGGTGGCGTAACGATCGGCCATGACCGTTCGCTTGCCGGGCACAGCGACGCCGATGTTGCTATCCACGC
>CANJRZ010000367.1 GCA_947476735.1 Sphingomonadaceae bacterium
GCGGCAACCGGCTGTTCCTTCCCGCACTGATCATTCCTGCCACCGCGCTCGCGGGCACGGTCGCCTTCAAGCAGATGCCCGCGCTGTTCGACGGCAAGCAGGCGACCCTGGTGGCGCTGACCTGCGGCGTGCTGCTCGCGCTCGCTGTCGGCTATGGCTGGCTGCGGCCGCGCCTGGCGACCCCGTTCGACGAGGGCCGGCGGCTGATGGACGGGGTCGGATGGGCGGCGCTGCTGCCGCAGATGCTCGCCAGCCTCGGCGCGGTGTTCGCGCTGGCCGGGGTCGGCGAAGTGGTCGGCGGGCTGGTGACGCAGCTCATTCCGCAGGGCAGCCTGATCGGCACGGTGCTCGCTTATGGCCTCGGCATGGCGCTGTTCACGATCGTGATGGGCAATGCCTTCGCCGCCTTCCCGGTGATGGCGGCGGCGATCGGCATTCCGGTGCTGATCCATGGCTTCGGCGGCGACCCGGCGGTGATCGCCGCGATCGGCATGCTGGCGGGCTTCTGCGGCACGCTGATGACGCCGATGGCCGCCAACTTCAACCTCGTGCCCGCCGCCCTGCTCGATCTCAGGGATCGCTATGGCGTGATCCGCGCACAGATCCCGACCGCGCTGCCGCTGCTCGTCGTGAACATCGCGCTGCTCTACTGGCTGGGGTTCCGGTGATCGCCATTTCCCCTGGCGGCCACCCCGGCAAAGGCCGGGGTCCCAGGAGACAATGTCGCGCGCCAGCCTCCCGAGATCCCGGCCTCCGCCGGGATGACGAATGAGGACAGGATGATGTCGTACCTCACCCCCGATCTCGCCGCGCGCTTCGCCGCGCTGACCCTCGGCCATCTCGGCCGCGAATGGCCGTACAAGCTCGACCATGTGATGACCGGGCCCGAGGACGTGCTCGCACCGTCGACGCTCCACCCGATCTTTCACGGCAGTTTCGACTGGCACAGCTGCGTCCACGGCTGGTGGCAGGTGATGCGCCTGCTGCGCCGTTTTCCCGATCTGCCGCAGGCCGGCGAGATCCGCGCGCGGGCCGATGCGATGCTGGTGCCCGACAAGGTGGCGGGCGAACTTGCCTATCTGCAACGGCCGGCTTCGGGCGGATTCGAGCGGCCTTATGGCTGGGGATGGCTGCTCGCGCTGCACGGTGAACTGGTGCAGCATGAGGTGCAGCATATGGCCGATGCCCTCGAACCGCTCGCCCGCGCCTTCGCCGCGCGTTTCCATGGCTATCTGCCGAGGCTGACCTATCCGATCCGGGTCGGCAGCCATTTCAACACGAGCTTCGCCCTGATCCATGCGCATCGCTGGGCGGTGCAGCATGATCCCGTGCTGGCTGCGCTGATCGTCGAACGGGCGTGGCATTGGTTTGGGCACGACAAAGGCTGCCAGGCCTGGGAGCCGGGCGGCGACGAGTTCCTGTCATCGGCGCTCAGCGAGGCGCATCTGATGCGGACCATCCTGCCGCGCGAGGCGTTCACCCGCTGGTTCGACGGCTTCCTGCCGGTGATCCCCGAGACCTTGCTCACCCCGGCTTTCGTGTCGGATCGCAGCGACGGCAAGATCGCCCATCTCGACGGCCTCAACCTCAGCCGCGCGTGGAACTGGCGCGCGATCGCAGGCGCGCTGCCCGAGGGACATAAGGTGATCGCGGTGGCGGAGGGCGCGACGGAACGGCATCTCGCGGCGAGCCTGCCGCATCTTGGCGACCATTATATGGGCGAGCATTGGCTTGCGAGCTTCGCGCTGCTGGCGCTGGATGGGGAGGGGTGAGCGGACGGGCAGGTGTCGAGGCGTAGCGGTCGTAGCTAACCCTATCCGCCAGGTTGGCTCTTCGACTTCGATACGACTTGGCATCTGCCGCTTTGGGTATCCATCGACGGACGCAGATAGCGGAGAGCGGATAGGTCCTTCCGATTTATCCGGTAGAAAATAATGCTGTCATTGAAATCGATACGATCGGTATGAAAGATACCATTCATACTTGTGAAATTTCTTGTCTTCAAGATGACAGATGTCACGGAACCGCCCGCTTCATTTATAATAAAATACTCTTCAAGTTCACCACTTCGTTCTTGCCACATGCACTTGAGGTACGTTGGTTTTGAAGAGGTAGAGCCGGACGCGAGCATCAAGCCAAAAGCCATAAATTTAGCTATTGCCACCAACTCATCCCTCCAAGTGACTTCTGATATTACCCACTATGGAACAAACCCATTATTACGGGCCCCCACGCTTCGCTGCCGGGATGGAGGCCGTTCTTGCAACGCTCCGTATCATAAGATGTGGACGTTGTGCGGAGAGCTTTTCGACGTCCGGTTTCCATCTTTGACCGTCATGGCAGCGGAGGCTGGCATCCATGTCTGTTGCCCTCTCAGATGCCATCTTATGCGGAGAGAGACATGGACCCCAGCCTTCGCTGGGGTGACGGAGGAAGGGTCAGCGCAAGAAGTCTTTGACGATCCTGATGAAATCCTCCTGCCTGTCGTGGTGCGGCCAGTGGCCGGCATTGTCGAACAGCTCGACCCGGGCGTTGCGGAAATGGGTGGCGCGGCCGTCGAGGGCCGGGTTCGATGCCCAGCTTTGCAGGCCGTAGCAAAGCAGCACAGGGCAGGTGATCGCCGCCCAGAGGCGATGCTTGGTCTCGGGTCTGATATCGAGCGGCGTCAGATCGCGGATCGCGGGATCATGCTTGACGGTCACGCTGCCGTCCTCGTGATGGTGCGCAGCATGGCGAGCGAGATGCTCGGCAAATTCGGGGGTCAGCCGCGCGTCGATCTCCATCATCCGCGCGGTCAGCGCCGCAAGGTTCGGGAAGCGGCGCGGTGCATATTGCGTGAATGTTCTGCGTCCCTCGATCAGCCCGCGCAGCACCTCGATCTGATCCCGCCCCGCCGCCTCGGCCTCGAGATGCGGGGCGAAGCCCAGCCCTTCAATATTGACCATGCGCGTCACCCGATCGGGATAGAGGCCGCCATAGCGGGCGACGATATTGCCGCCGAGCGAATGGCCGATCATCGCACAGGGCGGCAGATCGAGCGCGTCGACCAGTGTCACGTAATCCTGGACGAAATCGGTGAGGTCATAGGCGCCGTCGCTCGTCCAGTCGCTGTCACCATGACCGCGCAGATCGGGGGCAATGACGCGATACTCGCCGGCGAAGGCCTCGGCGACCTTGTCCCAGCTCCGCGCATGATCGCGCCCGCCATGCTGGAGCACCAGCGGCGGCGCGGCGGGATCGCCCCATTCGAAGATGTTGAGCCTGAGCCGGGCGGAGGGGATGCTGTGGGTGCGGGGTTCGGTCATCAATTTTCGCTTAGAGAAAAAAGTCCCGGTCGAGCAACTCCCTCTTCGTCATTCCTGCGAAGGCAGGAATCCATGTCTGTTGCCTCCACAGATGGCAGCACGTGTGGAGAGAGACATGGACCCCTGCCTTCGCAGGGGTGACGGAGTAGTGGCAGGCGCACTCAACAACTTGACGTCCCCTCCCCGCCCCATCATTCCCCGAAACGATGGCGTTCCTTACCCGCTTCCTCAAAGGTCTCGACCCCTTCCTGCTACTGCTGATCGCGGTGATGATCATCGCGTCGGTGCTGCCGGCGCGGGGGGTGGCGGTGCCGGTGTTCGGTGCGCTCACCGATGTGGCGATCACCCTGCTCTTCTTCCTCCATGGCGCGAAATTGTCGCGCGAGGCGATCCTCGCCGGGATCGGCAACTGGCGGCTGCACCTGATGGTGCTTGCCTCGTCCTTCATCCTGTTCCCGATCCTCGGCTGGAGCATCGCCCATGGCGCGACCGGGCTCACCACCCCAGAAATCCTCTCGGGCGTGCTCTACCTGGCGCTGCTCCCCTCGACGGTGCAGTCGTCGATCGCGTTCACCGCACTGGCGGGGGGCAATGTCCCCGCCGCGGTGTGCAGCGCATCGCTGTCCAACATCACCGGGATCGTGCTGACACCGGTGCTGGTCGGCCTGCTCATCCATGTCCAGGGCAGCGCGCCGGGCGTCTCGCTCGACGCGATCCGGACGGTCCTGCTCCAGCTGCTGCTGCCGTTCGTCGCCGGCCATCTGATGCGGCCGCTGATCCGGGGGTTCATCGAGCGCAACAGGAAGATCCTGACCCCGGTCGACCGCACCTCGATCCTGCTGGTCGTTTATGGCGCGTTCAGCGCGGCGGTGGTCGGCGGCATCTGGCAGCGGACCGCCGCGATCGACCTGTTCGTCATCCTCGGCATCAGCGCCGCGCTGCTCGGGGTGGTGATGGCGATCAACCTGTTCGTTGCGCGCCGGATGCATCTGCCGCGCGGCGACGAGATCGTGCTGCTGTTCTGCGGATCGAAGAAGAGCCTCGTCTCGGGCGTACCGATGGCGGGCGCGATCTTCGCCCCGGCACAGGTCGGCGTGATCATCCTGCCGCTGATGATCTTCCACCAGCTCCAACTGTTCGTCTGCGCGGTCATCGCCGCGCGCTACCGGCGTCAGTTGGACGAAGAGGCCTGACGCTCCAGCCATGCGCGCGTCCGCCCGATGATCTCGGCGGCAAGATCTCGACC
>CANJRZ010000368.1 GCA_947476735.1 Sphingomonadaceae bacterium
GACCAGGAAGAGCGCGAGGATGCCGGGCGCCAGAAGGCGATCAAGGAAGAGCTCGAGTGGATCCGGCAGAGCCCCAAGGCACGCCAGACCAAATCCAAGGCACGCATCCGCGCGTTCGACGAATTGGTCGAGAAGCAGAACAACCGCGCGCCCGGTAAGGCGCAAATCGTTATTCAGACCCCGGAACGGCTCGGCGGCAAGGTCATCGAGGTCCATGGCCTGACCAAAAGCTACGGCGACAAGGAACTGATCAAGGATCTCAATTTCACCCTTCCGCCGGGCGGCATCGTCGGCGTGATCGGTCCCAACGGCGCCGGCAAGACAACCTTGTTCCGGATGATCACCGGACAGGAGAAGCCCGATGCAGGATCGATCGACATCGGTCCGACGGTCAAGCTCGGCTTTGTCGATCAGAGCCGGGACGCCCTCGATCCCAAGAAGAATGTCTGGGAGGAGGTGTCGGAAGGTCATGACATCATGACCGTCGGCAAATTCGAGATGTCGACACGTGCCTATGTCGGTGCGTTCAATTTCAAGGGTGCCGATCAACAGAAGAAGGTCGGTCTCCTCTCGGGTGGCGAACGCAATCGCGTCCATATGGCGAAGATGCTCCGCAAGGGCGGTAACGTTTTGCTCCTCGATGAGCCAACCAACGATCTGGACGTCGAGACCTTGCGAGCACTCGAGGAAGCGCTCGAGAATTTCGCAGGCTGCGCGGTGGTGATCAGTCACGATCGCTTCTTTCTGGATCGCCTTGCCACCCATATCCTCGCCTTTGAGGGCGACGGACATGTCGAATGGTTCGAGGGTAATTTCGAAAGCTATGAAGAAGACAAGCGCCGCCGTTTCGGCGACGCCGCCGATCGGCCTGGTGCCAGTGCTTACAAGAAGCTGACGCGCTGATTTTGTCTCCCCTTCCTGCCAGAAGGGAGGGGAGACAAGAAACTCACATATATTTCATCGGATCGGGTGCTGGGAGGTCGCAGACTTTCTGGTAGCCCTTCCGGCACATTTCGACCTGGGCACGCCAGTCGCGCATCGCAAGTGCATAGGCTTCGCGCTGGCGCATATAGGTGGCGTCGGTCGAGAGCACATCGCGATGATGGTTGCGGACTGCCTGCTCATAGGCAGCGAGATCCGACTGATACTGCGCCTGGTTGGATTCGTTCTGGGCCTGGGCGACCGCGTTGGCGGTCTGCGCCTGAGTGACGGTGGCGCTTACCTGATTGTTGAGCGATTGGGTCACCGGCATTTCGCGGGCGTCCGCTGCCTGGTGGGCGGCGTCGTGATTGTCCGAGCTTTGGGCAAGAGTAGGGGCCGCCATGACAAGCGTGATGATGGCAAATATCGAACGGACGAACATGGGAGGCTCCTCTGACACAGTTGGGAGCCTTAACGATTGGAACTTCACGGCGTTCCGTGCGGCGCGCCGACCCTACGGTCAGGCTGGGTGAAATTCTCCGCTGGCCTCATCGAGCAGGTGCAGGAAGCCGTCGGCGACCGCAAAATAAGCGCCATGCAGTGCGATCTGGCCGCTTTTCTCGCGAGAGCTGATGCAGGGGAAGGTCCTTAGATTCTCGAGCGAGACCTTGACCGCCTCATGCTCCAGGGCGTGCAGCGCCGCTTCGCCTTCACCATGCATCGCAATCACTCGCTCGCGGGCATCATCGAGCAGCGAAATCCAGCTGGCGATGAAGCCGCCCTCGCCGGGTGCCTTGTTCTCGAATCGTTGGGTGAGTGCGGCACCACAACCGCCGCAATCCTGGTGGCCGAGCACCACGATTTCGGGGATTTCGAGCTGCGTGACGGCGAATTCAAGCGCGGCCGAGACGCCGTGGCGACCCGGCGTTGTTTCGAAAGGCGGCACCATATTGGCGACATTTCGGACAACGAAGATTTCACCGGGCGAAGTGTCAAAGATGATGGTGGGGTCTACCCGGCTGTCCGAGCAGGCGATAACCATCAGTTTCGGGCTCTGAGCCTCTGCCAGTTCGCTCCACCGCTGCCGCTGCAATTGCCAACCGATTGCCTTGAAACGGCGATAACCTTCGAGAAGCCCGGTAAAGTCAGTCATAGAACCGGCCCTAAGCGCGGTGGCAGGGGCTGGCAAGTAGGGCGGCTATCGCTTATCTGCCACCGCATGAGCGAAGCCGATCCTGTTACCCCGCCGCCGCGCCCACGTAAGCCCGACTGGATTCGCGTGAAGGCGCCACTTGGCAAGGCCTTCTCCGAGACCAGGGAGCTGATGCGACGCCTGAATCTGGCGACCGTCTGCGAGGAGGCCGCCTGCCCGAACATCGGCGAGTGCTGGACGAAGAAGCATGCGACGGTGATGATCCTGGGCGACACCTGCACGCGAGCTTGCGCATTTTGCAACGTGAAGACCGGCATGCCGCGCGCGGTCGATCTATCCGAGCCGCAACATGTCGCCGACGCTGCCGCAGAGCTTGGGCTCCAGCATATCGTCGTTACGTCGGTCGATCGCGATGACCTGCCCGATGGTGGTGCGATGCAGTTCGTCAAGGTGATCGAAGCGCTCCGGCGAACCACGCCAGGCACCACGATCGAGATTCTCACTCCGGACTTCCGCAACAAGGCGGACAGCGCAATCGAGATGATCGTCGCGGCTCGGCCCGATGTTTACAATCATAATCTTGAGACGGTGCCTCGGCTCTATCCGACGATCCGGCCCGGCGCGCGCTATTATGCTTCGCTGCGTCTGCTGGAGACAGTCAAGCGGCTGGACCCCACGATCTTCACCAAGTCGGGGGTCATGGTAGGGCTGGGCGAGGAACGACTCGAGGTTCATCAGGTGATGGACGACATGCGTTCGGCGGGGATCGATTTCCTGACGATGGGGCAATATCTGCAGCCCACCGGGAAGCATGCAAAGGTAGCCGAGTTCGTCACTCCAAAGACGTTTGAGGCTTATGCAGCGATCGCCCGTGCCAAGGGTTTCCTGCTGGTTGCGGCAAGCCCGCTCACTCGCTCAAGCTATCATGCCGGCGACGATTTCGTGAAACTGCGCGACGCGCGCACTGCCGAATTGGCACGCAAGGCTGCGACGGCCTGACATGCCTCGTCATCATGAGACGCGCTCGCTGCCATTCACACCGGAGCAGATGTTCGATCTCGTCGCCGATGTCGGCAGCTATGATCAGTTTTTGCCTTGGGTCTCAGCGGTACGCGTCCGATCGGACAACGAGACCGAGATGGTCGCGGACTTGATGGTCGGGTTCAAGGCGCTGCGCGAAAAATTCACGTCCAAAGTAAGCAAACATCGTCCCGCGAGCATCCATGTCGACTACCTCGATGGACCGTTGAAATATCTTCACAATGACTGGAAATTCGAACCCAACGGGCAGGGCGGTACTCTCGTCGAATTCTCGATCGCCTTTGAGTTTAAGTCACGCCTGTTTGAAATGGTCGCCGGACAGGTGTTCGATCGTGCGCTCAGAATGATGATCGGCGCCTTCGAGGATCGTGCAGCGAGCCTCTACGCGTCCCCGACAATCGTAGCGCCCGGCATTAGCAACTCGAGTGCACACAGCGCTGCCTGAAGCCTGACGCCGCCACGACCGAGGTCGCCGAAATGGCGCTTGTCGGCGGCGATATCCTCGCCATCTCTACCCTTTCGGGCGCGGCCGAACACGACGGTGCCGACCGGCTTCTTCTCGCTGCCACCACCGGGGCCGGCAACGCCAGTGATCGCCACCGCGGTATCCGCGCCGCTTTTCTCGAGCGCGCCACGCGCCATTGCCCAGGCCACGGCGATCGACACCGCGCCAAACGTTTCGATAAGTTCGTTCGAAACGCCCAGCATCGATATTTTGGCTTCGTTGGAATATGTTACGAACGAGGCGCCGACAACGTCGGAAGATCCTGGGATCTCGGTGAGTGCGGCAACGACGAGCCCGCCGGTGCAGCTTTCCGCGACGGCAATCTGGCGACCGGCGACACGATTGGCATTGATAACGCGCCGGGCGGCTTCAACCAGTTCTGGGGGCAATATGGTATCTAGTTGCTGGGGCACGGTGATCTTCCTGATGTCTAAATGGTCGGTACGCGGACAGTTGCCACAGCCTGAGCGGCAATGCCTTCGCGTCGGCCGGTGAAGCCAAGCTTTTCGGTGGTTGTGGCCTTTACGCTGATTTGGCCGATGCCGAGTTGAAGAATTTCGGCGAGGCGCTCGCGGATCGCCTCGCGGTGCGGGCCGATCTTGGGCGCCTCGCAGATGATCGTCAGGTCGACATGATCTATTATGGCACCGGCTCCGGCAACGAGGTCACGGGCATGGGCGAGGAATATTGCGGAAGCAGCACCGCGCCAGTGCGGATCGCTTGGTGGGAAGTGGCTACCGATATCTCCGGCCGATATTGTGCCCAGCAGCGCATCGACCACCGCGTGGATAGCAACATCGGCGTCGCTGTGCCCGGCAAGCGAACGGTCATGGCCGATCGTTACGCCACCGAGCTGTACCGCGGCGCCGTCGCAAAAGGCGTGGACGTCGAAACCCTGGGCGGTGCGACTGATCATCCGAGTCCTTTCGGC
>CANJRZ010000369.1 GCA_947476735.1 Sphingomonadaceae bacterium
AGGCAGCAAACGCAGCAGCGCCAGCTCCATCTGCGCGTCCGACAACCGGCTGAAGCGGAGCTGACGGCACCGCGAGCGGATCGTGGGCAGCAATCGACCCGGAACATGGCTTACCAGGAAGAAGACGGTGCCGGCCGGCGGCTCCTCCAGGTTCTTGAGCAGCGCGTTCGCGGCATTGCGCTCGAGATCGTCGATGGCATCGATGATCACCACGCGGCGTGGCGACAGGCTGGGCGTCGTCACGAACAGGCTTTGCAGCGAGCGAACCTGATCAATGTTGATCGATCGGGCCAGGTCCTCGCTCTTGTCCTTCGTCAGCCGGGCAAGAATCCGCAGATCGGGATGGCTCCCGGCCCGAATATAATGGGCGACCGGATGGTCCTCGGGTGTCTCGAGCGACGGCAGATGGACCGGCGGCCCCGCGGCATCGGCCAGCAATCGGGTTGCTGCTGCGCGGGCAAAGCTGGCCTTGCCGATCCCTTCCGCGCCGGTCAGCAGCCAGGCGTGGTGGATCCGGCCCGAATCCATGGCGCTCCGAAATGCCTCGATCTGCCGATCGTGCCCTACGAGTTTCACGGCAACAGGTCGCCAATCGCAGCGATCAACCGTGCGGTCAAGGCCGCGGGGCTGCCGAGCGCGTCGATCCGCCGGTAACGGCCGGGCTCTGCAATCGCGAGCTGCTCGAAGACCGCTGCCACTCCGACATGGTATGTCGCGTCCCGGCCGCCAATCCGGTCAGCAATCCCATGATCGCGCTGCGCCGCACGGGCGGTAGCCTCGACCGACGGGAGCGCCAGCAAAAGGGTCCGATCGGGCAGGAAACCATCGCTGCCGACCCTATGAAGCGCGCGAATATTGTCGCCGCCTATGCCGTCTGCGCCCCCCTGATAGGCGATCGAGCTGTCAAGAAAACGATCGCAGACAACCCATTTTCCGGCCGCGATGGCCGGACGGATGGTCTTCTCGACATGATCGGCACGGGCGGCGGCAAACAGCAGCGCCTCGGCGCGCGCGCCCCAGCGGTCAGCCGATCCTTCCAGCAACAGCCGGCGGATCGCCTCGGCGCCCTCGCTCCCGCCCGGCTCGCGTGTCTCGACGACGTCGAGTCCATGAGCGCGCAAGGCTTCTGCGAGCGCCCGGGCCTGTGTTGACTTGCCGACGCCTTCCCCACCCTCAAGCGTGATGAACTTGCCCGTCACGAGCTCAGGACAGGCCAAACAGCCAGCGCAACCCGGCCATCATGCGATTGAAGAAACCCGCCTCTCCGACATCTTCCTCGGCGACAAGCGGCAATTTCTGCGGTGCCATTTCGGGCCCGGAGACCACCAGATCGGCGATATGGTCGCCCTTCTTGAACGGCGCCTTGATCGGCCCCTGGTAAACGACGCGGGTCTTGAGATCCGATCCCAGGCCTGCGGGAATGGAAACCGAGAGGTCCTTCGGTGCGACCAGTCCGATCTCGCGCTTGTCGCCGAGCTGTACTTCGGCAACCTGCACCTTGCGGCCCTTCGGCATGAGTTTCTTCGACTGCCAGGCACGGAAGCCCCAGTTCATGAAGCTGACCGACTGTTCGATGCGCTGGTTGAAGCCGGTGAGCCCCGACAGAACCATGACAAGCCGGCGGCCATTCTGATCGGCCGAACCGGTAAAGCCATAGCCGGCTTCCTCGGTATGCCCGGTCTTGAGGCCATCGGCTCCGGCGACACGGCCGAGCAGCGGATCGCGGTTGGCCTGGGTAATCGCCTGACCGCTGCCCATCGTTTTGCCCCAGGTGAAGCTCGGACGGCTGTAGAAGGTCTTGTAGAGCTTGGGATGCTCTTCGATCGTATGTTCGGCGAGCGTCGCAAGATCGCGCGCGGTCACGAACGTCACGCCGTTGTCGGGCCATCCGTTAGAATTGCCGAAATGGCTGTTGGTGAGGCCGATCTCCTTCGCCCGCCGGTTCATCAGGGCGGTGAAGGCCTGCTCGGTGCCCGAAATATGTTCCGCCAGCACGACGCAGGCATCGTTGCCCGACAGCGTGACGATGCCGAACAGCAGGTTCGCGATGCTGACCTGTTCGTTCGGTGACAGGAACATCGTCGATCCCGCCTCGGGGCCGTGCCACTGCTTCCAGGTTTCGGGGCGCACGGTCGCCAGTGCATCGAGCTTCAGTTCGCCCTTCTTGATCAGATCGAACGCCACATAGACGGTCATGATCTTGGCCATCGACGCGGGCGGCATCCGCATATCCGGATTCTTCGCATAGAGAATCGCGCCCGACGACAGATCCTTCATGAACGCGACCGGCGCCGGCGTGTCGAAGACCGGCGCGGCCGCCTGAACGGGCAGCGCCGTCGTCAGGAAAAGGGCGGAAAGCAGAGCGATCTTGCGAGGCGTCATTGGGGTATCGTGCCCTCCCGTGGCGTGTTGTCGGCGGAGATGTCGACCAGCCTGGCATCCTGATAGCCTTGTGACCGGACCTGCGCCAGCGCGCTCGTCGCTTCGGCTTCGCTCTTATAGGGTCCCATGCGCACCCTCCAGAGCGCCCCCGCCGGCTCGATCCGTCCGGCTACCAGTTCGGCGATGTCCTCGGCGCGTGCCCGGCTGCTTACAGCGGCAACCTGGATGAAAAAGCCGCCGACCGGGACTGCCGAATCGGGCACGGCAGCCGCAATGCGCGGCGGCGCAGCCGGATCGGGATCACGACTGGCAAAACGCTGCCGGAGCGCGGCCAATTCGGCGGTCGTCGCATAAGGGCGCTCCGCTGCTGCCCTTCCCCAGCGAAGTTCGAGACGGTCGGCGTCAGACGGCGAGACACGCCGGACGCGGACTCGCGACACGCCGGTCCGCTCGATGCCGAGAAGCTGCGCGGATCGCCGTGACAGATCGATGATGCGGTTGGTGACGAAGGGACCGCGATCGTTGATCCGCACCAGGATCGTCCGGCCGGTGTCGAGAGCGGTCACCTCGACATAGCTCGGCAACGGCAATGTCTTGTGCGCCGCCCCGACCCTGTTCATGTCGAACTGCTCGCCATTGGCGGTCTGCCCGCCATGGAATTGCTCGCCATACCAGGATGCCAAGCCGACCTCGTCATAGCGCATGTCGTCGGTCGGATAATACCAGATCCCCGCAACCTGGTAGGGCTTGCCGATCTTGACGGGCGTGTCGGCGGCGGGGCCCTGCGGTCTCGGCGGCGGTACGGGACGGGTGGGATAAGGCCTCGGCGACGGTGCCTCGGGCCGGGGGATGGCGCAGCCCGCGAGCAACAGGGCAACGCACAGCGCTGCAATCTTATGGAAGGATCGCATCACCGAGCAGCCCCACCGACAGTGCATAGAAATTGGAGCAGTTATAATCGAGGATCGAGCGGTAATTGGTCGTCAGGAGATAGGCCGTCTTCCCCTCGCCATCCGGCTCGATCAACGACGCCAGCTCATTCTCGGCCGGCACCGGCCCGCTCAGCATCTGGATCCCCCTGTCGCGCCATTCGGAGATGGTCAGCCAGCGACTCTGCCGAGCGAAGACGCGGGGACAACGCGGCGAGTTCATCGGCGATCGGATCGCCGCCCGGTCGATCCCTTCGGGCACGCGCACCGCGACCCCCCAGGGCACGCCCGACTTCCAGCCGGCATCGCGCAGATAATTGCCGATCGAGGCAAGCGTGTCGGGTTCGCTGTTCCAGATGTCGACCTTGCCGTCGCCATCGCCATCGGTGCCGAGGCGCAGATAAACGCTCGGCAGAAATTGGGGATTGCCGGTCGCCCCTGCCCAGCTCCCCTTGAGCTGGCTGCGCGGCACACCGCGCTGCAGAAGCAACATGGTTTTCAGAAACTCGTCGGCGAACAACGCGCGACGGCGGCCTTCATAGGCCAGCGTTCCCAGCGAGTTGAGCAGATCGAAATTGCCGGTGAAGGTGCCATAGCCGGTCTCATGCCCATAGATCGCCAGCATGATCTGCTCGGGCACGCCGCTCTTCTGCTCGACGGCCAGCAACAGCGGCCGCAGCGAGGCGTAGCGCGATCGGCCCATGCCGATCCTAACCCGATCGACATGCGTGTCGCGATAGGGCGCGAAGGGCGGTGTGGCGCTATAGGCCGGGCTGGCGCCGGGCTGAGCCCGATCGAGCCGGATCACGCGCGGATTATAGTTCACCGTGGCAATGGTGGCGTCGAACAGCCCCGGACTGATCCCCATCCCGATGGCCTGATCCCGAATCGTCACCAGATAGGCGCGCAACAGGCTGTCCTGGGTCGGCGCAGGCGCTGCCGGAGCATCCTTGATCAGTGCGGCATCATCGGGCGACTGCCCTTCCTCCGCAATCGTCTGCGCACCTGCCGCAGCTGAATTCCCCGCAGCCCATATCAGCCCGAGAGCGATGACCGCTCCACGCAAGACGCTACCCATTCTTTCCCCTTTTGAACTGCGCCCGCATTGCCACAGCTTGCCCGGCACGTGAAATGCTTTGATCGTCCGGGTTGCACGAATGAGCGCAGCCGCGATATGGGCTCCCGTCCGCGCGGCGTGATGGCGATGCGGAGAGGT
>CANJRZ010000370.1 GCA_947476735.1 Sphingomonadaceae bacterium
GTGATGCAGGTCAGCGCGGGGTCGCAATCGTTCAACAGCGTCAATACTTTGCGGATCCTTGGCCGCTGGATGCGAATGTTTACCATTCCCAACCAGTCAAGCATCGCCAAGGCCTATGAGGAATTCGATGATTCCGGACGGATGCTGCCATCGAGCTATTATGATCGCGTCGTCGATGTGATGGAGGAGCTGGTTCGTTTCACGGTACTTTTGCGACCCCACATTGCCGAATTGACCGATCGCTACTCCGAGCGTCGCGAGAGGGACGAGCCGGTGACTACCCCGGTGGAAGCCGCCCAACTCGCATCATGAAATGAATAGGCGGTGGCATAGGAACTAAGCCTGCAAACCGCACTTGCGCAATCGGTGATAAGCACTTCATTGCGTGATGGACCGTTTCGGTGGTCGCCAGGCGAGGAGAGTATGCGGCATGGAGAGCAAACCGCGACTGCTGATGACGCGGCGCTGGCCCGATGCAGTTGAGAGTGAACTGCGGCTGCGATACAATGTCACCGTCGACGGCGATGACCGCAAGCTGAGCGCCGCGGAATTGCAGCAAGCGATGCTGGATTTCGATATCCTCTGTCCGACCGTTTCCGATCGGCTTGATGCCTCGATCCTGTCGGTGCCCGAACCGCGCGTGAAACTGATCGCCAACTATGGCGCCGGGGTCGATCATATCGATCTGGCGGCGGCCAAAACTGCGGGTCTGGCCGTGAGCAACACGCCCGATGTACTCACCGGGGCTACCGCCGAGATCGCGATCCTGCTGATGCTGATGGCCAGCCGCCGGGCGAGCGAAGGCGAGCGCGAGCTGCGCGATGATCGTTGGCTGGGCTGGAGGCCGACCCACCTCATGGGGCAGAATCTCACTGGCAAGACATTGGGTCTGATCGGTTTCGGGCGGATCGGCCAGGCGACGGCAGCGCTGGCGGCGAGGGCGTTCGAGATGCGGATCGCCTATCATGCACCAAGACGGGCCACATCGGAGATCGAAGCGGCAACGGGTGCTCGCTTCGTTGGTTCGATCGAGGAACTCGCCGCAGCAGCGGATGTGCTGTCGTTACACTGCCGAGGTGGGGCAGAGACACACCATCTGGTCGATGCAAGGCTCCTGCAGCGGATGAAGCCCAGCGCGATTCTGATCAACACGGCGCGCGGTACGGTGGTCAACGAAGCGGATCTCGCCGAGGCTCTGGCCCGCAGGACGATCTGGGCGGCCGGCCTCGACGTCTATGAGCGGGAACCGGTGGTGTCGCCGGCGCTGTTCGATCTGCCGAATGTTGTATTGTTGCCCCACCTCGGCAGCGCCACGCTCGAAACGCGAACTGCGATGGGCATGAGGGTGGTCGCCAATGTCGACCGCTTTTGGGCCGGCGAGGAACTGCTCGACCGTGTCTGCTGAACCGGGCTCGGCGGCGATCGACCTGATCGAACCGTGCATTCGCCAGGCAATGGCGGCGAGCGCGGCACGACCGTTCGTCGTCGGGCTATGCGGAGCGCAGGGTTCAGGCAAGTCGACGGCGTGCGCCGGTCTGAAAGCGCGGCTCGAAGCGACGGGACAGCATGTCGCACTGTTGTCGCTCGACGATCTTTATTTGCCGCTGAAGGATCGCGAGGCATTGGCCGCGCAGGTCCATCCGCTGCTTCGGACGCGTGGCGTACCGGGCACACATGAAACGGCCTTCGGTGAGGCGCTGATCGCAGCTTTCGGTCAGCCGGGTACGGTGGCGCTGCCGCGTTTTTCGAAAGAAATGGATACGCGGCTTGGCGAGGCTGAATGGGCACGGATCAGCACGCCGGTTGACATCATTCTGTTCGAAGGTTGGTGCGTTGGAGCGCGGCCCCAGAAAGAGGCAGACCTCACAGAGCCGGTCAACCGCCTGGAGGCCGAGGAGGATCGTGACACTGTCTGGCGGCGTTGGGTCAACGCGCGCCTGGCTGGGGACTATCAGCGCCTGTTCGCGCATATCGACTATCTGGTCTTGCTGGCCGCACCGGCTTTTGGTGTTGTTTCGTCCTGGCGCAGGGAACAGGAACATAAGCTGCGTGCGACGCTGATATCCGAGGGGAAGGATCTTGGTGCGACGCTCGATGATGCAGGGATTGAAAGGTTCATCCAGCACTATCAACGGCTCACTGAGCATATACTGATAGAAATGACAGGGCGAGCCGATCTGTGCATCCTGCTCGATGCTGATCGTCGACCACGTCTCGGCGCAAGAGAAAATCTTTGACGGTATGACGCCCGGAGACGCTTTCCTGCTGGCGAGGCTCAGAGCGCTTCGAAAATCGGGCAATTCATTGCGACGTCCTTTTCGAAGCGGCTGCTCGCCGACCTCGGCGCCAACGTCATCAAGATCGAACCGCGCTAAGGAGATCCCACAACAGAACGCTGGCCGGGACCGCAGATCGGCGCCCATAATGACGCGGTGTTTCAGGGCTTGCTAGGTATGAGTGCTGAGGAAGTGAGCAGGCTTTGTGAGAGGAAGGAGTGATCTGATGGTCGCCAGCGAGCGCGTTACTCTCGTCGAGGTCGGCCCTCGCGACGGCTTCCAGCCGATCGGGCCGCATATTCCGACCGAGACCAAGATTGCCTACATCCAGCGGCTTTTCGAAGCGGGTGTAAGGCGGATGGAGGTGACCGCCTTCGTTAGCGAACGCGCGGTGCCTCAGCTTGCCGATGCGGCGGAGGTGCTCGCGGCCGCGCAGGCGCTGCCCGGGCTTGAGCCGCAGGTGCTGGTGCCTAACCAGCGTTATTGCGAGAAGGCGCTCGAGGCAGGCGCGCGCTTTGTCGCCTTCGTGCTTTCGGTCAGCGAGAAGCACAATATGAACAATGTCCGCCGGACGCCGCAGGATTCGGTCGAGGAATATCGCGGGCTGGTGGGGGTGCTGCCTGAGGGCATCCGGCTGCGGATCAACGTCGCGACCGCGTTCGATTGTCCGTTCGATGGCGCAGTTGACCCCAAAGCGGTGATCGCGATGCTCGACCAGGTGGTGCCGATCTGTCCTGGGGCCGAGATTTCGCTTTGCGACACGACCGGTCGAACGACGCCCGCCCAGGTCGGTGCCCTGTTCACCGAGGCGATCGGTCGCTTTCCGGGCGTAAAGAACTGGGTTTTCCACGGCCATGACACTTATGGTCTCGGGGTTGCCAATGTGCTTGCGGCACATGGCGCAGGGGCACGCATTTTCGACAGCAGCTTTGCAGGACTCGGCGGTTGTCCCTTTGCACCGGGTGCTACCGGCAACGTCGCCACCGAGGATGTCGTCTGGACCTTCGAGAGGATGGGAATTTCCACCGGTATCGACCTTGAAAGACTGCTTGATGCGGCTGAACAGGCACTCACAATACCGGGCGCATCGGCGGGAGGCCGCGTGCGTAACGCGATGCACAGCCGGAGATGTGCGCAGGAACTGGCGTAGCTGTTTCATGCCCCCGTTTAGGCGCGCCAGGAATTTGACATTCATTGATCGCTGTCATCGATCGGTCGCGTTGGGCCCGTAGCATCGGGGTCGCTCGAAGGGGAATGTTCGAGTCGCAGTAAAAAATATCCCAATGAGAAACTTCCGGGAGGGCGTTCCTAGGTAATCAGTAGCGGGGACAGCTCATGATCGAAGTGTTTGAGTCAAAGGCACGTCATTTAACTCGTTGCAGCGACCGTGAACGCCTCGCCGCCCTGGCGGCGTACAATGTCGAGGCGAGGAATATTCATCAGCGGCTGGCCCTAATGTATGAGCGTGAGGCTACGCGCTCCGCTCGGTGAGGCATGCTGCTGTCTTTCCCGCTGATGGGCAGCAGGCCGGCACTCATCTTTCAGAACCGATGAGCGGCTGAACCGGAGAGTCCCTTCGGCGTTGGTCCGCCGGTAGCCCAATCGATCAGTTCCACGACATGCGCGATCGGCGTTCCGGTGCGCGTCCCGATCTGCATTGCACAGCCGATATTGCCGGTAGCGATAGCGTCAGCGCCCAGGCGATCGATGTTTGCGACCTTGCGATCGCCAAGCTGGCCGGCGATTTCGGGCTGGAGGATGTTGTACGTACCCGCCGATCCGCAACAGAGATGCGCTTCGGCTGGAAGCTTCACTGTATAGCCGACGCGGGCGAGCAGCCTTTTCGGTGTGTCTGTGATCTTCTGACCGTGCTGGATCGAGCAGGCCGCATGATAGGCGATGGTGAGACCACGGCCGTCGCCGGCGGGCAACTCGATCGTGTCGAGAAATTCGCTGATGTCCTTCGCCAGCGCGGAAACCGTCGCCGCGGGCTCTGCATAGGCCGGGTCATCGCGCAGCATGAAACCATAATCTTTGATCGTCGTGCCGCACCCAGAAGCTGTGATCAATATCGCGTCGAGTCCCTCACCGTCGATCTCCCGGCTCCACGCATCGACATTGCGGCGTGCGGCCTCGAGGGCTTGCGCCTCCTTGCCCATATGGTGGACCAGCGCGCCGCAGCAGCCCTCGCCGGGGGCGAGCAC
>CANJRZ010000371.1 GCA_947476735.1 Sphingomonadaceae bacterium
GCGCCCGGATCGAATCGAATCTTATCCTCTTTGCGGAGTTGCGCGCAAAACGCTTTTGGATCGGCCAGCACGCTCTCGTCGGTCAGCTGCATGTCGCTGGTCGAAGCCATGGTCAGAATCCTCTTTTTCAGCAGGTTCATATTGTCGGTGGGTGCAGGCGACCACAAGAAAAATCCTTTGTTTTAAAACATTTGTTGTATTTTTTGCGCTATCCCGGCCGCCGCAGGCAAGTGGCTCATTTCATATCGAAATCCGGGTGAATTTGGTCGTGCTTGTCGATTTCCTCCACAAATCGGGCGTGGAGGGCGAGTTGCCAGCGGCCTGACGGCGGCATACCAACGGGAAAGATGAGGGGCGGGGAGAGGTACCATGAGCAACTGGTTCGTCACGGGCGTATCGAGCGGGATTGGTCGGGCGATTGCGGCGAAGGCGCTACAGCGAGGCGATCAGGTTGTGGGGACCTTGCGCAGGGCTGATGAGGTCGCGGCGTTCGAGGCGCTGGCACCCGGTCGCGCGCACGGGGTGCTGATCGACGTCGATCGCGTGCAGGATGTTCCCGGTGCGGTCGAGAAAACGATCAGGCTGCTCGGCGGCAAGGTCGACATCGTCGTGAATAATGCGGGCCGCAGCGTCTATGGCGCGATCGAGGAGGTTTCGATCGAGGAGGCCCAGTCCATTTTCCAGACCAATGTCTTCGGGGTGATGGCCGTAACGCAGGCGGTGTTGCCGCACTTCCGTTCTGTCGGCGGGGGCACGCTGATCAACGTCTCGTCGGGTTGCGGCATTTACGCGCTGGCCGGCATCGGCATCTATTGTGCAAGCAAATTCGCGCTGGAAGGAATGACCGAGGCTCTTGCCCAGGAAGTCGCAGGCCAGAATATCAAGGTGATGCTGATCGAGCCGGGCGCGATCAAATCCAATTTCATCAGCCAAGCGACCAAGAACGGAGCTCGCAAACTCGAGGTCTATTCCGGGATCACAGGCGGCGGCAAGGAAGCGCTGGGGGTATTCTACGATGCGGCCGGGCTGCCGCCGGAGTCAGTCGCTGACGACCTTTTCGAAGTGCTCGACAAGGGTGAGGCGCCGCTGCGCGTACTGATGGGATCGGACAACCGCGCCATGGCCCGCGCCAAGATCGAGCAGCTCACCGCCGTCGCCGCCGAATAGGCGGAAGCAATGGGAGGCCGCGAATGATCATCGACGCTCAGGTCCATGCCTATGAGCGCAACCATCCGACCCGACCCTGGGTGAATACCCTGCACGGGCCTGCGGAAATGACCGGCGACCAGATGATCGCGGCGATGGACGAGGCGGGGGTGGATGCCGCCGTCATCGTCTCATCCTGGGTGATATATCGGGACGATGCGAGCTATGCGGTGGAGGTTCGCAACGATCATCCCGGCCGCTTCGCGCTGGTCAAACCGCTCAATCCGGTCGACCCGGCAGTGGATGAGACAGTAGCCGACTGGGCCCGGACTCCGGGCGCGGTGGCGGTTCGGGTACTCAGCATCCCCGCGCATATGATTCCGGCGATGGCCCATATCTTTCCGGTGGCAAGTGATGATCCGATCAAGGGGATCGGTCCGATGTTCGCAGCGGCGACACGGCATTCGATCCCGATCAACTATACCTGTATCGGCTGCGTCGATCAGGCTGCGACAATTGCGAAGGCCTATCCCGATTGTCAGATCGTGATCGATCATCTCGGCCTCAAGCAGCCCTATGAGCCGCCGGTGCCCGAAGATGCGCTCGACGATCTGCCGGCGGTGCTCGCGCTGGCGAAGCTTCCTAATATCGCGATCAAGGCCAGCGGCCTGTGCACATTGTCGCGCGAGCCATATCCGTTCAACGATATCTGGGAGTCGCTGGCCCGCACGATTGACGCCTTCGGGATCGACCGGGTCATGTGGGGTACCGACTGGACGCGAGCGCTCTCAATGGTGGGCTATAAGGAAAGCGTGGATGCCTTCCGTTTTGCCGACCGTCTGAGCGAAAGTGACCGGGCGGCTCTGCTCGGTGGCACATTGCAAAAGATATATGACTGGAAACCTGTCATCGGTTGAACGGCGCTTGCCGAATGTCGCTCTCCCGGTCAGACATATAGCGCGCTATGCCAATGGAGAGCGGCGATGCTCAAGGCCAATCCCGTTCCCGTCGGTTGTTGAGCGGATGAACGAATCCGACGCGCCGAGCTATCCGTCGCCTTTCGCCGCATGGCCGGCGGTCGGCATCATGTTTCTTCTCGCTGTACTTGCGATCCTCGACCGGAGCATCATGACTTTGCTGGTCGGGCCCATCAAGCATGACCTCGGCCTGTCCGATACCGAGATGGGATTGATCCTCGGCATAGCGCTAGCGGTACCCAACGGCTTGATGAGTCCTTTCGTTGGTTGGGCGGTGGACCGTTATCCGCGTCGTGCCGTCATTGCGGTCGGTGTCGCGGTTTGGAGCGTCGGCACCTCCTTCACCGGCCTCGCGTCCAGCGTGATGGGCCTGTTCGCCGCGCGTGGCGTGATCGGGGCAGGCGAGGCGAGCCTCGCCCCCGCCCAGCAATCGATGCTCAGCGACATGTTTCCGAAGTCGCAGCTCGGTCTTGCCTTCTCGGTCACCAATATGGGCTGGAAGGCGGGGACAGGCGTTTCGCTCCTGATCGCGGCCTCTCTGGTCAGTTTATTCCCTCCGACCGCGCTGATCGATGTTCCGCTGGTCGGCCAGCTTGCCGGCTGGAAAGTGATTTTCCTCGCGGTTGGTTTGCCGGGCTTCCTGTTCATTCCGCTGATCTATCTGATGAAGGAGCCGGCCCGGCATGGAGCCGCAGCCTCAGGTCCGGGCAGCGATAGCGGCTTCAGGGACTATTTCGCCTTTTTCGGGCGAAACTGGCGCTTTCTTCTTCCGCATCATATCGGCTTCCTGTCATTTGTCGCGCTGTTCGCCTCGGTCAACGCATGGATGCCAACATTTCTGACCAGGGTTCACGGCATGTCGGCTCAGACCGCCGGAGGCTGGCTCGGCACCGCTATGCTGATTGCGCCGCTGATCGGCATGCCGCTCTCTGGTGCTATTGCCGACTATTTCTACCGGCGCGGCGTTACCGACATTCACATACGCTTTCCGATGTTCACCGCCCTGGCAGGGCTGCCTTTCGGCATAGCCTCCTTCCTCGTCGCCGATCCCTATATGTCGATTCTGCTGATCGCGATCTTCGTCTTCTTCATCGCCTGTTACACCAGCCTGCCGCTTGTCGCAGCGATCACGAGCTTCCCGGGACGGCTGCGCGGCAAGGCGAGCTCGATCATCATCCTGACCTGCTCGACCGGCGGCATTGCAATCGGGCCGCTGATGGTCGGCCGCCTGACCGACGTCGTGTTTCGGGATCCGGACAAGCTGGGCAGCTCGATGATCGTGGCGACCTGCGTCTTCACGTTCTTCGTCACAGTACCCTTTGCCTTTGCGCTGGCGCCACTGCGAGCCTTCAAACGTGAGGAAGCCGCCCAAGCCTGAGCCCCAGCGGCTTCCGCTTCACCTCGGTAAATGCCTAGATCTTCGTCAGCTCGAGGCCCTTCATCGAGCCGTCTGCGCGCCAGTCGGCCAGCATCTGATCATAGGCCATCGGTCCGCCGACATAATATTCATGGCGGGCGAGCGCTTCGTCGACATGGCCTTCATGGTTATAATAGCCCGGCGTGCAACTCGCGAGGAAGGCGATGCGCGGCCCCGCCTGGCTGACGATCGTATCGACCCAGCTGTCCTCGGCCTCCTGAGTCGGTTCCATCGCATCGATACCGCGGTCGAGCGATTGGGAGATAAGCCAGGCGATGTGCTGGGCCTGCATGTCGGCGGTGTGGGTGTAGTTGGCCGATGCTCCCGCCTGTGCCACCCGCATGAACATGAAGTTGGGGAAGTTGTGTGACTGCATGCCCCACAAGGTGCTCGGCCCGTTCGCCCAATGTTGCGACAGCGTCTTTCCGCCGCGGCCGGCGAAATCGACGCCATTCTCCTTCGAATATTCGACCGCATAGTCGAAGCCGGTGGCATAGATCAGGCAGTCGAGCTCATATTCCTTGCCGTCGACGACGACGCCCTTGGGCGTTATCCGCTCGACACCCTGGCCTTTGGTATCGACCAGGCTGACGTTCGGTTGATTGAAGGTCTGCAGATAATCGTCAGCGAAGGTCGGCCGCTTACAGAAGAAATGATACCAGGGCTTGAGCGCCTCGGCGGTTGCCTTGTCGCCGACGAATTCGTCGACCCGGTGGCGAATCTTCTCCATCTTGCGAATCGCGGCCTTGGCGAAGGCGTCGGCCGGATCGGCTGCGGCTTCCTCCATGTCAACCTTGGGGAGGATGTCGGTCCAGCCGTCGTCGACCAGTCGCTCCTCGACCTGACCACCCGAAAGCAGGATCGTGAAATTGTCGCGGCGCTGGCGCGTCCAGCCAGGCTGGAGCGACTTGAACCAGTCGGGATCGGTCGGGCCGTTGCC
>CANJRZ010000372.1 GCA_947476735.1 Sphingomonadaceae bacterium
GCGAATAATAGCAGGTAGAACAGCCCGTGTACGCCATAGGCAAGGACGCGCTCCCAGGGCTTGGCCGTTACCGGCGGGGGTTTGCGGTAGAAGCGCCACAGGAGCCGGAATGCGACCAGCAACAGGATCGTGATGCCGACTGACTTATGCAGCTGGAAGACCGCGAATTTGAGTGGCCCATGGGCATCTTCCATTCGCAGGCCCAGGCCGACCTCGAAGATCAGCAGCGCCGCGATCAGCCAATGCAGAATGATTGCGACAGCGGAGTAGCGCGCAGCCTTGCGATCGGAGGCGGAGTGAGGTGTCGTCAAGGCGTCGTCCCGAAAGCCGGGACGGGGGGCTGCGGGCCCCCCGTCCGGAGTTTATCAGCTCGCGACACGCTCGAAAGCGACGGTGATCCGCAGGTCGACCCGGTCGGCGACGGCGGGAAGGCCATAGACAATTCCGAAGTCAGATCGGCTGATCGTGGTGGTCGCCTCGAATCCTACCGTTTCCTTCTTGTTGCGTGGATTAACCCCCGCACCCGAGAGCTGCGCATCGAGCACCACAGGTTTTGTTACTCCCTTGATCGTCAGATTTCCGCTGATCCGGGCCTTTGTGCCGCTCGCGCTCACGCTGGTCGAACGGAAGGTGGCGATTGGGAATTGGGCGACATCGAAGAAATCGGGCTTTTTGAGATGTTCGTTGAGACCCGCGCTGGTGGTGACCACTTTGTCGAGCGGAATGTCGATCGCCACCATGGCCTCACTCGGTTTGGCGGGGTCGATCTTGAGCGTACCGGTAGGGTTTCCGAACAGGCCGTGAAAGAGGTTGAAGCCATAGTGGTTGACTGCCCAGGCTACCTGGCTGTGGTTTGAATCGGTGGTGTAGTCGCCAGCGATGACGCGGCTTGCGTCGATCGCTCCGGGCTGCTGCCCTGTTTGCTGAGCGATTGCCGGGATCGCCGCCGCGATCATCGTGGCGGCGAGCAGGGTGAAAGGGGTCTTGGCCATGGAACGTCTCCTCGATGTCCGTGTCAGCCCAATCCGGTCACCTTCTCCGTTCGATCTTGATGTTCTTCGCAGCACTGGTGCCGTTGTCAGACCCGGATCGCAGACCAGCCAAATAGGACGGACGGTCCGCCGACTGAGCCAAGCTGGCACTCCAAGCTTTATTGCGTTACTGGCTCGCGAAGGTCCAGCCCCGATGGAGGGCTTCGGTCATTTCGCTTCCGAACCATCAGCTGGCCGGCGAATCCAAATTCAGATCGTCGTCGATCCGCTCGGCGAACCAGCGCTCGATCTGACCGCGATAGGCGACCGGTCCCGCCCCGTAATAGTAATCGTAGACTTGGCCGCCGCGGCCCTCGAGATTGAGGAGGCCGGGGGTGCACGCTTCGAAATACCCGTCATGATCGACGCGCTTATCTGCCATTTCGGTCTGCCAAGCTGCTTCGGCTTGCTGGCGCACTTCCATGCGCTCAACTCCGTGCGCGCGGCAATATTCCATGATTCGGGCGCAATGTTCAGTCTGGATGGTCAGGTCATAGGTGCGGGTAGTGGCAAGCGTTCCCTGTGACCCTCCGATCATGAACATATTCGGAAAGCCGCTGAACAATATCCCATGCAGGGATGTAAATGCTTGCTGCAGCCTGTTTGTCAGGCTCAGGCCGCCAACTCCTACGGGGTCGAAACCCAGCCCCCCGAAAATCCCCGCGGAGACGTCGAACCCGGTCGAGAAAATGATGCAATCGAGCGGGTACTCGATGCCGTTTGCGACAATGCCGCGCTCGGTAATATGGTCAACGCCCGCACCCTGCGTGTCGACCAGCGTCACATTCGGCCGATTGAACGTTTGCAGATATTCGTCGTGGAAGGTCGGTCGCTTGCAGAGCAGACCGTACCACGGCTTCAGCGCCTCGGCGGTCGCCTTGTCTCTAACAACGGCATCGACGCGCGCACGCACCTCCTCCATGCGTGCAAAGTCGGCGAGATCGATGCTTTCCTTCTCATCCATCCTGCTCTTGTCGGCCTCGAACACACGCCGGCCGTTTTTCAAGTTTCTGGTCCATCCGTCATCGACAAGGTCGACTTCTTCCGGTGCGCCGGAGATGACGTTCAGGAAATTCTCCATCCGTTGCATCTGCCAGCCCGGATTGAGGGAAGCCGCCCACTGCGGGTCCGTCGGTCGATTGGCGCGAACATTGACTGCCGATGGCGTCCGCTGAAAGACGAATAACTCCTTCGACGATTCAGCTAATGGAGGCGCGCACTGGATAGCGGTGCAGCCGGTCCCGATGATGCCGACCCGCTTGTCGGCTAGTCCGGTCATACCTCCTTCAGGACCGCCGCCGGTATAGCGATAATCCCAGCGCATCGTGTGGAAACTATGGCCGGCGAACGCCTCGATGCCGGGAATGCCAGGCAGTTTCGGTCGATTGGTCGCACCGGGGCACAGCAACAGATAGCGGGCGGCAAGTTCATCGCCGCGATCGGTTGTGATGGTCCATCGCAGTGTATCCTCGTTCCATACCGCACCGGTTGCCCGTGTCTGGAACAGCGCATTGTCATAAAGCCCGAAATGACGCCCGACCCGCTGCGAATGCTCGAACAGCTCAGGTCCCTTCGCGTATTTTTCCGTGGGGATATAGCCGGTTTCCTCCAGCAGCGGCAGGTAACAATATGCTTCAGTATCACAACCCAGCCCCGGATAACGGTTCCAGTACCAGGTGCCGCCGAAATCCGCGCCACGTTCGACGATGCATAAATTCTCTGCCGCGACGCCATGATTGCGCAGATTGCCCGCGGCGAGCATTCCGCCAATGCCCCCGCCAATGATAACCGCCTCGAATTCGCGGACCACCGGCTCGCGGGCCCCATCGGTCGAAGCCCAGATGTCGGTGTCGAAGCGCTCGGCGAGATCGCCTTCGAGGACGGTATACTGGCTCCGGCCGCTAACTTTCAGGCGCTTGTCGCGTTCTTCGATATATTTCTTCTGGAGTGCCTCGAGATCAAGTGTGTCGTCAGAAATGGGCACGGATAACTCCTTGTTTGACGTGGGTCAGCATAGTGCTGCCAGTTCATCGAGCACCGCCGCGACCTGCATTGGTGCGGAATAGGCCGGGCAATGATCGGTCTCGATCGAGCGCACGATCTCGCAAGGCTCACGCGCCTGCATGGCGCGTTGCAGCGTAAGGGGCACTGTCTCGTCGGCGAGGCATTCCACATAGGCTCGACGCACCCGCCCATAGCGCTCGGCGCTCAGCGACAGCGGCGTAACGAGCGCAAAGCGCGGCTCCGGCGTCATTCGCTCCAATGCCCGTTCCACCAGTTCGGGAGGCGAGTGACGATAGGATGGCGAAGGGTCGGTAACCACTTTGAATGCCAGGCCATCGGTTGTCGGCTCGAAGGCGCGCGGAAGGAGCGCGTCGACGGGAACAAGCTGCGACGAATCTAGCCCGCTTTCGCCATTCTTCATCAGGATCGCGGTTAGGTAGATGCTCAAACGGATGCTGTCTGGCACGAGTTCAGCCGTCTGACTGATGACGATGCCGCCGCGGCTGTGGCCGACGAGGATGACAGGCTCGGGGTCGGCGTTGACCACATCGGCGACTGAACGCGCCCATTTGGCAAGGTCGAGCCGGTCGAACGGCGTGCGGTCTGCCCCCATGCCCGGAAGCTCGGCGGGTTCGGCACGATGGCCCTTTGCCTCCAGCAAGGAGGCCACGAATTCCCAGCACCAGGCTCCGTGCCAGGCACCGGCCACAAGCACGAAGCGCGCCATGAGTAGCCTCTCTACACGCGGAACCACATGCGTGAACCGTCGCTATGGAGCTATTATAGTCGGCTGAACCAGTGCAATGACCTTACGCGCCATCCCAACATGCGGGGTTTAGGAGCAGTTGGCGGCACGCTGGCCATGCTGAAACGCTGACTCCCCGCCTGTCACAATGGGTTTCCCGATTGTGGGCGATGACGATCACAGGTGGAGGGGCCTCCAAGTCGCTGAGCCTTGCAGCATCCTGAGCTTCGACTGCGTGCCTGGCCCATAGGGAAGGCGGAGCGTCTGAAGCAACGGACACTGCCTGTCAGTGGCGAGCCGGCGTTGTCACCTCATCTGGTCCGAGGCGACGGTGATGTAGGCGGTTTGCGTCTCAGGCTACCGCGGTCGCCATTTGCAAGAGGCCATCGCCTGAGCGCGATAGATCCGCAAAGTGCGACGCGAGATGAGATGACGCTGCGTGTTGAAGTGGTTGTGGACGGCGGCATGGGCGGAAAGGAAACGCTGAGCCGATACAGCCGATTTGAACCGCTGCATCTTTCGCTCGCGTCGTCGGCCCGGTTGTTCTTGCGGAGTCCCTGCTCATGGCGTGCTGTCAGGCCGGTCTCGCGAAACGCCGCCCCGTAAGAGCGCAGCTTGTCGGTCACCAGAAGCTCGGGAGCGACGCCGGTTTTCCTGAGCAGCTTACGCA
>CANJRZ010000373.1 GCA_947476735.1 Sphingomonadaceae bacterium
GCAGCCGATCATTGTCATGGAGGCGATGAAGATGATGCACGGGCTGACCGCGCGCGGCACAGCTGTTATCGCCGAAATAAGCTGCCGGACGGGAGAAGCGGTCGAGATGGGCCGGACGCTGGTGAGGATGGAGGCAGGAGCATGAGCGATTCGCCGATCACGGTCAGCATCCGCGAAGGCATCGCGACCTTGCTGCTCGACCGGCCGGAACAGCGCAATCCGCTCAGCCCCGAGCTGATCGATCACATCTTTGGCGAACTCGACGCGCTCGAAAATAATGACGCGGTCCGCGCGGTGATCCTGACCGGGGCGGGCAGCGTTTTCTGTGCGGGGGCCCAGCTCGGCACCGTGCTCCATCCCGATGGTGTCGATGCCGAGGCTCAGTTCCGCATGCTGCGCGGTTTCAACCGGATCGCCCAGCGCATCCGCGAGCTCGATCTGCCGGTGATCGCCGCGGTCAACGGCCCGGCGGTCGGCGGCGGCGCCGCGCTCGCGCTCGCCTGCGACATCGCCATCGCGGCACCGACCGCCTCTTATTATTTCGCCTTCGGACGGATGGGCGCGGGCGCCTGCGATCTTGGCTGCGCCTGGATGCTGCCGCGCATCGTCGGCGCGGTCCGCGCGCGGCACTGGCTGATGACGGGCGCCACCATCGGCGCCGACGAAGGCAAAGCGGCCGGCCTGTTCATCGAGGTTTGTTCTGCAGAGTCGCTGCTCGACCGCGCCCACGCCCTCGGTCTCGAAATCGCCGCAGCTGCACCCCGCCGGGCGATGGCGACCACCAAGATGTCGATCGCGCGCGGCGAGGAGAATGATTTCCAGACGAGCATCTCCTACGAGGCCTATCTCCAGACCTTCCTGTTCACCCAGGAGGAGCATCTGGCGAAGGTGCGCGACTTCATGGAAAGCAAGAAGAAGTGAGGGTGGCGCCTGACCGGGTTCCTCCCCTGCATTTGCAGGGCAAGGGGAGGAACTGAATGATGGCCCCCCGCGAACGCATCGCCGGCCTCACTCTGCCGGTGCTCGCAGCGCCGATGTTCCTCGTCTCGGGGCCCGATCTCGTCGTCGCCTGCTGCCGCAGCGGGATCATCGGCAGCTTCCCCACCCTTAACATCCGCTCGTCGGCAGAATTCGGCGAATGGCTCGACCGGATCGAGGGCGAGCTGGCGCGCGATCCGGGCGCCTATGGCGGCCTCTATGGCGTCAACCTTGTCGTCCACAGTTCGAACACCCGGCTGGAGGCCGATCTTGCGCTGATCGAGAAGCACAGGGTGCCGCTGGTGATCACCAGCGCCGGCAGCCCGCGCGAGATTGCCCGCATCGTCCACGGCTATGGCGGGATGATCTTCCACGATGTGACGACGATCGACTTTGCGAAGCGGGCGATCGCCGCGGGTGTCGACGGCGTCATCCTGATCTGCGCCGGCGCGGGTGGCCATACCGGCCATTACAATCCCTTCTCCTTCGTCGCCCAGGTCCGTCAATTTTATGACGGGATCATCATCCTCGCCGGCGGGATCGGCGACGGCCGCTCGATCCGCGCGGCCGAGATACTGGGCGCCGACCTTGTCTATATGGGGACGCGCTTCATTCCCTCTGCCGAGAGCATGGCGGCGGACGCCTATAAGGAGATGCTGGTGACGTCGCAGGTGAGCGACCTGATCGGCACCAGGGCCTTCTCGGGCATTACCGCGAGCATGCTCAAGCCCAGCATCGTCGCCAACGGGCTCGATCCCGACAATCTCCCCGACAAGGAGCGGATCGATTTCATGGCCGACTTCAACCACGAGACCAAGGCGTGGCGCGACATCTGGTCGGCGGGCCAGGGGGTCGGCTCGATCGACGAAGTGGAGCCGCTCGCCCGGATCGTGGCGAAGCTGCGCGCCGAATATTATGTGGCGCTGGGCGAGCTCGACGCGAAGGTGTGGCGGATTTAGGCCTTCGCTCTCTTCCCCTCTCTCGCCTTCGCGGGAGAGGGCTTGAATGCAATGTCCGCCCAAATCATGGATCAACGGCCGGGGCTGTTCCACAAGCCCTGTCGACGCCTGAACGAGGAGAGGGAAGCATGTCCGCCAGGGAAGAAGCTCAGCAAGAGTCGCTCGAAAAGGCGCTCGGCATCCTCCGGGAAATGCTGACCGACGAGCAATATCAGGGCATGGCCGACCGGGTTGCGAGTGAGACCGACGATTTTGGCCGCGAGGCGTTCCGGCACAGCATCGGCCACACCTATGGTGACACCTGGACCCGCGCCGGCCTCAGCAGGAAAGAGCGCAGCCTGCTGACGATCGGTTTGATGATCGGGCTGCGGACGCCGACCGAGCTGGCACACCAGTTCAAGATCGCGATCCGCAACGGCTTCACGCCCCGGCAGATCGAGGAGATGATCCTCCACGCGCAGCCCTATGTCGGAATCCTTGTCGCCGGCGCGGCGGGCGCGGTTGCCCAGCAGTCGCTCGGCGAGATCGGTATCAAGCTCAAGGATCGGTCGCCCGAGGACGAATAAGGAGATCATCGTGGGAGAATTGGACGGCAAGATCGCGCTGGTCACCGGCGCGGGCCAGGGGATAGGCCAGGGCATCGCGCTCGCGCTCGCCAAGGCGGGCGCTTCGGTCGGGCTGGTTGGCCGGCGGCGTGAGCCGCTGGAGGAGACGGCGGCGCTGATCCACGCGGTCGGCGGCAAGACCGCGATCGCGCTCGCCGATGTCGCGGTGCGCGCCGAGGTCGATGCCGCGGTCGCGCATATCGAGAAGGAACTCGGGCCGGTCTGGAGCCTCGTCAACAATGCGATCGCGACCGAGCGGCAGACGCTCGAAAACGTCACCGACGAGAATATGGACCGGACGATCCGCTCGGGCATCTATGGCTCGCTTTACATGATGCAGGCCTGCTTCGCGGGGATGAAGGCCAATGGCGGCGGCCGCATCTTCAACTTCGGCTCGGGCACCGGGACGATGGGGCTGACCCACAATGTCGCCTATTCGATCGCCAAGGAGGGTGTCCGCTCGCTCGCCAAGGTCGCGGCCAGCGACTGGGGCAAGTATAATATTACCGCCAACACGATCTGCCCGATCGCCTCGACCCCGCTCTATGACAGCATGTGGGCCAGGGCGACCGAGGCCGAGAAGGCGGCTCACCTCGCCGAAATCCCGCTGCGCCGCATCGGCGACAGCGAGAAGGATGTCGGCGCGCTGGTGGTGTTCCTGTCGGGGCCCGGCGGCGGCTATATCACCAGCCGGACGTTCCACGTCGATGGCGGCAAGTGCTATTATGATCGCTAAATAGCCGTCACCCCGGCGGAGGCTGTGGTCTCAGACGTCTCTTGCCGCTCGTTCATCTCCTCCCCTCCCGAGATCCCGGCCTCCGCCGGGATGACGGGTTGGCGGTGGGTGCCGGTCCTAAACCAGCGCTCCCGAATTCACCCCGGTATATTCCCCGCCCGACACCGCGACCTGGCCGTTGATGATCGTCGTGTCGATGCCGGTCACCGGCCGCACGAAGCGCAGGCCGCCGCCGGGGACGTCCTCGACCGGGGTCTGCATGCCGCGGGTGATCGTGCCGGGGTCGAAGATCGTCAGGTCGGCGAAATTGCCTTCCGCCACGGTACCGCGCTGCTTGAGCCCGACGTCGCGGGCGAGGTCCGAGGTGACCCGCTTGACCGCCGCTTCAAGACTGACCTTGCCGCGGGTGCGGACCCAGTGCTGGAGCATGTAGGTCATGTCGCCCTCGCCGGCCATCTGGTAGATGTGGGCGCCCGCGTCCGATCCGCCGATCTGGGCATTGGGATGCATGATCATCGCCGGCACCGCGTCGTCGTCGGCATGGAGCGCACCGACCAGGTCGAAAGTGGCGTCGAGGTCGTCGCGGTCGGCGATCTCGATCATCACGTCGGTGTAGCTGCGGCCTTCCGCCTCGGCGATCTCGATCAGGCGCTTCCCGCTATATTGGCGGTTCTCCTCCGCAAACACCGTCGAAACCCGCAGATTGGCGAGCTGGAATCCGACGCCCGACGCTTCGCCATCTTCATGCAGTGCGGCACGCGCAGCCTTGTCGGTGAGCAGCTCCTTGAAGATCTTGCGGCGCTCGTCGAGCGGCTTGAGCATGATCTCGGCCCATTTCGGCACGAAGTTCATGACATTGAACTGCTTGGAGAACTGGAACCACTGGTCGACCGGAGCGGTCGGCACCTGGACCGAGAAGCGGCCGGCATATTGCTGGTTGCTCGCCATGAAGTCGAGTTCGTGCTTCCAGTCATGATTGCCGGGCAGCTGGAACATGCCGAGCGCCGACACCGACGCGCCCGAAAGGCGAGACAGGTCGGCGAGCTGGGCCATTTCCCGAAGGCGGATATCGGTCTGGATCGGATCGATCGAGAACTGCACCCAGTGGCGGCCGGTCTCGGCGCAGACCCGGGCGAGCGCGAGCCGCTCCTCCCAGTCGGC
>CANJRZ010000374.1 GCA_947476735.1 Sphingomonadaceae bacterium
CTGGTCGCCGCGATGCGGGAACGGGCGATGAAGACGATCTGGGCGACCGGCGGCTGCAAGAGCTGGTATCTCGATAAGGAAGGGGTGCCGATCTACAATCCGGTGTCGCTCCCGGAGTTGCGCGAGCAGCTGGCCGAGCCGGCGGATGAGGATTTCATCGAGGTGCCGATCCCGACCAACGAGCCGGTGTCAGCCTAGCCCCCGGCCTTTGATGAAACCGTCCCGCGTGCGGAAGAGGGGGGAAACTTTCGAACCGAGCAGCCACCCCCACGCGCAAGCTTGCAGGCGGCTGAGGAAGTCGGAGAAGTATGTCGCCCTTGCCTCATAGGCGTCATTGACGTATACACAATCGATGGCCGGCACGATGCAGACCCGCCCGATCACCGTTGTGGAAACTCAGCTTTTTGCGCGGGCGGCCGAGAAGATATGGAGCGAGCCGGAACTGGCCGAGCTGATCGATCATGTAGCCCATAACCCCGAGGCGGGCGATGTGATCCCTGGCACCGGCGGGGTGAGGAAGTTGCGGTGGAGCCGGCCCGGCAGTGGCAAGCGTGGCGGGGCACGGGTGGTCTATTTCTACTATCGGCCCGACTGCCCGCTCTACCTGCTGCTGGCCTACGCCAAGGCACAGGCTACCGACCTGACGCCGGACGAGAAGAAGGCGGTGGCGGCATTGGCTGCAACGATCAGGGGGGCGGTTGACGGGCCCCGAGGAGACGAACGATGAGTGACTTTGGCAAGGACCTGATCGCGGCGATGGAAGAAGCCGCAGCCCATGCGCAAGGGGCGGGCAAGGTGGCGCGCATCCATAGCATCCAGGTGCCCGACGTTCGCGCGATCCGCGAGCAGCTGGGCCTGTCGCAGCAAGCCTTCGCCAGCGCCTACCGGATTCCGCTGGCGACCCTGAAGGGCTGGGAACAGGGACGCCGTCAACCCGATGCGACCGCCAGTGCCTACCTCTCGGTCATCGCACAACTGCCCCAACAGGCCCGCGATGTGTTGCGCCCGGCCTGACCGTTTGGGATCATGTTCTGGATTGGGATGGGAACTGCGATAGCGGTCGCGGCTTAGCCCGCGCCCTCCTTCGACCCCGTTCCCGCCTGCGGGAAAGGGGAAACGGCCGAAGCGAACGGCCACCATAACGCAAGGTAACTATCGCAGTCTAACGCGGGCGGTCGATGCAGGCCGCTTCCTTGCCGTTCCATAGATTCGTGTCGGCGAAGCTGGCGATCTGCCAGCCGGCTGACAGGTGGTAGAGCTGGAAGGTCTCGATCCCGCAGTGGCTCTTCTTGCCGTCGATGTAGAAGGTGTAGGGAGCCCAGACGGTGGCGATGCCGGTCTCGTCCACCTTGACCGTGGTTTCGCCCAGCCTCACCTCCCATCCGCCGCGCGTGAGATGGGCCATTGCCTCGACCAGCGAGTCGCGCGTCTGGAAATCGACATGGGGCCCTGCCTCTGTCCGACGCAGCGTTGCCAGGCGGAAATCAGGGCTCAGCACCGACGCGGCCCTGGCCGCATCACCCTCAAACCAGCCGGCCAGGAGAGTTCGGACCGCCGCCTCCGGCGTTTCAGTGCGTGCGCCTGCCGCAGCAGATGCCGCGAACGCCGCGGGCAGCAAAAGTGCAATCCAAAGCTTCCGCATCACGACCTCCTATTTCCTATTTCGGTGACAGGTGCAATTACCCCTAATCAGTGGCCGCGGTCCGCGGCTTCGGCCCGCGCTTGCCCGGAGCCAGTGCGCGGCCGGTCCGTTCCTCCATCTCCGCCAGCCATTCGGGCGAGCCGACCGGGCGCCCAACGCTTTCGGCCTTGCGCAGCGCGGCATAGCTCAGCGCCTCGTCGAACTCCTCGCCAAGGAAGGTCGCGAAGTCGCCCACCCGCTCGAGCGCCGGCGCGACCCTGACGACATCATCGTCCTCGCCCGCGAGATGCGCCCGCACGCTCGACCAGCGCCACTCCTCGGCCCGCTCGACCAGCCGCGCCCGCACCGGGTTGAGCGACACATAGCGGAGCGCCGTGACGAAATGCGGCTCGTCCATCGCCACCGAGCTGAACCGCCCCTGCCACAGATGCCCGGTCCAGCGCTGCCGCGCGTTGACATAACCGGTATAGTGACGGTGGACATAGCGGAACGCCCGGCTCAACCCGTCCGCATCCTGGGGCACCGCGATCACATGGACATGGTTAGGCATCAGGCAATAGCCCCAGATCTCGACCTGCGCCCGCCCGCAGGCCTCGGCGAGCAGATCGAGATAGAGCTCGTAATCGCCGTCCTCGAAAAAAGTCTGCTCGCGGCGATTGCCGCGCTGCGTCACATGATGCGGGATGCCGGGGAGGACGATGCGTGGGAGACGGGCCATGCGGACTCCGTAACGGAGGCGACGATCCGCGTCAATTAAGGGGTTATTGCACGTGTCACCGTAATTTTTGCGTAATTTTTGGTATTATCGACTGAACCTCCGGCCAATTCCATAGATAACCGCCAACAATAAAGAAAGTCCACCTAATCCAAGAAGAATAAAAGATAACGGATATTTGTCTATTGATATCGCCAATTGTATTAAAATACCTGAAAACAAAAACCCCAGAAATGGAATGAATGTAATAAGTTTTGATCTTTTTATAGCATTCTTTTGATTCCCAAATGGGAATAAAATCTCCCATCTCAAGTAGAGTAAAATTGCTGTAATAAAGAAAATAACATGAATGTAGGGCATATGTGAGACGCCTTGTTTGCAAATGTCTTCTGGCAATGCTGAACCGATTTGGCTGCCGACAGAATCACCTGCTCTAATTTGTGTAATGCTTGGATTGTGGGTCACTCTGACACTCGCAACCACTGTCGCGCCACCCCCAAACAGCCTTACTCCAACATTGCCAATAGAACCAAACAAGGCTCCGTATTACCGTACCACGTGCAATTACCCCTTAATTGTGCGACACCACTAGTCTCATCGAGTCCGCCGGGACATATAACCAAATCCCTGCGACCCACTTCACACCCCCCAATTCCCAAGACCCGTCCCGCCCCTCCAGAAGGCGCGCGCCTCACCGCCCCACTTCCTCCAGCAACAACCGCGCCAGCCCTTCCGGATCGTCGACCATCACGTCATGGCCGACATCGAGCGACACCGCCTTCCAGCCGGGCATATCCTTCACCTTCGCATAGGTCGCGGCATTGGCCGATTGGTAGCGCTCCGCCAGCACGAAGGTCCGGTTCGGCACCAGCGCCTCTTTCCCGGTCAACCGCAGCTTCTGGATGAAGCAGCCGATCGGGTGCGGCGTGCAGAGCCGGTCGACCCAGGCGCGGTCGGCCTCGTTGACGCCGAAGAATTCGGCGCCGCGCGGGTCCATCATGGTGCCGGTCCGGCCCGCCATTTCGATCGCGGCGCTCGCCATTTCGGGGCCCAGCACGTCGAGGATCGACTGGCCGTCCTCGGGCACGCTCGCATCGAGATAGAAGAGTGTCCGGATCCGCTCGGGCACCCGGCCCGCCGCGCCGGTGATGACCATCCCGCCATAGCTGTGTCCGCACAGGATGACGTCGGTCAGATCCTCATTGACGAGGGTCGCGACGATATCCTCGACATGGGTCATCAGGTTGATCGCCTGGCTCGCGAGATGCGCGCGCTCGCCGACGCCCGACAGCGTCGGCGTGTGGACATCATGCCCTTGCGCGCGCAGCAGCCTGGCCACGCGGGCGTAGCACCAGCCGCCGTGAAAGCCGCCATGGACGAGGACGAAGGTGGCCATGCTTGCTCCCTGCTATCGCTCCCTCTCCCGCCACCATAACATCCTCTCCCGCCTTCGCGGGAGAGGATTATGCCGGCCGGTCATGCCCCGCATGACCTATGGAAGGCCGGGGGCCTTCCATACCGGCGTAATGGGTGAGGGTCTTTTCGACGCGCTCACCCCAACTCCGAGAGCAAGTGAAGAAAGAAGAAGACCCTCACCCTCCCCTCTCCCGTGAAGACGGGAGAGGGGAGAAGAAGATGAAGCGGGCCTCGCCCTACTCCGCCGCTTCGGCCATCGTGCTCGCACGACCGGCCCGCACCAGCCGGCCAGGCAGTTCGCCGGTCGGCGTGCCATTGCGCTGGATGACCTTGCCGCTGACGATCGTCGCCGAATAGCCGTCGGCCAGCTGATCCACCCGGCGGCCGCCGCCGGGCAGATCGTAGAGCACGCTCGGCGCGTGCATCCGGACCTTGTCGACGTCGATGACATTGATGTCGGCACGGCGGCCGACCTCGAGCCGGCCGCGATCGGTGAAGCCCATGAAATCGGCCTGCACCGAGCTCATCATGCGGACCGCCTCCGATATGGTGAAGCCGCCGCGCTTGCGGTCGCGCGCCCAGTGGCCGAGCATGAAGGTCGGGTAGCTGCTGTCGCACACCAG
>CANJRZ010000375.1 GCA_947476735.1 Sphingomonadaceae bacterium
ACCTTGCGAACTTCGATCCGATCCGAAACGCGGCCAAACAGGGCCGCGCCGATGGTCGCTCCTATCGACAGGGCGGAGGCTGAAAGGGCCAACCCCGACTTGGACCAGCCGAACTGTTCCATCAGTGGCAAGGTCAGCGGCCCGAGCAGATAGAAAGGCAGAGTCCAAGCGCTGACCATCATCCCGACGAGCGAGGCTGTAACAACAGGCCAACCCGCGCGCCATTCGTTTGCCTTGGGCATCCCCCCTCCCAATAGACCTTGCCCTGCGCCGAGACCGATGCCTGAGTACGGCAAATTCAGGACGGATGTGTTCGTCGTCCCTATCGCATGGACTATTTGCTGTGAGCCCGATTGACCACTGCAATCTTGTCGGTTTCACCAACGGTGCCAAGCCACAGTTCATCACCCACCGGACTCGCGACTGTAACGTCGCCATGGACAGCGGACTTCCATAGCTTCTGTGCTACGACCGTCATGTCTTTGGTTGAAATGGTTGCGACACCCCAGGAGTTGGCACAAAATGCCGGTCGGTCGCTTCGTGCCTGGCACGCAAGGAAGGGCTCCAACTCCATGACCTGGCCGGCAGCAAAGACGGTGTCTCCGTCGCGGCGCAGATTGTCGGGGTGGAAATCCACCTTCACGCTCTGCGGCTCGACCTGCCCGCTGAGGTCGATGCGCCAAACACGTCCTACCGCCCAGGACGAGATGAAGAGCCAGCGCTCATCGGCGGAGAGCGCCAGACCTGCCGGTCCGGATATTGTCGGAGTCCTCACCTGCACGACTGCGCCATCACGCCAGCTGAAGACCGCGCCCGCGCCGTCGCCCGAAAGGAGATTGGATTGAGACGATCGGCCATTGCCAACCGTGGAGACTTCCGAAAAAATGACCGAGCCGTCCCGCAATCCGACAACACTGTTGCCGTACATCGGCTTCGGCAGCTTGATGCATCCGGTCCAACGTAGCTGAGGTATGCTCGACCCTGCATCCACGTCGAATACTTCGATCGTCTCCTCGGCGCCGTGATTGACCACAAGCAACCGCTCGCCGCCATCGGCAAGCGTCTGAAGTGCAAGCCCATGGGTCTTGAGCCCATCAGGCAAGGACGCTCGGCATGCCAGGTTAGGTGGCGGCGACTTTTCCAATCCCGCCAAGGGCGCGCGTCGTACCTCACCTGTCTGACGATGAATGAGAAAGAGCCCTTCAGCCGCCTTCACATAGCTGGATGCGATCACCCAGGGCGAGCTGTCGAGCGCAATGATATCTTCGGCGGACCGAACGCCGCAGATGAAGGTCAATCCTTCAGCGGTAGAGCAATGTTCGGCAATCGCTTGCACATCCGGACCCTGCTGATCGGCACGCGCCACAGACGCTAGCGACCAGATGGCTGGCAACAGAATCGCCCATGAAATCCCCTTCAGCACCATCGGCATCACTCTCTTGGTTTCAGTCAGACCTGGGCTGTCGATTGCAAGGCTGTGCGCGTTCATACCCACTCAACCAACGTGCATCCGTCGACGGAGTGCTGTCAAAGGAACGTGGTGTGAATAAGCGCCGTAGCACGACCCGAGCACGAATATCGATAACCGATTGAAAAACTAGGGAAGTATCTTTACGATAGGGGTCTAGATCGGCGCCGATCATGACCCCGCGCCAGTTAATATTTCGCATTTCCCTCAGTAGGTTAGCTGGACCTGCCCTAGGGGTCACGCTTCAGCGCTTATTCACAGGCGGGAAAGCGGTGACGTGCATAGGAGATCGGCATCACCGATCATTAACCTCCGAACGCAACGCTCTCCACGTCAACGTGACAACGCCTCCGAGCCCTTATCTGGATACCTGAGATCCGACGCGATTGCCCTGAAAACGCCCTCCTGTCTGCCCTGATGCGTGGATGGAGCGTTGGCGAATGGGCCAAAAACGTCGCCTCTCCGCTTGGGTTCATCGGCCTAGCCGGGCAGCTTGGCTTTGCTGCAATACCCGCCGTCGTCGGCATCACATCGCGATCGCTTGTTATTCCGTGCGGCTGAGCTTCGCCAGATTACGGAAATAAATCGGCAATCGCGAAGTCAGTTTTCAAATTGCCGGCGCTGACTCCGTCGTTACGATGATATTGGTGAGTTGGTACCGCAATTCCAGGGGAAGCCATCTATGGCAATAGCGCGAGATCAGGATGCGCCAACAGTGATCCATGACGACGATCAGCCGCGGGCGTCGCTCGCGCAGGCCAGTAATGCGCAGATCGATGCAGCGGTCGCCGTCGCCGATCCAATGGTATTGCGCGGACTGCTTTTTTACCTCACCGGCGATGAGGAAATCGCCGCAACCGCGGTCGCGAAAGCCGGACAGGGTGTGCTGTTCTCCGGCCTTGCCGTGACCAACCCGCAGGACATTGAACTCCTGCGGCGGAAGACCGCCACCTTCCTGAAACGCTGCCGCGACAGCGGTACCGTGTCGATGGCTTCGGGCAGCGAGGATCGCATTCTTCCCAGCATGAAGCTGGCGGTGGGGGAGGATTTTCCGGACGAGGAAACAGAGTTCTGGCTTGAAGAGCTTTGCCTCGATCCCTGGATCTTTGCACATAAGTGGTCGAGCCCGCCCCCTTCCGAGAGTGTCGAAGCATTTTCGGCGATCGTGATCGGCGCTGGCTGGGGCGGGATCGATGCCGCTGCCCAACTGAAGAAGGCCGGGATTCCCTTCACGGTGGTCGAGCGCAATGCTGGCGTCGGCGGTACATGGTTCGACAATCAATATCCGGGCGCTCGCGTCGATACTCCTAGCCGTACCTACACCCATCCTTATGCGATTGGGTTCGACTGGCCCGGGCCGTACAGCCCGCAGAAGGAAAATCTCCGCTATCTGAACTGGGTGACGGACAGATTCGATCTACGCGAACATATCATGTTCGATACCGAAGTGACGTCATTGCGGTGGGATCAAAGCGCCCGCGAATGGGAGGTCGCCATCAGCGGCAGCGCGGACACTCAGGTCCTGCGCGCCAACGCGGTCATCAGCTGCATCGGCATATTCCGCATTCCGAATATCCCGGACTTCGGAGGCGCGGAGCAATTCTGCGGCGTGCAGACGCATACCGCCCGATGGCCCGTCGGGCTGACGACCAGCGGCAAGCGGATCGCTGTGATTGGTTCGGGGGCGACCGGCTACCAGTTGATCCCCGAGCTTGCGAAGGATGCCGCCAACGTCACCCTGTTCCAGCGTACGCCTCAATGGGTCAATCCGCTTCCGGGCTATCTCAGCAAATATCCCGAACAGCTGAGCTGGCTCGATCGCCACCTGCCGAATCATGCCAATTTCATGCGGTTTCGCACGAGTTGGTTGCAAGGCCCGCGTGCACGCGACCTGATGATGAACATCGATCCGGACTGGCAGGATCCCCTGACCCTCAGCAAGGCGAACAAGATATTTCGAGATGCGGCCATCGCGTTCATGGAAAAGAAGTTCACGGATCGCCCGGATCTCGCCGCTAGGATGCTCCCACCGCATCCGATCATGTCGGCCCGGCCCGTGATCGTAGATTCCACCTACAACGTGTTCGATGCGCTGTTGCAAAGCAACGTCAGGCTTGTCGACCAGAGGATCGAGCACATCACCGGGAACGGCATGGTAACCGAGGATGGCGAGGAGCATGAAGTCGACATCATCGTCTACGCCACGGGCTTCAAGACCGACCAGTTCTTCCTGCCGATGGAGGTGCGTGGTATCGACAATTGCCGCCTCGAGGATCTGTGGGCGAAGGATGGCGCACGTGCCTATCTGAGCACGATGCTGCCAGGGTTTCCCAACCTTTTCATGATCTATGGGCCCAATGCGAATTCGCTGGGTGGGTTCGGCATCGTCAATCGCGTAGGCATCACCAACCGTTACATCCTAGCCTGCCTTGGTCATCTGATCGAAACAGGAAAGCAATCGATCTGTCCCTCGCGGGAGGCCTATGATCGCTTTGGCGCGGAAGCCGACCAGTGGGAAAAGAGCAAAGCCTATATGGATCCACGGGCGAACAACTATTATCGCTCCAGCAGCGGCCGATCGACGGTCAATTGTCCGTTTCCGGGATTTCGGATTTGGTCGCTCCTGCGCCGGCCGAATTTCGATGACCTGGTCGTCCGTTGAACGGCTTGCTGTCCTCGAAGAACGTCAGGAGTTTCATCCGAAGTGGCGCTCGCAGTAACGTCCCCAATCCATCTCGAAGCCCTTACGGAAATCTGCGGTGGAAGGCCGTTGATGTCTAATACCAAGACTCCCTGATCAGAACCGATGGGCCCATGTTCGCAGGCCGAGCGACATGATGCGCCATGGCTGATCGGTGAGGCGGTTCCAGGCGAAGCAGCAATGATCGAGGATATCGTCGTAGGATTTTAAGACACGGTTCGATAGC
>CANJRZ010000376.1 GCA_947476735.1 Sphingomonadaceae bacterium
AAGGTGCCCAGCGCCGAGACTTCAGGGGTCGCCTGACCGCCGACTTGCCCGGCGTAGTCAATCTGGAACTGATATCCTGAGTTGCCAGAATTGATGACAACGGCAGCCAGTGCCGGAATCGCCGAAACGGCATAAATCAGAGCGGACAACCCCGCCGTCTTCAAGCTACGCCTCATACCAATTCCACCGCCATAGACATCCCATACCGATAGAATGCCGTCCGGCTGTAGCACAAAAGTGTAACAATTGTCACCATGCCAGAGGCATGCCTGAGACTGGTGCGCTGTCGTTTACAATTTACGAAGCGTTTGAAACGAAACGACATTACGAATTGCACCATCGTTACAGATTGGTCTTTGCCTTCGCATCACCGAGCCAAATCTCAAGCCAGTTGAACAAGTTGCGCTCTTCCACGTTGGAACCCTCGATGGCTCGGGAAGCCCTCTGGGGGCATCATGATGGCCACTGCACGACGATTGATTTGTATCACATTTGCCGCCTTGGGGCTCACCCTGCCGGCCCACGCGCAGACAGGACGCGATCTCGCCGCGGTTCTTGCGGACGTCGATCAGGGGTTCGTCTGCCCGCAATTCAGAGCAGATGATTCGGCCCGGCGCGCGGACATGATCGCCTTTTCACGCGCGATGGCCAGCGTCGGCTCGCACCGGATCAGCTACAGGCGAGCCGCCTATATTCACGCGAAGATGCTGGAACGGCACAATTGCTCGCAGCACAGCACAACCGAAGCCGGCGTAGCCCCCGTCATGGGCGAGCAGCCGGAGACTGCTGCCGCCACCGGCACTTTACCACCCGACTGAGCGCTGGCAGTTCTGACACGCGCAGCCGACCTGTGACAGACAACCCACCGAACGCTGCACAGCAAGCTTCCTTGATCGTCCTTTTCCGCCTATCGGGTCTCCGCCGCCGAGGGAGCGCCCATGTCGTTGAAGATGCCCGAGCCCGATGCTGCCGTGCTGGCGCGCCGCGACGACATCGTCGAAGCATTGCGCCGCATCGTGCCCGGTGAAGGCGTGATCAGTGAAGAGGCCGAGTTGCGGCCGTTCGAGAGCGACGGCCTCACCGCCTATCGCCAGCCGCCGATGGTGGTGGTGCTGCCGGAAAATGTCACGCAGGTCTCCGCTATCCTGCGCTGGTGCCACGAGCAGGGCGTCAAGGTGGTGCCGCGCGGTGCCGGCACTTCACTGTCGGGCGGTGCGTTGCCCCTCGCTGACGGCGTGCTGCTTGGCATGGCCAAATTCAATCGTGTGCTCGACATCAGCTATGACGACCGCATCGCCGTGGTGCAGCCCGGCGTAACCAACCTCGCGATCACCAAAGCTGTCGAGGGTGCGGGCTTCTATTACGCACCCGACCCCTCCAGCCAGATCGCGTGCACGATCGGCGGCAACATCGCGGAAAATTCGGGCGGCGTTCACTGCCTCAAATATGGCCTGACGACCAACAATGTGCTGGGCGTCGAACTGGTCACCATCGAGGGCGAAGTGCTGCGTCTTGGCGGCCGTCATCTTGATCCTGCCGGGCTCGATCTGCTCGGTGTCGTCGTTGGCTCGGAAGGGCTGCTCGGCGTCGTCACCGAGGTGACCGTCCGCATCCTTCCCAAGCCCGAAACCGCGCGCGCAGTGCTGGTCGGTTTCCCGACTGTCGAAAGCGCCGGCCAGTGTGTTGCAGAGGTGATCGCCGCGGGCATCATCCCGGCCGGCATGGAGATGATGGACCGGCCGGCGATCCACGCTGCCGAGGCTTTCGTTAAAGTCGGCTACCCGCTCGATGTCGACGCGCTGCTGATCGTCGAACTCGACGGTCCGGCCGCGGAGTGCGACTATCTGATCGAGGAAGTCGCCCGCATCGCGTCCGTCAACGGCGCAGTATCGCTGCGCGTCTCGAATGACGATGATGAACGGCTCGCCTTCTGGGCCGGGCGCAAGGCCGCCTTCCCCGCAGTCGGCCGGATCGCCCCCGACTATTATTGCATGGACGGCACCATCCCGCGCCGCCATCTGCCCGAAGTGCTGCGGCGCATGGCGCTGCTCTCCGAACAATATGGTCTCGGCGTCGCCAACGTATTCCATGCGGGCGACGGCAATCTCCACCCGCTGATCCTCTACGATGCGCACAAGCCCGGCGACATCGAGCGGGCCGAGGATTTCGGCAACGACATATTGCGGCTGTGCGTCGAGATGGGCGGTGTGCTGACCGGCGAACATGGCGTCGGGGTCGAAAAGCGCGATCTGATGCCGGTTATGTTCAGCCAGGCCGATCTCGACCATCAGCAACGGGTCAAATGTGCGTTCGATCCGCAGCTGTTGCTCAACCCGGGCAAGGTTTTCCCGACCCTGCACCGCTGCGCCGAGCTTGGCCGAATGCACGTCCATGGCGGCGCATTGCCCTTCCCCGATCTGCCGCGCTTCTAATGGTTGCGCACAAGCCCAGTAGCGTCGACCAGCTGGTCGAACTGATCGCCACCGCCTCGGCCGAGGGGACGAAGCTCGAATTGCGCGGCGGCGGCTCGAAGGCCCCGATCGGGGCCGACCGCGAGGCGCAGATTGTCGACATGCGCGGCTTTTCGGGCGTGGTCGATTATGATCCGCCGGAACTGGTGCTCACCGTTCGCGCCGGCACTCCGCTCGCCGATGTGCAGAAACTGGTCGAAAGCCAGGACCAGATGCTCGCCTTCGAGCCATTTGATCATGGCCCCTTGCTTGGCAAGCCAACAGGCCAGGCAACCATCGGCGGGGTGGTTGCGGCCGGGGTCGCCGGCTCAGGTCGGTTGACCGCCGGCAGTGCGCGCGATCATCTACTGGGCTTCACTGCAGTGTCCGGGCGCGCCGAACGCTTCGTCGGTGGCGGCAAGGTGGTCAAGAATGTCACCGGCTATGATCTTCCCAAGCTTGTCGCGGCGAGCTGGGGACGCCTGATCGCGGTGACCGAACTGACGCTGAAGGTTCTCCCGCGACCGCGCGTCACCAGCACGATGGCGATCGAAGGGCTAGGCCATCATCAGGCTCAGGCGGCAATGGCCGTCGCGATGGGCAGCGCGGCCGAAGTCGGTGCGACCGCCCATCTCCCCGCTTTCGACGGTCGCCCGGCATTGACGCTCTTCCGCATCCAGGGCTTCTCCCCTTCAGTCGCGGCGCGCTGTGCCGCATTGCCCGGCATTGTCGGAGCGCATGGCCGAGCCATGGCGCTCCCGGAAGACGAAGCTGCCGCCCATTGGATCGCGGTGCGCGATGTCGCACCGCTCGCCAGTGCCGCAACCCTGTGGAGGATCAACCTTCCGCCGACCGGCGGACCGAGACTGGTCGACCGGCTGGCCCCGCTCGGCGCCTGCTGGCTGTTCGACTGGGCCGGCGGTCTCGTCTGGCTGGGTTTCGACGGCGCGCCGGCGCTTGTCAGGCTGGCAGCAGAAACAGAAGGCGGCCACGCCATGCTTATGCGCTCGCCCGACGGTATCCGTAACTCCGTGCCCATGCAGCACCCACGCGCGCCTGGCGTCGCCGCGCTCGAAGCGCGCGTACGCCGCGCCTTCGATCCCGCCGGAGTGTTCGAAACCGGCCGCTTCCTGGACATGCCCGATGCGCACTGATTTCAGCCCCGAGCAGCTTGCCGATCCAGCCACCGCGGTTGCCGAGGCGGTGATCCGCAAATGCGTTCACTGCGGTTTCTGTACCGCAACCTGCCCGACCTATGTGCTGCTCGGCGACGAACTCGATAGTCCGCGCGGCCGCATCTACCTGATCCAGAACATGCTCGAGAAGGAAGAGGTGCCGACCGAGAAGGTGGTCAGGCATATCGATCGTTGCCTTTCCTGTCTGTCGTGTATGACGACCTGCCCGTCGGGCGTGAATTATATGCACCTTGTCGACCATGCCCGCGCCTATATCGAGCGGCGCTACAAGCGTCCGATGTACGAGCGGCTAGTGCGAAGCTTGCTCGCGGCCTTGCTCCCCTTTCCTGGCCGGTTCCGTATCGCCCTGGCCCTCGCCCGCCTGGGTCGGCCGGCAGCGCCGCTGCTCGGCGCGATGAAGTGCACGAAGCCGATCGCGGCGATGCTCGCGCTCGCGCCCAGAAGCAGAACGGATAACGCCACCTGGGAGACACCCCGGCCCGTCAATCGGGTTGGTCGAATCGCGCTGCTTCAGGGCTGCGCCGAACCGGTTCTGAAACCCGAAATCCGTTCCGCCACTATCCGCCTGCTCACGCGACTGGGCTATCAGACTGTGCTCGCCCCCGGCGAGGGCTGCTGCGGCGCGCTGGTCCACCATATGGGCAAGGAGGCGCAAGCCCTCGAGGCCGCACGCCGCAATGTCGATGCGTGGAGCCGGGAGATCGACGGTGAGGGACTCGACGCGATATTGATCACAGCTTC
>CANJRZ010000377.1 GCA_947476735.1 Sphingomonadaceae bacterium
CCGCCCGAGACGAGGTCGGCGCCGCGCTCCTTGAGGCGTGCGGCCAGCACCTTGGCATTCTCGACGACGGCGGCCGCATAGGCCTTGAAGTCGGGCTGCAGCGCCTCGCCGAACGCAACCGCCTTGGCGGCGATGACATGCATCAGCGGGCCGCCCTGCAGGCCGGGGAAGACCGCGGAGTTGATCTTCTTCGCGATCGCCTCGTCGTTGGTCATGATCATGCCGCCGCGCGGGCCGCGCAGCGTCTTGTGGGTCGTCGTGGTGACGACATGGGCATGGCCGAACGGGGTTGGGTGGACGCCGCCGGCGACGAGGCCGGCGAAATGCGCCATATCGACCATGAACATCGCACCGACTTCGTCCGCGATCGCGCGGAAACGGGCGAAGTCGATCTGGCGTGGATAGGCCGAGCCGCCGGTAATGATCAGTGTCGGCCTATGCTCGCGGGCAAGCGCTTCGACCTGGTCGAAATCGATGCGGTGATTATCGGCGCGGACGCCATATTGAATGGCATTATACCATTTGCCCGACAGCGCCGCTTTCGCGCCATGCGTCAGGTGCCCGCCGGCATCGAGGCTGAGGCCCATGATCGTGTCGCCGGGCTTGGTCAGCGCGAGCATCACCGCGCCATTGGCCTGCGCGCCCGAATGCGGCTGGACGTTGGCGAAGCCGCAGTTGAAGAGCTGCTTGGCCCGATCGATCGCAAGCTGCTCGACGATGTCCGAAGGATGGCAGCCCTGATAGTAGCGCTTGCCCGGATAGCCCTCGGCATATTTGTTGGTGAAGACCGAGCCCTGCGCTTCGAGCACCGCCTTGGAGACGATATTCTCCGACGCGATCAGCTCGATCTGTTTCTTTTCCCGGCTGATCTCGGCCTGGAGACCGCCGAACACCGCCGGATCCGCTTGTGCAAGTCCGCGGGTGAAGAAACCGTCGGGCTGGACGTCGGACAGACTGGCGGGCTTGCTGCTCATGCGTTTTCCTTGTGGAAGCGGGGATGGGTGAGTTTGTCGACGCGCCGGACGTGGCGACCCCCGCCGAAGGGCGTCGACAGGAATGTGGTTATGCAGGCCCTGGCCTGCTCGATGCCGATCAGGCGCGCACCGATAGCGATGACATTGGCGTCATTATGCTCGCGCGCCAGCCGCGCCGATAGCACTTCGGAGACCAGCGCACAGCGCGTGGAAGGATGGCGGTTCACCGCGATCGAAATACCGATCCCCGAGCCGCACAGCGCGATGCCTCGGGTTGCTTCGCCGGCGGCAATCGTCTCGGCCAGCCGATAGCCATAATCCGGATAGTCGACCGAGCTCGCATTCTCGGGACCAAGGTCTCGCACCTCATGGCCTTCGTCGCGCAACCACTCGACGAGCGCCGCTTTCAGCTCGAACGCGGCATGATCGGATGCGATGGCGATGATATCTGCCATGTCCAGTCCAGTGCTGACGAGTCGGGTGTTGCGGGGTCTCTAGGGCCCAACCCCGGATATCGCAATGGGCGCGGGAGGGTGGAACCGGTGGATAAGTCGATGGGAGCTTTCCTTTGACCTGAAGATCGAGCTGTTTCAGAAGGAAAGCCGGATCGACGATGCCGGTCTGCGACACGTTTTTATGAAGGATGACCTCTGTTGAGCATGAGCGGCAGCGCGATGGCGCGGATCGTCGGCTTGCAGACCGTCGCCCAGTTCGCGATCGACTTCACGGCCAGCCTGATCGTGGCCCGTCTGCTGTCGCCGCACGAGCTCGGGGCCTATTCGATTGCCCTGGCGGCGGTGGTTGTCGCGCAGACGCTGCGTTCGGCTGGCGTGAATATGTTTCTCATTGCAGCCAGGGAACTCGATGAGCCAATGGTCCGCACCGCGCTGGGCCTCGCCATGGTGGCGAGCACCTCGCTGGCGGCGTTGATCTTCCTCGCGGCGCCGTTCATCGCCCAATTCTATCGCGAACCGGTGATGGCCCATGTGCTGCGGATCGTCTGCATCAGCTATCTGCTCGCGCCCTACCAGGTTCTGGCCCATGGCCTGTTGACGCGGGCCTTGCGGTTCAAGGCGGTGCTCGTCGCAACGCTCACCGCCAGCGCGACCGGCGCGGTGATCGCGGTGGTCCTCGCGCTGCACGGCTGGGGTACGCTTTCGATGGCCTATGCCGCCCTCGCCACCGGGATTGTGGGGCTCGCGATCATGGTCATCGCGCGGCCGCCCCGGTTCGTGATCCGTCCGTCGCTGGTCCACTGGCGGTCGATCTCGGCTTTTACCGGGTGGGTGCTCGGCGGCACCGTGCTCAGCCAGTTCGGCCCGCGCCTCAACGAGCTGTTCGTCGGCCGTTCGCTCGGCATAGCGCCTGCGGCCTTTCTCGATCGTGCGGAAATGCTTCCCCGGATGCTGTGGAACTATGCTTCGCCCCCGGTGCTCGCGATTCTCGGACCGCTGGTCGCGCACGAGCTGCGCAGCGGCATCGATGCGCGTTCTACGGTGCTGGTGCGGATGCGATTGTTCGGGTGTATTTTCTCGCCGATCCTGATTGGAATTGCGACCCAGTCGGCGCCGATCCTGATCGGCCTTTATGGCTGGCAATGGCAGGCATCGATCGCGCCGGCGCCCTGGCTGTGCGTCGCCGCGGCGATCACCGGCCAGTTCGTCGTTCTCAACGCCGCGCTCAATGGCCTTGGCCAGGCGCGCGCGCTTTTCTTCCTGGGCATGGCTGAGCAGGCGGCGCGGGTGGCGATGCTCATATTTCTCAGCGGGACCCATATCGTGTTCGTTGCGATGGGCACCATCGGCGTGGCGCTGATCTATGCCGCGGCGGCCATCCGGCTGGGAATCCGGCTTAAGCTGTTTTCGATGCGGGAAATGGTGGCCAGCCTGATTCCCGCGCTCGCCATCTGCGCGTCGGTGGGTGTCGCCGGCATCGGCATAGACATGATGCGAGGCGGGGGTATTCCCCCGCACCCGATCCCGGCAGTGCTTGAAGCGGCGGCGATGCTGGCGCTGGTCTGGATCGTCGCGGTGGCCATTTTCCAGAGGGCCGTGATCGTCGCACTGTGGAAAGTGGTCAAACACTGATGTCGATCGATTTCTCCGTCATCATCCCCGCCTATAATCGCGAGCAGTTCATCGATGATACGCTGGCGGCGATTTTCGCGCAGGAGCACCCGCCGGCCGAGGTCATCGTCGTCGACGACGGTTCGACCGATGGCACTGCGGCGCGTGCCGAGGCATGGCCTGGTTGCAGGCTGATCCGCCTCGCCAATGGCGGCGCGGCCAATGCCCGCCATGTCGGCGTCCATGCGTCGACCGGTCGGTGGATAGCCTTTTGCGACAGCGACGATTTGTGGCGGCCGGGCCATCTCGCTGGCATTGCCGCAGCGCTACGCATCCGTCCCGACATCGGATTTGCCTTCACCAATTTTACCTATTTCTCCGACAGCGTCTGGAAGCCGTCGACCAAGTTCGATGAAGCACCGCCCGGATTCTGGGAGCACTTCGCCCTGGCGGGCGCGGATCTCAACATTTCGGACAAGCCCGTTCTGGACGAGATTCTGCAGTTCCAGCCGATTTTCCCGAGCTGCACCGCGATGAGCCGCGCCTTCTACGACGCAGTGGGCGGCTATGATGCGGCGTTCGGCCGGCTTCCCAGCGAGGACCTCGAGTTCACCCTGCGGTGCGTCGTGCGGCCTCCGATCGCGGCGCTGTCCCGGCCGAGCGTCGGCATCAGACGCCATGACGGCAATCATTCGGGCGATCTGGTCAAGCAGATGTGGGGCGAGATCGTCATTCTGGCGCACAGCCGATCGGCGCATGGCATGGGCAAAGTCGAGCGGCGCGCGCTGAGCATGTCGATAGGCGAACGGGCCGCGCAGGCGATCGACGGAGCCTTCGCCGCTAAGCGCTGGGCGCTGTTGCGCAGCCTCCTGCGTTATCTCCCGTTCAATCGATATTCCGGTCGGCGTCTGATCAAGATCCTGATCGGACTCGCGGCCGGACTGACCGGACGCTGATAGCCGCGCTCGCGCGCCGGGAGATCAGGGCGATGGCGCTACGCCGCACTGACCCGACACTTTCGCATGGTAGCGTATGGCGATCATCCAGGATTGCCTGGCCGATCCGTAATAATAGGTCCGGCAAGCGAAGCGATGGCTGAGCAGCCTGTCTATGCTCCCGGACGGATCGAACAAAGCGATGGCCCGGGCCACGACCCACACCTCGCTCCGCCCTTGCGCCACCCGTTCGATTCCGGCGAGATGCTCCGGTTCGATCGCCGGCTCGGCCCGATTTCCGGACGGATAGCGCGCATAGCCGGGGGCGGGATAGGGCGCGGGGACCGGCACAAGGTTCAGCGGGTGATTCAATTGCTTCGTATAATAGGTGAGCGGAATGGCCGA
>CANJRZ010000378.1 GCA_947476735.1 Sphingomonadaceae bacterium
CCGACCCCTGCCGCCGCACCGACGATCCCGAAGCAGGCGCCGAACACGACGCCATAGCGCGCGACCCCGAAATAGCGGGCGATGAAATAGGAGAGGACATCGGTCTCCGAACCCGAGGACAGGCCGAACAGGAAGCCGATCACCAGCGCCAGCGCCGGAATCGGGCCGATGCCAAGGAGGAGGATGCAGGGCAACACCGGCAGCGCATAGGTGAGTGCGCCGACCAGCGGTCCCTTCGACCGGTCGAGCAATACGCCGATGATGAGCCGGCCGAGGATCGCACCGAACCCGACCAGACCGGTCGCCGCCGCGGCAATCGCGGGCTCAATGCCGCGGGCGAGTTGCATCGGCACGAAATGGACCGCGAGCGTGGCCGACATCATCGACATGACGACGCCCGCGAAGGTGAGCTTGAGGAAAGGCGGCGAGCGCAGCAGTTCGCCCCAGGGGAGCTTGGTCTGACGCGCCGCCCCGCTTCTTGCCCCGGGCAGGGTCGGCCGGTCGAGCGCGAGAAAGGCGAGCGGCAGAACGAACGCTCCGCCGACCAGGCCGAAGGTCAGATAGGCGCCGTGCCAGCCATAGGCCTCGACGAGGAAATGGGTCATGATCGGCATCAGCGTCATGCCGATCCCCGAACCCGACAAAGTGATCGCCAGCGCGAGGCCGCGCTGCCTGTCGAAGCGCCGCGCGGTCACAGTCGTCCAGAACAGCAGCGAGGCGAAAGGCGAGATGCAGGCGAGCGCCGCCCAGATGCCCCACCAGAGCCAGATGCTCGACCCCGCCTGCGAGAGCGAGGCAAGCAACAGGCAATAGAGGATGATTGCCGGAATACCGATCCGCCGCTCGCTGCCCCGGTCGATCAGCCGGCCGGCGATCGGCGACGAGATGGCGAGCAGCAGGCTGAAGATCAGGGTCGCCGCCGAAATGTCGCCGCGCGACCAGCCGGTCTCGGCCTCGATCGGTTTCATCAGGAAACCGAAGGAGAGGAAGTGGATTTGCGAGACGCCGATGCCGAGCGAGGCGACCAGGACGATGAACCAGCTCGCGCGCCACTCCTCGCGCCCGGTCGCGCGCGCTGCGTCGCCCTCGGTCATCCAATCCTCCCGCTTTAGCCGACTGTCGCACAGCCGGTCATCATGATCTTGTCGTGACGCGCCGGTGGTTCAGCCTTGCTCTCGCGGGGGATACGGACCCAGCGAGAACAGCGCCAGCGAGGCAATGATCGCAAGCGGCGCCAGTGCGCCGAAAGCGAACGTATAGGTGCCAGTAGAATCGTAGATGATCCCGGCGACCCATGGCGCGATCCCGGCCACGATTCCGAGGATCGCGTAGCACAGACCATAGATCGAGGCGTAGCGTGCGACGCCGAAATAGCGCGAGACAAGATAGGCCAGGACGTCCTGCTCCGATCCCGAGCAAATCCCGAAGGTGAAGCCGATCACCAGCGCGATCGTCGGGACCGGCGGAAGGCCGAGCAGCAGCGCGCACGGAAGCAGCGGCAGCGCAAAAGCGCAGGCAGCGACCAGCGGCCCCTTCGAACGGTCGAGCAGCGCACCGATGACAATCCGGCCGGTGATCCCGCCGATCCCCAACAAACCGCTCGCCGCTGCCGCCGTCGCCGGCGTTAGCCCCCGTTGCAGCAGCATCGGGACGAAGTGGACCGTGAGGACCGAGGCCAGCATCGACACCACGCATCCGGCGAAGACGAGCCGATAAAAGACCGTCGAACGCAGCGCTTCGCCCCAGCCCGAGTGCTTCCCGGCAGCGGATGGTGCGGCGCGGGCAGCCGGCGGCGCGGCGCTGAGCAGGAAGAAGGCTGGCGGCACGATGAGCAACGCGCCGGCCAGACCGAGCAGGCGATAGGTTCCGCGCCAGCCATAGGCATCGATCAATATGTGGCTGAGGGTCGGCATGATCGCGACACCCAGCCCCGCGCCGCACAGGGTGAAAGCCAGCGCGAGCGCGCGCTGCCGATCGAATCGCCGGGCGACCACCGTCGTCCAGAACAGCACCGAGACGAAGGGCGCGATGCCGGCGATCGCCGCCCAGATCACCAACCAGCTGAAAATCCCGGGGCCCGCCAGCGAGAAGGAGGCCAGCAGTGCGCAATAGACAATGATCGCCGGAATGCTGACCCACCGTTCGCTGACCCGATCGATTACCCGGCCCGCGACGGGCGTCGCCAGGGCAACAACGATGCTGAAGACCAGCACCCCGGCAGTGATGTCGCCGCGCGACCAGCCCATTTCCCGCTCGATCGGCCCGATCATGAAGCCGATCACGATATAGTGCATCAGCGCGACGCCGGTGCCCAGCGACGACAGGACGACGACCAGCCAGCCGGCTTTCCACTCTTCCAGCCCGGACTTCCGGTCTGCCCGCGCCGGTCCGCTCATTCGGCTTCCCTGCGCGGATAGGGGCCCATGGTCAGCAGCAACAGCGAGGCCAGCAGCGCCATCGGGATCACCGCGGCGAACACCTTGGCGTAGGAGCCGGTTGCGTCATAAGCGAGGCCGGCCGCCCAGGGGCCGATCCCGGCTGCCGCGCCGATGAAGGCATAGGCCGCGCCATAGACCGAGGCGTAGCGCGCCGCGCCGAAATAGCGCGCGGTGAAGAAGGAGACGACGTCGACCTCGCCGCCCGAAGCCAGCCCGAACAATATCCCCATCGCCAGCGCGATGAGGGGCGCCGGACTGAGGCCGAGGATCGCGATGCAGGGCAAAATCGGGATGGTGAAGACCAGCGCCCCGATCAGCGGCCCCTTTGACCGGTCGAGCAGCGCGCCGGTGCCGAGCCTGCCGACCAGCGCCCCGATGCCGGTCAGACCGACCGAGATCCCGGCAATCTTCGGGTCGATCCCCCATTCGATCAGGGCGGGGACGAAATGAACCGCGATACCGGCGGCGGTGATCGAGAGCACCGTGCCGGCGAGCGCGATCCGGATGAATTGCGGCGACCGCACCGCCTCGGCCCAGGACAATTTGTCCTCGCCGGCCAGCCCCCTTGGATGGGTGCGCCGCTGACCGGGGCGCAGGACCAGCAAGGTCAGCGGCACCAGCAGCACCAGCCCGGTCAGGCCGATCCGGAAATAGGTGCCGCGCCAGCCGACAGCATCGATCATGTCATGGGCGATCACCGACATGATCGCGGTGGCGAACGCGGTCCCGGTCAGCGCCCCGCCCAGCGCAAGCCCGCGCTGGCGATCGAAGCGGCGCGCGATGACCGTCGTCCAGAACAGCACCGACGCCGGCGGCGAGATCAAAGCGATTCCGGCCCAGATCGCCCACCAGCTTTCGATGTTCGGCCCGGCCTGCGACAGCAAGGCGGTCAGCGCGCAATAGCCGGCATTGGCCGGCACGCCGACCCAGCGCTCGTCCTTCACCCGGTCGATCAGGCGGCCGGCGAAAGGGGCCATCGCCGCCAGCAGCAAGCTGAAGATCAGGCCGACCGCGGTGATGCTCCCGCGCGACCAGCCGGTATCCTTTTCGATCGCCGCGGTGGTGAAGCCCAGCGTGATGAAGTGCAGCTGGGTGAAGCCGATGCCGAGGCAGGCGGTGACGACGACCAGCCAGCCGGCGCGCCATTCGTCGAACCCCGATGGGTCGTGGGCCCGGGGGCGCTCGGTTTCGTCTGCCATCATCCCCCCTGACACATCGCGCGCGCGGCTGAGGCCGGCGCTTGCGGCCATTATCTGTTCTTTGCGACCACCTCTTCTCCGAACCAACGGACATTGTCGAGGAAATGGGCCCTGGTCTTGCCGGGCAGATTCACCGTCGCCCAGCTAACGCCCGCGGCTGCCAGTTCCTGCACCTTGTCGGAATAGGCGCGCGCGCTGCCATTGTCGCCGGGTGTCAGCTTTGCCGGAACGCCGATGCACAGATCAAAGGGTGCGGTCTTGCCAAGCTTCGCGCGCAGTTCCTGGCAATGGGCATATTTCGCCTTGAGCTGCTCGATCGACGTGACCGAGGAGGCCTCGACATTGGGGTCGTTGGTCGGCAGCGCGAAGAAGGGTGCCCAGCCGTCACCCCAGCGCGCGGCGCGCTCGACCGCCTTGATGCTGCCGCCGCCAATCCAGATCGGCGGGGCCGGGTTCGGCACCGGGCGCGGCTCATTGCCCTTCGCGTCGAAGTTCATGCCCTTCTTGACGACCGCGCCGCCGGCCCAGGCCATGCGGATCGTCTCAAGCGCCTCATCCATCAGCGCGCCGCGCTTGTTGAACGGGACGCCGAGCGCCTCGAACTCGCCGACCTGATAGCCGGTGCCCGCGCCGAAGATGAAGCGACCGCCCGACAGCACCTGGAGCGTCGCCGCTGCCTTGGCGGTTAGGAAGGGGTTGCGATAGGGCACCACCACGACATTGGTCACCACCATCAG
>CANJRZ010000379.1 GCA_947476735.1 Sphingomonadaceae bacterium
GATGGCCAGAGCTATGGCTGGGGTACGACCACCCAGGGTGGGTTCATCTACCAGAATGTTCCTACTACATGGATGCCACTCGACATCGTCGCAATCCAACGCCTTTACGGAGTAGCGGCCAGCACGCCCCTCTCGGGCGGCCAGACCTATGGCTTCAACACCAACATAACAGGCAATATCGCCAAATATTTTGACTTCAGCCAGAATACGCGGCCGATCATCACCTTATGGAACAAAGGTGCGGGCAACACCCTCGACATCTCCGGTTTCAGCCAGAACGCGACCGTCAACATGGCGGACGGTAGTTTCAGCAGCATCGCCGGGATGACCAACAATATCGCGATCGCCTATGGCACCCGGATCGACCAGGTGATTGCGGGCGCAGGGACCGATACCGTCACCGCCAACAACAACAGTAATGACGTGCTCGGGGGTGCAGGGGCCGACGTGATCACCGGCGGCACCGGCAATGACCATCTCTACGGCGGCGGGCGAACCGCCGTTTCCGGCGACGGTGCCGACACCATCAGCGGGGGTGCCGGCAGCGACTATCTGCAGGGCAATGCCGGCGACGATCAGCTCGATGGTGGCGACGGATCAGACCGAATTCAAGGCGGTCAGGGCAATGACAATATCCTTGGCGCCGCCGGTAACGACACGGTCAACGGCAATCTCGGCAACGACACCATCTCGGGAGGCGACGGCAACGATTCGCTGCGCGGCGGCCAGGGTAACGACAGCATCGCCGCCGGCACCGGCAATGACGTCACGCTTGGCGACCTCGGCAACGACACTCTGTCGGGTGGCGCCGGTGTCGACGTCTTCACCGGCGGTGGCGATGCCGATATATTCGTCTTCGCTAACGGCGACGCGGTATTCGCGACCAGCGGTAGCTTCGCGAATATGACCGACGCGATCACCGATTTTACGGATGGAGTCGACCGCATCGATCTGCCGTTCGTCGTGGGGACCGTAACCCAGAGCGGATCCTTCGCCACCTTCACCGCCGCAGCAACGGCGGCCGATCAGGTGCTCTCCGCGGGTAGCAGCGGCGTGATTGTCGCTATCGTCGGTAGTGACACTTACATCTTCTACGAAAATGCTTCGTTCGAGAGCATCAAGCTGACCGCCTTCACCAACACCACGGCGATAACGGCAGCCGATTTCATTTGATCAGCAGTGCGTTGCTGCCTGAGCGGCCGGAAGGCCGGACCGAAACCATTAACCGTTTTTGAGGGCTTTCCATTTACTGCCAACCCGTTCGGTCGAAGTTTGACCGCCCGGGGATGAGCGATCGATGAGTGCATTCGGTAAGCGCGGCGCGATGATGCCCGGGGCGAAGCCGGCCTTTGGCGTCGCACGGCCGATGCAGGGCGATGCCCCACCGGGCCCGCTGACAGGCGGACTCCAGTTCCCACCGATAGAGCCCTCCGCACTGGCCGCCACCGCCGATCCTTTCGCGGGTATGCCTACCTTCGACGATCCGATCGCCGTCAACGAAGATGAAGTCGAGCTTCCGAGGCACTCCGATGCCATGGCCCGCCTCGCAATACGGGAAGCCGCGTCCGGCGAAGCCGGCCGTTCGCGGGTCGAAGGTTTCGAGGCCTCAATCCACAAGATCAAGGAGCAGGTGCTTCCGCGCCTCCTTGAGCGAGTAGATCCCGAAGCCGCGGCCTCGCTCAGCAAGGACGAATTGGCTGAAGAGTTTCGCCCGATCATTGGCGAGGTCCTAGCCGAGCTTCGCATCACGCTTAACCGCCGTGAACAGTTCGCGCTCGAAAAGGTGCTCGTCGACGAATTGCTCGGCCTCGGCCCACTTGAAGAGTTGCTGGGCGATCCGCTGATCACCGACATCATGGTCAACGGACCTGACCAGACCTATGTCGAGCGCAAGGGTAAACTCGAGCTCGCCAAGATCAACTTCCGCGACGAGGAACATCTCTTCCAGATCGCCCAGCGGATTGTCTCCAAGGTCGGTCGACGCGTCGACCAGACAACCCCGCTCGCCGATGCCCGCCTCCCCGACGGCAGCCGTGTCAACGTGATCGTGCCCCCGCTCTCACTGCGGGGCACCGCTATCTCGATCCGCAAATTCTCTTCCAAGCCGATCACGCTCGACATCATGGCGCGCGGTGGATCGATGAGCGAAAGGATGGCGACCTTCCTGAAGATATCTGGCGCGAGCCGCTTTAACGTCATCATCTCCGGTGGTACCGGCTCAGGCAAGACGACAATGCTTAACGCGCTCTCCAAGATGATCGACCCCGGCGAACGCGTGATCACGATCGAAGACGCCGCTGAGCTCCGCCTCCAGCAGCCACACTGGCTACCGCTCGAGACGCGTCCCGCCAATCTTGAGGGCCAGGGTCAGATCTCGATCCGCGACCTTGTCGTCAACGCGCTGCGCATGCGCCCGGACCGGATCATCCTGGGCGAAATTCGTGGGCCCGAGTGCTTCGACATGCTCGCGGCGATGAACACCGGCCATGACGGCTCAATGTGTACACTCCACTCCAACAGCCCACGTGAGGCGCTGGCGCGAATGGAGAATATGGTGATGATGTCCGATATCAAGGTGCCCAAGGAAGCAATTTCGAAGCAAATTGCGGACTCGGTCGACCTGATCGTCCAGGTCAAACGCCTGCGCGACGGATCGCGCCGCGTAACCAGCATCACCGAGGTGCTCGGTATGGAAGGCCCGGTGATCATTACCCAGGAACTGTTCAAGTTCGAATATCACGCCGAGGACTCGGAAGGGAAGATTGTCGGCGAATATGTCTCATCCGGCTTGCGCCCGTTCACGATCGAAAAGGCGCGCCAGTTCGGGTTCGATCAGCCCTTGCTCGACGCATGCCTATAGGCCCCGCCTAGTTTCCGTGCAGCCATAGCGCTGCCGAGAATGCCGCGGCGATCAGGACCAGGATCGTGACCAGCGGCCAAGGTATCCAATTCGTCCTTGACCGCGCTCGGTCAAAGCTCCGACGACGATACCCCCACCAGTCGGCCGCGACGGACAGCACCACCAGTGCGACCAACACCAGCGTGGGCCATGCGTATTCCGATTGCACCTCGCCTGATCTCCGTCATCATTGCGTTTCAAATTCATATCGGGAGACCCGCCTTGCGCCACCTGTTTCTTGTCGCTGCAACCGCTTTTGTGGCTCTTGCGCCGCTCGCGACCGCAAATGCCGAACAGGTCGATCCTGCGATCACCAAAGCAATCGCCAATCCAGCCCGGGCCGAGGCGAACCGTGCTCGCGATGTCTATCGCCATCCCGCTGAGACACTTGCTTTCTTCGAGGTGAAGATAGGGCAGGCAGTGGTCGAATTCTATCCGGGCAGCGGCTGGTACACCGAGATACTCGCGCCCGCGCTACGCGGGAACGGCCGCTACATAGCCCATGCACCGGGATCGGAGCGCGGCCTGAATGCGGTCAAGGCGATGCTGGAAAAGAACAACGGCTGGTTCGGTGCTGTTGACGTATTTCCCTTCAGCCCGACCGAAGCGTCCACCCTGCCCGCCGATACCGTCGATCGGGTGCTGACATTCCGTAACGTCCACAATCTGATGATGCAGGGCGAAGCTGTCGCGGCGAAAGCCTTCGCTGATTGGTACAAGGCGCTGAAGCCGGGCGGGATTTTGGGGGTCGTCGACCACCGCATGCCCGAAACCATGGAAACCGCGCTGGAGCAAAAGAGCGGTTACGTCAAGAAATCGACCGTCGTCCGCCTTGCGAACGCCGCTGGTTTCGAACTGGCCGGCGAGTCTGATATCAACGCTAATCCCAAGGATACGCATGACTGGCCCGACGGCGTCTGGACACTTCCGCCAACCTACAGGCTCGGCGATACCGACCGTGCCAAATATCAGGCCATCGGCGAGAGCGACCGAATGACGCTGAAGTTCTTGAAACCGAAGGGGTGAGTCAAAACCCCTTCCATCCCGCAGGACCAGGTGCAGCATCCACTACACCACACACAGAAGCGGTCAGAGAACCAAAGGACTCCGAGATCCGTTCAGGATGACCTTGGCGGGCTGAGTCCGTGCCAACATCATTTCAGCTTGTTGATTTGTTCCTGCATCGCGGCGAGCTGAGCCTTCAATGCTTCGACCTCGGAGCTCGATGCCGCAGGCGCTTTTGCCTTTGTCTCGGCATCGGGTCCGGCCGCAGGTGCCGCCACCCCACCTTTCGTTTTGAATGCGCTCGCCGCAGCTTCGAACATGTCCATGTTGCGCTTTGCGATCTCGGCGAAAGGGCCGCCAGCGAAAGCGCCCTCCATCGCCTGGCGGAACTGTGTCTGATTCCGGCGGAACGCGTCCATCGAGGCTTCGAGATATTGCGGCACCATCGACTGCATAGAATCGCCATAGA
>CANJRZ010000380.1 GCA_947476735.1 Sphingomonadaceae bacterium
GCCCGGGTGGTGTCAGTCCACATCGTGTGTCCTTAGAGTTCTTCGCAAAACCCGCAGAATCAAACATGTGCAAGCGCGTCAAGCGCAACCGACTGATATCACCCAACTTAGTTTCGGGTCAGACACTAAGGAAAATTGAGCATGATCAATCATGTTCCATGCGGCTTTTGAGACACCCCTTTGCATGCCCCTAGTCAGTGATCACTATAGTGGTTCGATGCCTTCATCCTGCGCATAATCGCCTGCCCCGTACCTCGAATGTGTTCCAAACGCAGTAATCTCGAACAACTCTGCGACGACGCTGCCATGATCGGACGGCCCGGAATCAGCACGGTCGCAGTCAAAGACAATCCGGAAGCGCAACGGATGCGTGTTGTTCGTTCTGGAAATCCTTGTTGAAGCGGTTCATCTGTCAGGTGAGCTGATACCCGATCTGAAAAACAGGGTTTAGGAGAGATACTATGAATATGCATGCTGCCACCTTGGACAGTGACCAGTTGCTTGCAATCCACCCGATCCAACCCAGTCTGGGTGCCGAGGTTACCGGCATAGATATTTCCGAACCGCTTACTTCGACCCTCCGAGACGAACTGCGCTCAGCCTTGCTCCGATATCGGGTCCTGTTCTTCCGAGACCAGAATATCACCCGAGAACAGCAGATCGCTTTTGCTGCGGAATTTGGCGAGCTTGAGGTTCATCCTGTCTATTCTCTGCCTGACTATCCGCAGATTCTTCCTCTCATTTCCACCGAAATGTCGCCGAAATATCGCACTGCCGTGGACGCGAACTGGCACGCCGACACGACATTCCGGCCCAATCCTTCGGCCGCCTCGGTGTTGCGAGCCGTGATTTCGCCATCGATGGGAGGAGATACTGTTTTTGCAAATGTTGTTGAGGCCTATGATCGGTTGCCCGGACCGATCAAGGAACGGATCGACGGCCTGACCGCGGTCCATGACGCGTCAGTTTTTCTCTATGCCCTTCCCGAGGACAGGCATGCCGCTTTCTGGGCGGAGAACCCGCCCGTCGAACATCCGGTTGTCCGAACGCATCCTGAGACCGGAGAAAAGGCGCTTTATGTAAACCCGATTTTCACCCGCCGCATTGTCGGGATCAGTGAAGATGAGAGCGCGGAATTGCTCGGCCTGCTTTTTGATCAGGTAAAGCGGCCTGAAATTCAGGTTCGTTGGTCCTGGCGGCCCAATTCGATCGCCTTTTGGGACAATCGTGCAACGCAGCATTATGCGGTCAACGACTATCGCGAACTGCGCCGGATGGAACGTGTGACAATTGCCGGCGATCGGCCATATGGTCCGGTTTCGCGCGCTTGAGCACCGCCAATTCTTTGGCAGCGCAGGTTCACGGAGAACCGGCCGGGTTCGGCGAATGGCGGAACGGTTGGCCGGTTGTCCTCGCCGGACTGTTCGGCTTCATTCTCCTGGCCGTCGGAAGCCTGTCCATGGGGGCATTCATGGCGCCGGTCGAGGCAGCGCACGGCTGGACCCGAAGCGAATATTCGCTGGGACTCAGCGTCTATGCCACAGTCGGCGTGATCTGTTCGCCTCTTGTCGGGTGGCTTGTCAGTCGACTGGGGGTGAGGAGGGTCGCATTCGCCGGATCGCTACTGACCGGCCTTACCTTTGCTCTATTCGCCACAGCCACCGCCTCGGTGGCCTATTGGTTGTTTCTCTGGCTATTATTTGGGTTGGCTAATCAACTGATAATGACGACCGTTTGGTCGACCGCTGTGGCTGGCTCATTTACCTTCAACCGGGGGACCGCATTTTCGGTCATAATGGTCGGCAGCGGGCTGGCTGCACTCATCGCCCCCGTGGCGGCCAATTATCTGATCGACCAGTATGACTGGCGCGTGGCCTATGCGGCCTTGGGTTGCGGAGCGGGCGGGCTGGTTGCGCTGGTATGCTGGTTTGCCCTCGCGAGTTCCGACAGCGCTACTGTTCGCTCGGCTTCACGAAAGGGTTCGGTTCCCGGAATTCGAAAGGCCTTTCTGTCCGCGACATTCGTCAGGATCGCCCTCCTTTCCTTCATCAGTTACGGGCTGCTGATGGTGCTCAGCCTGCACCTTATACCAGTCTTAACCGCCGCTTCCATGAACCGGGACACCGCCATTGTGGTGGCCGGCTCCTACGGCCTGCCAATGATAATCGGCAAGCTTATTGGCGGCGCTGCACTCGACCGTTTCTCCGGCCGCCTTGTCCTGACGATCTGCCTGTCTTTGCTGCTCATCAGCTATGCGCTCCTCGCACTTCCCGTTCTGACGATCGACGTTGCGATGCTCGCGGTTATCTTGTTCGGTCTTGCATTTGGCGGGATCGCGCCGGGCCTCCCCTATCTCGCCTCTCGCTATTTCGAACTCAGCCATTTCAGCCGGATCTTCGGTACGCTCAACGGCTTCTATTCGCTCGCCACAGCGACATGCCCGTTGCTGGCCAGCTGGGTATTCGACGAGCGAGGCAGCTATCACGCCTTCCTGATCGGGGCGATCCCTGTGATAGTCGTTGCGATGGGCCTGGCAGTATCTCTCGGCAGATATCCTGATCCCTCGCAGCCTCCCTCACCGGAGTCGAGGCCATGAACGAAAATGCCAGGACAGAATGGCGCGGGGCCCGGCCACTGCCTTTTGTCGCCGCTTTCGGGGGAACGATCGCCTCTATCCACGTCTATTCGATTGGTCCGTTCTTCGAGCCTCTTCAACGCGAGTTCGGGTGGACCCGCACCGATGTATCAGTGGCTATGACGGTCGCTCTCGCATTGGGCGGCTTTCTCAATCCAATGATGGGGTTGGCGCTCGACAGAGTCGGACCGCGCATGATCGCCCTGGTCGGAGTGGTTATCATCTGTTCCGCGATGGCCTCGTTGGGTAGTGCGACGGGTGCAGCGTTCAACTGGCAGCTACTCTGGCTGTTCGTGGCGATCGGTGCCGCATTGGTGCAGCCGATGGTCTGGGTGAATGCTGTTGCGAGCCGCTTCGACGCCGCGCGCGGCCTGGCCATTGCGATCACCCTTATGGGCCCAGCGCTCGGCAGTTCCATTTTCCCGTTGGTCAGTAGCTTGCTGATTGACGGGCTGGGCTGGCGGGGGGCGTTTGTTGGGCTCGGCCTGCTGTGGGCATTGCTTGTTCTGCCGCCCTTATTGTTGTTCTTTCGCGGAGCCCGGGATCTCGGGGTGCAGAAAATCGGCAAGTCCAACTCAATCATGCCGCTGCCCGGGTTATCCGTTCGCGCTGGCTTGACCTCGCCAACCTTTTACAAGCTGCTTGCGGCAGGCGGACTGATCACTTTTGCCATGATTGGGACAATCGTTCATCTCGTCCCGATCTTGATCGAGGGCGGTGCCTCGCGAACCACGGCCGCGGCCTTTGCGGCTCTGGTCGGGATTTTCTCGGTCATCGGTCGCCTTGTGACGGGAGCGCTGCTCGATCGCTATCCTGCCAGGACAGTTGCTCTCGTGGCCATGGTCTCGCCGATCCTCGGCTTCCTGTTGCTTCTCTTCAGCGGCAGTTACTGGACCATGGCAGTCGCTGTGCCGCTGATCGGCTTCTCTCTGGGAGTGGAAATCGACCTTATCGCTTACTCATCAACGAAGCACCTTGGATTAAGGAATTTCGGCTTCCTGTACGGCGTACTCACGGCGGCGATGACAGTTGGAACGGCAATCGGACCGCTCGTCGCCTCGCAAATCTTCGATCATACAGGGGGCTATCAGCCATTTCTTTGGCTGTGCCTCGCACTCCTGGTCAGCGGTGGGCTGTTACTGGTTATTTTGGGCCCCTATCCCCGTTTCGTGGATCAACCACAATCCAATCCATAAGGGACCGGGAGAAGTCCCCGGGGCGCTGGAAATTCCGAAGCGCCTTTCGTCGACCTTCCGTCCAATTGTCCCTGTCGTGTCTGATCAAGACAATCGATGCTTCGACTTATAACCTTGAGCTCAAAAGTTGGTTCACACGGCGAACCTCGCGCCGCTTGGACAATATTTGATGGACCTTCCCGATGCGCTATGAACCATTGTCCGAACTGGCGGGTATCGCCGTTTACGATTTTGATCTCGCCTCCCCTCACGAAAATGCGACAGCTGAATTGGCGGCTCTCTACGATCGTTTTGGACTGATCGTGTTCCGCCATCAGCACCTGGAGAAGTCCGAGCTCCTTGCAGCAACCAGCTTATTCGGAGGAACAGCGCGGCCGGCCGTCGACGATTGCGAAAGCGGCTTTGTCGGTCTCACGATCATCAGCACACGCGGCGCCTCTGGCGATGTCGTACCTGAAGATCCCGAGGCGCTGGTGGGAGAGGTCGGCTGGCACACAGACCAAGGCTATGTAACAGCACCGAACCGGGGAAAGCTGCTCTA
>CANJRZ010000381.1 GCA_947476735.1 Sphingomonadaceae bacterium
CCGCGGGCGAGTTGTTCCGCGCGGGCTTCCTGATCAGCATCAGCAATCCCAAGGCGCTGATCTTCGCCGCCGCCTTCTTCCCCCAGTTCGTGTCGCCCGACCATCCCAAGGCACCTCAGTTCGCGATTCTGCTCGCCACCTTCGTGGTGGTCGAGATGAGCTGGTATATGACCTATGCGATGGGCGGGCGGACGCTGGCGCGCTATCTCCGCAAACCGGAATGGCAGCGCATGGTGGACAAGGCGTCGGGCGGCATGTTCATCCTGTTCGGCGTCTCGCTGCTTGCCTGGCGGCAACGATAGGAGAAGATCCATGACCATAGATGATCTCGACGACCGGCTGGCGGCGACCGCGTTCCGCCGCCTGATCCGCCACCTCCAGCACCGCGACGATGCGCAGAATGTCGATCTGATGGGTCTTGCCGGCTTCTGCCGCAACTGCCTGTCCGACTGGGTGACCGAGGCGGCCGCCGGAGACCTCGACAAGGAGGCGGTGCGCGAGGCGGTCTATGGCATGCCTTATGCACAGTGGAAGGCGCAGCAGCCACCCGCTACGCCCGAACAGCTCGCCCGGATGGATGCGAGCGTCGCCCGCAACAAGGACGGCAAGCATTGATATCCCGTCCGGGCAGGCGTTGACTTACCGCAGAGTGATCCAAGTCGGGGCATGGTCGCTCGCCTTTTCCAGCCCGCGTGTGTCCTTGTCGACTCCGGCGCCGGTCAGCCGGTCGGCAGCGACGGGGCTCAGCATCAGATGGTCGATGCGGAAGCCGGCGTCACGTTGCCAGGCGCCGGCCTGGTAGTCCCAGAAGGTATAGACCGGCCCGTGCGGATGGATGGTGCGCACCGCATCAGTCCACCCGGCGTTGCACAGCCGGCGAAAGGCCGAGCGGCTCTCGGGCTGGGTCAGCGCATCGGCCGCCATTGCCCGCTCGGAGAAGACGTCGTCGGTTGAAGGGGTAGGGATGACATTATAGTCACCGGCCAGAACAACCGGCGCTTCGCTTTTCCATAAATCGGCGGCATGGCCGATCAGTTGGTCAAACCAGGCGATCTTATAATCGAATTTGGGTCCCGGCACCGGATTACCGTTGGGCAGGTAAATCGAGGCGACGATCACCCCGTTGATTTCGGCCTCGATGTAGCGGCTGTGGCTGGGATCGGGATCGTCGGGAAGTCCTTTGCGCCGTTCGATCGGCTGCACCCCCTTCGCCAGGATCGCGACGCCGTTGAAACCCTTCTGTCCGTGCCAGATCGCCTTGTAGCCCGCAGCCTGGATATCGGCGATCGGAAAGGTCTCGTCGGAGGTCTTGATCTCCTGCAGGCAGGCGACGTCGGGCGCCTTCTGCTCAAGCCACTCGATCAGACGGGGAAGACGGGCCTTGATCCCGTTGATATTGAATGTCGCGATCTTCATGAGGAGCGGGGATAGCGTGGAGACCGAGCGCCGTCATCAGCCTTGATCGTCATGCCAGCGAAGGCTGGCATCTCGGGAGATGGGGAGATGAGTTGTCGGCAAGAGACGACTGAGATCCCGGCCTGCGCCGGGATGACGGAATAAGGCTAGATCGAGAAGCTCGATCCGCAGCCACATCCCGAAGCGGCATTGGGGTTTGTCACCTGGAAGGAGGCGCCGCCCAGCGATTCGATGAAGTCGACCGCACCGCCCCGGACCAGGTCGAGGCTGACCGGATCGACCACCAGCGCAACCCCGTCGCGCGTGGTGACGATGTCGTCGTCGCTCGGCGCGTCAGCGAGCTCGAACTTATACTGGAATCCCGCGCAGCCACCGCCGTCGATGGCCAGGCGCAAAATTGCGGGCTTGCCTGTCTTTTTCGCGATCGCGGACACGCGCGCGGCGGCGGAGGGGGTCAGATCGATCTCGGTGCTCATTTGCACAAGATAGGCGCTGTAGCGGCGATCCACAATCGCCCGCGGAAAACTCAGTTTTCCGGGCCGCCCTGGGCGACGTCCGAACTCTGCTGCGCGGCGGCCAGTACATAATTGCCCGACTGAAGGAACGGCATCGGATTGACGGCATATCCGTCGATGCGGACCTCATAATGCAGATGGTTGCCGGTCGAACGGCCGGTTGAGCCGACATAGCCGATCAGGTCACCGCGCTTGACCTGCTCGCCCGACCGGGCGGCGATCCGCGACATGTGCCCATAACGGGTTGCGATGCCCTTGCCATGGTCGATCTCGACCATGTTGCCATAGCCGCCGAACCATTCGGCGCGATCGACGACGCCATCGGCGGTCGCATAGATCGGCGAGCCATAAGAGGCTGACAGGTCGACGCCGGCATGCATCGCCGCCGAACCCCGGAACGGGTCGGAGCGGACGCCGAAGCTGCTGGTGAAAGTGTAGCTGGCGATCGGCAGGATGGAGGGGATCGAAATCGTTCCATCGGTGATCGCGCTGCCCGTCTCAATCTTGTCGAGCTTCTTCCAGGACTGGAACAGCGCCTGGAACTGGGCCGCCGCCTGAGCGTTGGGAGTAAGATTACCGTCCTGGGCCAGGGCAGGGCTAACCGACGACGTCAGCAGCAGCGCTGCGGCGATGAGCTTCGTGCGGGTCGATGCGATGAAGTGAACGGCCAGGCGCAAGCCGACATAAACAAAATTGCCTGTAAAATTCATAGTTCCCCCGCGACCGGACATTACTGAACCGAATTATCCGGTCAGGCCCTGTTAGCCGCTGTCAGGAATGGCCCCCCCTTCTGCGACACTGGGTGTGTGAGAAAGATCACTCGCGGGGGCAACCCCGGCCATCATCTCTTTCGTTAGACCGGCTCGTCTCCGCGATGAGTCGTTAAACGGCGGCTTAACCATTCCCCGGAAGTGCTGCGCTACCTGCGATTGCCAACTTTGCACGTAATCGATTCGCAATCGTTCGCAGAGATGCCGGAACCAGGTGACACCCGCCGCGACATGGTTAATTTCGTCTTCGGCAATGCGGCGCAGAATCCGAGCCGAGCGATCGTCGCCGGCAGCCTCGAAACGGGTTATCAGTGAAGGAGTTACGTCGAGGCCGCGCGCTTCGAGGACCATCGGGACGACGGCCAGCCGGGCGAGGGAGTCGGCTGCTGTCTGTTCGGCCGCCTCCCACAGCCCGTCATGGGCCGGCAGGTCGCCATAGCTTGCATGATAGGCATTGAGCCGTCGTTCGAGCAGCGCGAAGTGGATCGCTTCCTCAGCACCGACTTTCATCCAGTCGTCGACGAAGCGTTGCGGAAAGCCCGCCCCGAACCGCCCGACCATGTCGAAGGCGAGGTCGATCGCCACATGTTCGATATGGGCCAGGGCGTGCAGCATCGCGATCCGCGCGCGCACCGATCCGGCCCGGCCGCGTTTCGGCATGCGTGACGGTGGTAGCAAAGGCGGGCGATCGGTCCGCGCGGGCCGGGCCGGCATCGGCGTCGCAAAGGCCCAGTCCAAAGTCCCCATTCGCCAGTCGCGAGCCGCCTTGCGGGCCGCCTTCATCTTGGAGATCGGATCGGCGGTCTCGAGGACGAGCCGGCACGCAGCAGATACATCGGGCATCGATCAGGTGGCCACGGCAGTTTCGCGAAAAGCCTCGTCGAGCGCCAGGATCGAGCGGACATGCCGCCGGGCCACTTCGAGGCGATCGTCGCCATAGCCGCCACCGAGCGCGCTGGCGAGGGGGAGGCCGCGTCGTCGTGCCTCGCGCATTACGAATCTGTCGCGAGCCTTCAGCCCCTCGTCGCTCAGCGCGAGGCGGCCCAGCTTGTCGTTGCGGTGCGGATCGACACCGGCCTGATAGAGGATCAGGTCCGGTGCGAAACTGTCGAGTGCGGCCGGAAGATGGATGGCGAGTGTCGCAAGATAGGCGTCATCCGCAGTGGCATCCGGCAGACCCAGATCGAACGAGGAGCGGGCTTTGCGGACCGGAAAATTCTTCTCGGCGTGGAATGAGAAGGTAAATGCTTCGGTTCTCCCCTCCAGCAGCGCGGCTGTGCCATCGCCTTGATGGACGTCGAGATCGACGATCATCACTTTTTTCGCATCTCCCTCGGCGATCAGCCGATTCGTCGCGATTGCGAGATCGTTGAACACGCAATAACCGGCGCCGCTTTCCGCCGTCGCATGGTGGCTCCCGCCGGCGCTGTTGGCGGCAAAACCATGGCGGAGGGCGAGCCTGGCAGCCAGCCAGGTCCCGCCCGCCGCCAGGAAGGAACGCCGCGCGACATGCTCGGTTACGGCAAACCCTATGCGACGCTGCTTTTCCGCCGGGACGTTGCCGGCGGCGACCTCCGCGACATAGGCCGGATGATGCACCGCCTCGACCCATGTCCGCGGCATCGGTTCGGGACGGAACAGTTCATGGGGAACGCCGGTTTCTCCGAGAGC
>CANJRZ010000382.1 GCA_947476735.1 Sphingomonadaceae bacterium
TATGCTGCTGGCGATCGAGGCGCTGTGCCGCCCCGGCGACACGATTATGACCGAGGCCGCGACCTATTTCGGCATCCGGTCGATCGCCCAAACCGGCGGTTACAAGACTCTGGGCCTCGCCATGGACGAACAAGGCCTGCTCCCCGAGGCACTGGAAAAGGCCGCCGCCTCAGGGGCTCGCGTCCTCTACACCTTGCCCACGCTGCAGAACCCGACCGGCCGAATCATGGGCGACGGGCGCCGGGCTGAGATCGCAGCTATATCGCGCAAGTACCAGCTGTGGATCGTCGAGGACGATCTCTATTCGGCTTTCGCGCTCGGCAATGCCCCTTCCCCCCTGACCGATTATGCGCCCGAGCGATGTATCTATATCAATGGAACATCGAAATCGCTTGCGCCGGGCTTGCGCACTGGCTTCCTTCTGCTTCCCGACGAAGCGCTGGTCGACAGAGTACTGCGGCTGGTCCGCGCGCAAGTCTATTCGCCAGCTGCGATGGGCGCATTGATCGCCTGCCAGTGGATCGACGATGGATCGGCCAACGAGATAATTGCCGAAACTACCGCCGAAATGATCGAGCGCAGTCGGATGGCCATCGAGCGGCTCGGCAGCGCGGTGAGCCCGCCCGCTGATCCGCGCTGCCCGCACATCTGGCTCCCCATGCCAGAACTCGAAGCCGAGCGCATGGCAGCACGGGCGATGCGCCTCGGTGTCGAGTTGACTCCGCCCTCGGCGCCCCTCGTTGATCCTTCCACCATCTCGGGCGTTCGCCTATGTCTCGGCGTGGCGGCCGATCGTACCCAGCTCGGCGTCGCGCTGGATCGCATCGTGGCCGCGATGGATGCCGGGCAAAGTGAAGCTGCGGCTGCGGTGGTTTGAACCAATGACGACCAATCCCTTTGCGTTGTTCGAGGAATGGTACGATCTTGCTTGCAAGTCGGAACCCAATGATCCGATGGCGATGGCCCTTGCGACGGTCGATACGGAAGGCCGCCCGTCGGTCCGCATGGTCCTGCTCAAGGGCCATGACGACCGCGGCTTCGTCTTCTACACAAATCTGGAAAGCCGCAAGGCAGACCAAATTTTTACCAACCCCAACGTCGCCCTGCTCTTCCACTGGAAATCGCAGCGCCGCCAGATCCGGATTGAAGGCTCGGTGACTGCAGTGACTGATGCCGAGGGGGATGCCTATTTCGCGTCAAGGGCTCGTGAGTCCCAGATTGGCGCATGGGCCTCGGATCAGTCGCGCCCGCTCGACAACCGCGCCACCTTCGAGGCACGTTACCAGGCGATGGTCGAGCGGTACGAGGGGCAGCCGGTACCGCGGCCGTCCCACTGGTCCGGCTACCGTGTCGCGCCCGAGCGGATCGAGTTCTGGCAGGATCGCGCATTCCGCCTGCACGAGCGGCGACTGTTCACCCGCGCCGGCAACGGCTGGACCGAAGGCATGCTTTATCCATGATCACCTGCCAATGAGTTCCGAAACCAATTTTCGCGCCGGCCTCGCCTCGGTCTCGGTTGCGACAATCCTTATCATCCTCAAAACCTATGCCAGCTGGTCAACCGGATCCGCGGCGATGCTGGGATCGCTCGCCGACAGCGGGCTCGATCTCATCGCTTCGCTGGTCACGCTTTACAGCGTACGGCTCGCGGCCATGCCAGCGGACCGTCAGCACCGTTTCGGGCATGGCAAGGCCGAAGCGATTGCCGCCCTCGTTCAGGTGGTGCTGATAAGTCTTTCGGCGTTCTGGCTCGGAGTGCATTCGATCGGGCACTTGCTGGCGGGGACGCGCAGTTCTGCTGCCCAGATCGGAATCGCGGTATCACTCGTCTCCGTAGTCCTCACACTGCTGCTCGTCACTTACCAGCAACGGGTGATTGCCAGGACGGGCTCGCTCGCGATCGGCACCGACAATCTCCATTATAAGAGCGATCTGGCGCTCAATGGCGCGGTGATCGCAGCGTTGCTGCTCGACCAGGTGCTCAACATAAAAGGAGCCGACGCGCTCGCCGGAATCGGCATCGCCCTCTGGCTGCTCTATAATGCCTGGCTCGCCTCGAACCGCGCGATCGACGAACTGATGGACCGGGAATGGCCTGAGGCGCGGCGCCGTGCTTTCGTCGAGGTCGCCAATCGCCACCCCGAGCTGCGGGGTATCCACGATCTCAGGACACGAACCGCAGGTCATCGGGATTTCGTCCAGTTCCATGTCTGGGTCGATCCCGACATGACCGTCGGCGAGGTCCACCGGGTGATGGACGAAGTCGAGGACAAGCTGCGCGAGGTGTATCCGGGCGTCGAAATATTGATCCACCCCGATCCCGCAGGTCGGCCTGGCGACGCGCATGAGGGGCAGTTATGAAGATACCGTTCCAGCAGGTGGACGCCTTCGCCGAAGCGCCGTTCACGGGTAATCCTGCGGCGGTTATGCCGCTTGAAGCATGGCTCGACGACACGATCCTTCAGGCGATCGCCGCCGAAAATAATCTCTCCGAAACCGCTTTCCTTGTCCCATGGGCCGGTGATGATGCCGATTTCGAACTTCGCTGGTTCACGCCGGCGGTCGAGGTCAACTTGTGCGGGCACGCCACCCTGGCGAGTGGTCACATACTCCTTTCGCGAAACAACACGGTCGACAAGGTTCGCTTCATGACCCGCAACGCCGGTCTGCTTGAAGTGACGCGCGACGGCGATGGCTACCGGCTGGCCCTGCCAGCCTGGGAAGTAGCAGCCAGACCCCTTGGTGACGTCATACCTTTCATCGGCGGCGTTCCGACCGAGACCCACTGGCGCGAAGGCGGATATGCGCTCCTGCTCTACGCAAGCGCCGCCGAGGTCGAGCAACTATTGCCTGACTTCCGTGCATTACGAGCATTTGGCGATATCATGTTCATCGCCACCGCACCGGGCTCGAACACCGACATTGTCAGCCGGGTATTCGTTCCCGGCGGGGGTATTGACGAGGATCCCGTCACCGGTTCTGCGCACTCCCTGCTGACGACCTTCTGGTCGAAGCGGTTCGGCCGCAACAGTTTCACCGCCTTTCAGGCGTCGAAGCGCGGCGGCTATCTCGGCTGCCATCTCGAAGGTAACCGCGCGATATTGAGTGGCCGCTGCGTCACCGTCATCGAAGGCGCCTTCACCCTCGGCTAAACCTTAACCAAAGACATGGCGGCGTCGCTGGCCAGATCAATTCTCGCTCAGGCCGCAGCGGAAAGTTCCGCCGCTGTCGTGGAGCGAATCCAGCCGCCACCGAGCACACGATCACCTGCGTAGAGTACCGCGGCCTGGCCGGGAGCCACGCCATATTCCGGGTAGTCGAAATAAACGGTGCTGCCGTCGAATCGGGCAGAAACAGGTTTGGCCAGCGACCGTACCTTGGCTGTGACCGGGCCTTGATAGCCCTCGCCTAACCAGTTGATTTCGTCGATCATAGCGGCCGATACCGCCAAAGCGCTGCGGGGGCCAACGACAAGGCGTTTCGTCGCAGGCTCGAGCCGGATCACGTAGAGCGGCTGGGGACTTCCGCCTATCTCAATGCCACGGCGCTGTCCGACGGTGAAGTGGATAAGTCCCTTGTGCTTCCCGATCACATTGCCTTCGAGATCGACGATTTCGCCCGCGTCGCCCGCCTCGGGCCGCAGTCGCTTGACGATGCTGGCATAGTCGCCATCGGGCACGAAGCAGATATCCTGGCTGTCTGGCTTGGCGGCAACGCCAAGGCCGAGTTCGGCGGCGATTTCCCGGACGCGGGGCTTGGGCATAGCGCCGAGTGGGAAGCGCAAATAGTCGAGCTGCGCCTGGGTCGTCGCGAACAGAAAATAGCTCTGGTCGCGTGCCGGATCGGCAGCGCGGTGAAGCTCTGCGCGACCGCCCGCGCCGATCACGCGGCGAACATAATGACCGGTCGCCAGGCAGTCGGCGCCGAGATCCCGGGCGATGCCGAACAGGTCGGTGAACTTCACTCCCTGATTGCAGCGCACGCACGGGATCGGCGTACGCCCGGCGGCATATTCATCGGCGAAGTCGGCGATCACAGAATCACGAAATCGGCTTTCATAATCAAAGACATAATGGGCGATCCCAAGTCTGTCCGCGACGGCCCGGGCATCGCGGATATCCTGGCCGGCACAGCAGGCTCCCTTGCGGCCCACGGCGGTGCCATGATCGTACAGCTGAAGCGTCACGCCGATCGTCTCTGCTCCGCTCGCGGTCGCCAGTGCGGCCACTACCGAACTGTCGACGCCACCCGACATTGCGACAACGATGCGGGCACCCTTCAGTAATCCGCCATCCGCGTATTCAAGCTGAAATTCGGGGTTCATCGCGTGGCCCATAGCAGGTGGGGCGAA
>CANJRZ010000383.1 GCA_947476735.1 Sphingomonadaceae bacterium
CAGCCATGACGTCACCCTGATCCACCGCCGCGATTCGCTGCGCGCCGCGCAGATCCTCCAGGATCGCCTGTTCGCCAATCCGCGCATCAAGGTGCTGTGGAACAAGGGCGTCGAGCGTTTCGTCGCCGGCGAGGGCACGGCCGGGCTGGTCGCGATCGACCTTAAGGACACCGTGACCGGCGAGGCGTCGCAGCTCGCGGTCGACGGCGGTTTCGTCGCGATCGGCCACAGCCCGTCGACCGAGCTTTTCCGGGGCCACCTCGATCTCGATACCGACGGCTATCTGGTGGTCGAAAAGGGCGGGACCCGGACGAATATCCCCGGCGTGTTCGGTGCCGGAGACGTCTCGGACAAGCTCTATCGCCAGGCTGTGACGGCGGCGGGAATGGGCTGCATGGCCGCGCTCGACGCCGAGCGCTTTCTCGCCGAGGCGGACTTCGAGGCAAAGGCGCATGTCCCGGCCTAGGCGCTTCGCACCCCGCGCGCAGTGAAGGAGAGAGTCGGGCTCAGCGCCGCTTCTTTTCCGCGAAGGCCACCAGCGCGCCGAAGCTTTCGAGCATTTCGCCGTCGACCTCGTCATCGTCGATGATGATGTGCAGCCGGTCCTCGATCTCGGTCAGCAAGGCAGCGACCGCCATCGAATCGAGCTCGGCAAGCGAGCCGAACAGGGCGGTGCCGGCGGTAAAGGCAGCCACCCGTTCCCTGTCGAGCGCCAGCACATCGACCAGCACGGCGCGCACGACATCCTCGGTATTGTTCGGGTCGGCGGCGCTCACGTTCGGCAGGTCCCCACGGAATTGAAACGGCGGCGCTCTAGACTGATCGATCGGGCGGGACAAGGATTTGGACGCAACAACGTGAAAAGGCTAGCTCTGAACCCGATGCACCTGCCCGACCCGACGCCCAGACCGCTCGATCACCTCGCGCTGACCGGACCGCGCGATGCGCCGGCGCTCGTCGACAAGATCGGGACGCTCGATCATGCCGGTCTCGATCGCGCGGTGGGGATGCTCGCCGCGGGCCTGCTGGCACGCGGCCTCGTCAGGGGCGATCGCGTCGCCAGCTGGCTCCCCAAGAACCGGATCGCGTGCCTGATGCCGCTCGCCGCAGCGCGGGCCGGGCTGGTCCATGTCCCGGTCAATCCGCTGCTCAAGCATGGGCAGGTCGCGCACATTCTCGAGGACAGCGGCGCACGCCTGCTGATCACCGGCCGCGGCCGCGCCGATTCGCTCGAACCGGGCACCCGGCCGGACGGCTGTGCGCTGCTGGTCGAGGAGGAGGAGGGGCCGGCCCTCCTCGATGCGAGTCCATATTTACCGTTATCATCGGCAGATCCCGCCGAGCTGGTTGCCATTCTCTACACCTCGGGTTCGACCGGCCGGCCCAAGGGCGTGATGCTGAGCCACGCCAACCTCTGGCTCGGTGCGATCAGCGTCGCGCATTATCTCGGTCTCGCCGACGACGATCGCACGCTGGCGCTGCTGCCGCTCAGCTTCGACTATGGCCAGAACCAGCTTCTTTCCACCTGGGCCGCGGGCGGCTGTGTCCATCCCCTCGACTATCTGACCCCCCGCGATGTGGTCCGCGCCGTCGGCCGGTATGGCATTACCACCCTGGCAGGGGTGCCGCCGCTCTGGATCCAGCTGAGCGAGATCGACTGGCCGGCTGAATGTGTGGCACCGCTGCGAAGGCTCACCAACACCGGCGGGCGGATGAGTGTGCCGCTGGTACGGCGGCTGCGCGCGCTGCTCCCGCAGGCACGGCTCTTCTCGATGTACGGGCTGACCGAGGCGTTTCGGTCAACCTATCTCGATCCCGACCTGATCGACGCGCATCCCGAATCGGTCGGCAAGGCGATTCCCTTTGCAGAGGTCATGGTGGTCCGCCCAGACGGCACGATCACCGATGACGACGAACCCGGCGAACTTGTCCACGCCGGACCGCTGGTTGCACAGGGCTATTGGCGCGATGCCGACCGTACGGCCCAGCGCTATCGCCCTGCACCGCTGGCGTCGGGCTATGGTGGGACAGCGGTCTGGTCGGGAGATACGGTGGTTCGTGATGCCGGGGGCCTGCTGCGTTTCGTCGGGCGCGACGACGAGATGATTAAGAGCTCGGGCAACAGGATCAGCCCCACCGAAATCGAGGAGGCAGCGATTGCGAGCGGCGCGGCCGCCGAGGCGGTTGCGCTTGGTGTCGCCGACGATCGGTTGGGGCAGGCGATCCTGCTCTATGCCCGGCCGGTCGGGGAGGACGCCGAGACTCGGCTGGCCGAATGGTTCAGGCGCAATCTGCCGGGCTTCATGCAGCCAGCACGCGTGATCTGGCGCGACGAATTGCCGCGCAATGCCAACGGCAAGCTTGACCGCGCGGTGCTGAAGAGGGAGGCGGGGGCATGAAGCCGACCGGCCCGATTCCTCCTGATTTCGTCCGCCGCGAAGGCGAGCTGATGATTGGCGGACGGACCGCGGGCGAATGGACCGAGCTTGCGGGTGATACGCCCCTGTTCGTCTATGATTTCGCCATTGTCCGCGATCGGATCACACGGTTCCGCGCAGCCTTTCCCGGAGTGTCCCTCCATTATGCGGTCAAGGCCAATCCTCATCCGCCGCTTGTCAGGGCAATCGTGTCCCTGGTCGATGGGCTCGACGTCGCTTCGGCAGGAGAGGCGCGCATTGCACTCGAGGCGGGCATGGATGCGCGGCACATTTCGTTTGCAGGGCCCGGCAAGCGTGATCGCGAACTCGAGATGGCGATCGACGCCGGCATTACGCTCAACCTCGAATCGGCCGGCGAGGCCGAGCGGGCACTGGCGATTGGCCGCGGTATGGGACGAACGCCTCGCCTCGCTGTTAGGGTGAACCCCGATTTCGAGCTCAAGGGCTCAGGAATGAAGATGGGAGGTGGCGCCAAACCGTTCGGCATCGATGCAGATCGCGTCGCCGAAGTCGTGCGACGCATATCCGATGCAGGCGCGATCTATCGCGGGCTCCACATCTTTGCGGGTTCGCAGGCCCTCGATGCGGCAGCGATCATTGAAGCGCAGCGATCGACGCTGGCGCTTGCCGCCCGGATCAGCAGTGACTCGGGCGTGGCTCCCCCGCACGTCAATCTCGGTGGCGGCTTCGGCATTCGCTATTTCGCGCCAGATGCCGAGCTGGATGAAAAATCTGTGGGCAATGCGCTCGCCAGCGAGCTTGCCCGGAGGCCTGCGGTCCTTGCCGACACAGAGTTTACAATTGAGCTGGGGCGCTGGCTGGTTGGGGAGGCAGGAGTGTATCTGACCCGCATCGTCGACCGCAAGATCAGCCATGGAAAGACCTTTCTGGTGGTCGATGGCGGGCTCCATCACCAGCTCGCGGCGAGCGGGAATTTTGGCACGGTCGTAAAGCGTAACTATCCGATTTCCTTGTCGAAAATATCGAATGAAGCCAGCTCCTGCACCGTCTCGGTGGTAGGCTGTCTGTGCACGCCGATCGATCGGTTGGGGGATCAGGTGGAACTGCCTGATGCGCAGGTCGGCGACATGGTAGTATTGTTCCTTGCGGGGGCCTATGGTGCAAGTGCGAGCCCGCAAGCATTTCTCGCCCACCCTGCTGCTGTGGAATTAAGCATAGACGGGACTGAAATCCTGTGATTCCTAAGTATCCGTTCATGGTCTATGAGGCATAAGCCGCAAATGGTGTTGGGTGGGCACCGCGGTGCCCGGGCGGGGCATATCGGTCCTGGAGGTTGAGCAGATGAGTTGGGGTAAGGTGTTGAGGGGATTGATCTGTGCGGGCATGAGTCCATCATGCTGGCTTCTGCTCCCGTCTGCGCCGGTGAGAAGGAACTGCCGACGGCGCCGTTCGTACCGCCGGCCGGTCAGGCCGGTGAAAACTATACGATCGGTCCGCTCGACGCGTTGACGGTCTTCGTCTGGCGCAACCCCGAGCTCGGTGCCCAGGTTCAGGTCCGCCCAGACGGCCGCATTACCCTGCCGCTGATCAACGATATGGTCGCGGTCGGCCGGACTCCGGCGAAATTGGCCGACGAGATTCGTGACGCGCTGGCGACCTATATTGCCGACCCAATCGTTTCGGTCATCGTCAACAATTTCTCGGGCACGTTCGCTCAGCAGATCAGGATCGTCGGCGCGGCCGAGAAGCCGGCTGCGGTATCCTATCGTTCGGACATGACGCTGCTCGACGTGATGATCTCGGTGGGCGGGCTGTCCGAGTTCGCGGCGGGAAACCGGGCGAAACTGATACGGTTCGATCCCAAGACGAAGCGTCAGCAAGAGTATAGGCTGCGCATCGACAGTCTGCTGAAACACGGCGAGATCAAGTATAATGTAAAGC
>CANJRZ010000384.1 GCA_947476735.1 Sphingomonadaceae bacterium
CACCGATGCGGTTCTGGAGACAGTCGCCGAATGGCAGAACCGACCTTTGGAGCCGATGTATCCGTTGGTGTTCTTCGACGCCTTGCGGGTGAAAATCCGCGATGAGGGCCTGGTTCGCAACAAGGCTGTCTATGTCGCGCTCGGCGTCCCGAAAAATCGCGCGAACGCCTCGGCTTTCAGGGCGAACCAGTCCCCCCAAAGACCGGGTCAAGGTGTGCGTGCGGAACGTGAAATCAGAAGTAGTGCTTATCCGGCTTCGAAACGGCAGGGTTCAAATTCGGCGACGGTTCGATGTTGCTGGCCATTGCGAACCGTCGCCTCAAGTTGTGAATAGCAAACTATCGAGCGAGTGTTTCCCTTGGGGAACTTGCTCTAGACCGATTCCTTGAGCTCTTTGGCGGCCCGGAAGGCAACCTTCTTGCTGGCCTTGATCTTGATCGCTTCGCCGGTTGCGGGGTTTCGACCCATTCGTGCAGCGCGCTTGCGAACCTGAAGGATGCCAAGGCCGACGATGCGAACCTTCGAACCCTTCTTGAGGTGCTTGGCGATCGAGTCGATCGTGCCAGTCAAAAGAGCCTCGGCCCGCGACTTCGGCAGTTCGTGGGCTTCAGCAGCTTCGGCCGCCAGGTGTTTGAGCGTGACGACGGCGACAGCCGCCTTTGCGCCCGCGGTGGTCGCTTTCTTTGGTGCGGCAGTTTTTGCCATTCGAATCACTCCCTTGTCGAATTTCCAACAGAACCTAACCCTCGAGAGCTCATCATCAAAGCGGGCGCAGCGGTTGAGAAGATGTTGGTGGCTGTGCGACATACTCGCTATGGCTTGGCCGGCATATTTGCCCGCCATCCCGCAGCCTTCGTAGACATCGTTGGTTCAGTCGGCCGAGCGTCGCCTCAAGACCCAACCACCGGGGGCTTGTTTACAGGCGGGCTCCTAGGCGGTCAGAACGGCGGGACACCTCAAGCGCCGGGGCTCGCTCCCTGCACGCCGCTGCTCATCTGGGCATCGGCAAGCGCGCCTCGCACGGCGATATCGGTCCGACGCCGGGCACGGTCATGAAGCGACGCAACGTGGGATCGCCTAGCGTTTCAACTGCCATAGGCAACAAATGCTGAACATCGCAACGCCGGTCGAGCCCTGGATTCCGGTCAACCTCACCCGGCGATCGATTTCCAATTCTTCGTCAAGTAATCCGCCGTGCGCCATGCCAGCGCCTGAACGGTCAGCGTCGGATTGCGCGAACCGCTCGTGCCCATGACCGAGCCGCCGAGGATGCCAAGGTTCGGGACTTCATGGGAGAAGCCGAAACGATTGACCACATTGGTTTCCTTGTTGTCCCCCATGCGGGTGCCGCCGTAAGCGTGGGTTGATGGGCCCATGGTTCCAGCAGGGCCCTTCTGGACGCGCGTTGCGCCTGCAGCCTTGAACCATTCCTCCATCTTGCCCTGCATGAACTCGCCGCTCTTGCGCTCGTTCTCCTTGAAGTCCGCCGTGATGCGCGTGACCGGCATCCCAAGCGGGTCTTTCACGTTCGGGTCGAGATCGAGGTAATTGTCCTCGTAGGGCAAAGTCGTTTTCTGGATATAGGCGGTGTTCCAGCGGTCAGCATTTTCCTTGATGAATTTTTTCCATGCGACGCCCCATGACGGCGCCTGCCCGAAAGTCGACATGCTGGCTGCAGCTATCGGACGACGGTCGGAATAGACCCACAACAGGCCGCCGCCGATAAAGTCGAGGCCGGAATGATCGAAATTGTCGTCTGCCCAATTGTCGACTCCGACCCCCTGTGCGGGAAGCCCATACCAGTTGTTGATGTCGAACGGGAACAGCCCCGTGACATTCCAGGATGTGTTGTGACTGAAGTAATGTTTGCCGACCTGACCGGCATTGTTCGACAGGCCATTGGCAAAGGGCTTCGATTTCGACAATTGCAGAAGGCGCACGTTTTCGTAAGTGTAACCGGCCAGCAGCACCACATCGGCCGGCTGGAAAAACTCCTCGCTGCCCTTGACGAAGGTGACGCCGGTGACACGCCCGGTCTGTTCGTTCACCTCGATGCGCGTCACATGCGCATAGGTGATGACGTTGAACTTGCCGGTCGCCTGCGCCTTGGGAATCGTGCTCCAGCTGGTTGAATTCTTGGCCTGCACATGGCAGCCGCCGCGGCTGCAGAAGCCGTGGTACTGGCACTCAGGCCTGTTGTCATAGGTCGTCGAATTGATCGCCGCCGGTCCGGGGAACGGATGCCAGCCGAGTTTTTTGGCGGTCTCGCCCATGCGGTCGGTGAATTCGGTGCCACGCAACGGCGGCATCGGAAATTCACTCTTGCGCGGCGCCTCGAAAATATTGCCGGCCGGATCCTTCACGCCGTTGAGATTGCCAGCCTTGCCGGAAATGCCGACCTCCCGCTCGACGATCTCATAGTAGGGTTCAAGTTCTTCATATCCGAACGGCCAGTCCTCGACGGTCGAACCCTTGGGAATGCGCGATGCGCCATAGCGCTTCGTCACTTCACTCACGACCCGGAAATCCCACGGATTGAGCCGCCAGCTCTGGGCCCAGTAGTGCAAGGACGTCCCGCCGACCCCGTTCATCATCGGATGGATGGCGGCACGGGGCGAATAAGGTGCGTTGGCGTTCGGCCGATGGGTAGGGACTTCGCGGTTGGCCTTCTGAATAGCTTGCGGCCAGCCGCGGTAATTGTTCTTCAGCTCGTCTGGCGCGAAATCACGCGGCGTCATCCATCCGCCGGCCTCGAGTCCGACAACATCAAGCCCGGCGCGCGTGAGCGGCAGCACCCCGACGCCACCGGCGGCACCCAGGCCGATAACCGCAACATCGGTTTTCTTAAGGGTGGTGGCCATTGCTCACACCTTTCGTAAACATGTCCTCGTCATAGGCTGAGTGAAGTTCGCGCTTCGGCTTGGGATTCATGCGCTGATCCTCGACCAGAACGGTCGTACGGATGCCCGGATAGCGGATCATTTCCCAACCGACGAAATTCGCATTGCCGCCGTGATAAGGATCGCAGAACGTGCCTTCGATGGTGTGCGCACGAAGCAAATTGAAAAAGGCTGCCGCACTGGGCTGAAAACCCGTTGCCACATTCTTTTCAATGTCCGTGAGCACCGCATCCTGCAGCGCAGGCGACAGCTGCAAGTAGGAAGATTTGTGCTTGTCGCCAGCATAGGCTTCGACTGCCGCCAGGCCAATGATGTAGGCCGCCTTCGAGCCCGACAAATATCCCCCTAGAGCTCGATCGATGTAATGCGCCGCCCGCGCTTCCTTGGCGCCGGGGCCGCTTTCATCGCTTGGGATGATGCGCGCTACGAGCGCTTCGAGGGTTTCGGCTTCCGCGGACGTGAGGTTTTCGAATGCCTCGACGCGACGCGGCGCGGCGGAGGTCTGGGCGGCGGCCGGCGTCACCGTTACATGGTGGTGCAACCCGTGCGGCTTCTGGGTCAGCGCAACGCCCGTTGCGGCGGCACCCGCGATTCCGGCTCCGGCCAACAATTTTCGACGCGATAATGCTGATGACGGAGCGTCACCGCTCCCAGGCCCTTTGCCCATGGTATCCCCCCGATACGCCCCCGCATTCTTGCGAGCTTCTGGGAAGACTTGCATGGGAAAGGACAAGCCTGCAATGCGTTTATTGCAGACCGGCCTTGCCGGGAGCGCGGATCAAAACGCTGTCGAAGCTTTTGCGCGCGCTCGACCCGAGCGGGTAAGAACCTCGCGCGCGGGCGGCAATGGTGACGCCATCGAGACGCGTAGGCGGTCAGTCAGCGACAGAGCTATCGCCAGAGCTGATCAAGATGTGGTGGCTCAAATTGATCGGGTTTCCTATGCTGATCTAACAACGCTCGTGAATTCTGATCACCTCTGAGCCGAAACTTCTTTTCCGGCTCGTCGTCTACTTTGGCACCCTTCAGCTTCACCGCCCGCTGAACATCAGAACGCGTTTCAGTTTTGAGACTTAGTATCAATTCGGCGAAGTGGAGATCGCTTTCGATTTCGGCCCACACTTTTAAGCCGTCTTGATCCTCATTAGTGATCATTTAGGTTGCCCCACTTTTTTCAAGTAATTACCCACCCCTGTTTTGAGGCGTGGTTTTTCGGTCGCTCGGGCTTCAGGCCAGAGTGGCGGCGATGACATTGAAGGGCTTCACCGGCGGTATCTCGATCTCGTCGTATTCGCCGATCAGCGTCATATCGGCGTCGGCCGCAAAAGCCCCGCCGCAGCGCACGCAGGTCGGAGTTCGACGGCGATCTGAAACAGCTTGATCTTCATATCGACTTTTTGCCGGGCAGCCGGTTTGCCTGCTCATCCTGCGGGGC
>CANJRZ010000385.1 GCA_947476735.1 Sphingomonadaceae bacterium
GGCGGCGCTGGTCAGTTCGCGCCCGGAAGGTCTGGCGATCGACCGTTTCTTCGCAGCTACCCTTCCTGACAGCGACTCGTTGATTCAATGGACGATCGGCGACGAGGGCTTCGTCATGCACCTGTCAGGCGAAGTTCCGGCACGCATCACCCAGGCGCTCGAGACACCGGAGATGCGCCGTGCGATCCTCGGCAACCGTGCCGCTGCCGACATGCCGAGTTGGGCGGTTCATGCCGGCGGACGGTCGATTCTAGACGCGGTCGAACATGGTCTCGGACTTGGCCCGACGCCACTCTTTGCTTCACGCGAAACGCTGCGCCGCTTCGGCAACATGTCTTCCTCGACGCTGATGTTCGTGCTTGCGGGAATGATGGATGAGCCCACGGCAGTCGATGGAATTGCGGTCGCTTTCGGCCCGGGCCTCGCCGCCGAGGGCTTCACGATCGCGAGCGCCTGATGCGTTCGCTCGCTCACCCGGCGGCGGCCGAGGAGCAGATGGACGCCGCCGATCTCGATCCGGCCGTCTATGCCGAGGTGCTGAACGATCTTGCCAGGGTCAATCGATGGACCTTCACCGCTCGACCGACCCTCAGCTTCCTCAAAAGAGCACTCGGTGCACGAGCCAAATTCTCGCTGCTCGATGTCGGCTTCGGTGACGGCGATCTGCTTCGCGCTGTTGCCGGTTGGGCTGGCAAGCAGGGCTTCGAAGCGCGACTGACAGGTGTCGACCTTAATCCGAAGAGCAGCGCTGTTGCTTCGGCCAAGACACCTGATCGCTTCGACATCGAATATCTGACGGGCGACTATCTCGATCATGTCGATCGTGGCTTCGACTTCATCGTCAGCAGCCAAGTCGCGCATCATATGACCCGCGACCAGCTCCAGACTTTCCTGCACGCAATGGAGGCACAGGCGCGGCAAGGCTGGCAGATCAGCGACCTTCACCGCCACCGATTCTCCTATCTCGGCTTCCCATTGCTCGCGCGGATCATGGGTTGCCATCCGATCGTGCGGCTGGACGGGCAGCTTTCTATTGCGCGCTCGTTCCGCCCGGCCGAATGGCGGCCCATCCTGTCGGAAGCGGGGCTAGGACCCGAAGCCAGGATCCGCCGCTGCTTCCCCTTTCGGTTATGCGTCGAACGCCTGCGCTGATCGTCGGAGCCGGGCCGGCCGGCGCGGCGACAGCGATCCTGCTCGCCCGCGCCGGTACGCCCCCCCTTGTCATTGAGCGTAACCGCGAACCGCACGACACGGTCTGCGGCGGATTTCTCGGCGGCGATGCGATCGCTTTGCTAAAGCGGTTCGGACTCGAACCGGCCATTCTCGGCGCACCGGCAATAAGCCGGGCCAGGCTCGTCGCGGGCGGTCGAATCGTCGAGGCCGACCTGCCCTTTGCCGCAGCAGGTCTCTCGCGCCAGGCGCTGGATGCCGCCTTGCTCGCCCGCGCCGCAAAAGAAGGCGCTATGGTCGAACGTGGCATCGCGGTCCGAAGGGTCGATCTCGACAGACGCCGCCTGCATCTCGGCGACGAAACTGCCATCGAAACCGAAGCTCTGTTCCTCGCCAACGGCAAATATGAAGTCCGCGGCGCGACGAGAACGGTGCTGGCGAAAAAGGATCCCGCACTCGGCCTGCGAGTGCGGCTTGAGCCTTCAGCCTATCTGGCACACGCGCTTCGGGGCGTGATTGAACTCCACCTGTTTCGTCAAGGATATGCCGGCCTGCTCCTCCAGGAGGATAGCGGCGTAAATCTCTGCCTGTCGGTGGCTCAGTCCCGGTTACGCGAGGCTGGAGGACAACCCGCGCAGCTGATTGCGGCGCTTGCTCGCGAAGCGCCAGTACTCGCCGACCGGTTCAGCGCCGCCCGCTCTGCCGGTGAATGGTCGACTGTTGCGCGCGTCCCATATGGATGGCGCCTCCGGAACGGCCAATACGGTTTGTTTCGACTCGGAGATCAGGCCGCAGTGATCGCCAGCCTCGCCGGTGACGGCATAGCCATCGCGCTCCACAGCGCAATCCGTGCCTCGCACTGTTTCCTGCGCGGCGGAGCCGAGGCCGCCCTGGCCTATCAATCCGGCTTCGCCTCCCGCGCCCGCCGCCCCATCGCCGTCGCCGGGATGCTCAGGCATTGTGGCGAGACGCCTTGGATCGCGGGACCGATTCTCAGTCTTTTCCGTCATACCCCGGGGCTGCTTCGGAAGGCCGCAGCAGTGACACGTATCGGGGCCGATTAGGGCCTGCCCGTTTGCTGCTAGGACTTCCACTTTCATGCTGCTCCTGCAAAGCTGCACTACGACAAAAAATGGCGGATTTCTGCGGTTGAAGGTGCCAGTTCGACAACCTATATGGAGCGGGCAAGTGACGCTTGCTGCGTAGCTCGCAATAGTTGCGTAAGTAAGGCGTAAGGACCGCAACAGGTCCGCGCCAGCAGGAGAATGGCTAATGCTTAAAAGTGCAATTCTGGCCCTCGTATGCGCCGCGGGCTTGTCGTCCGCTGCGATGGCAGAAGAGAACATTGCGGTGACTGGCGGAGATGGCGTGAATTATAACGCCCGTGTCGCGATCTCGGATCTTAACCTGCAGGAAGCAAAGGGTAAAGTCGCCCTGCGCAACCGCATCAAGCAGGCGGTCGAGAGAGTGTGCGCAGCCGATGCCGAATGCAATTATACGACCGAGCGCAAAGGCGCGCAGCTTGCTGCGAACGCGATAGCCTCGGCAAATGGTCAGCTCGCTTCCGCGACGCCGACCCATCTGATGCTCAGCGCCGCGCGCTGATCACAAGACGGCGGGCCGAATCTGTTCGGCCCGCCGCTTTCCTGACCGAATCGCCGGCTTCGAGGGAATGTCACCGGACATCCCGTCATCTCGCGACCGCAATACGTAATTTGCGCAATTGGCAGGATAGCTGTTCCCTCCGACCGTGCAGCTTTACAAGGAAGCCGCATGGCGAACGAGATATTCGCGAAAGGCGCGACTGAACGTCGAGAGGTCCTCAAGGGGGCCGCTGGTCTCGCCAGCCTGGTGGGTCTGCAGGCCTGCGCTCCAATAGCGCGCGGCAGTCTTTCCAGCGCAGCTCTACCTTCTTCCTCTGCGCCCCGGCTGACGCCGCTCCGCATCGGCCGCGATCAACTGATAGATGTGAAGTGCTGCCTCCGCCCGTTAAGGGCCGCAGGTCCCAATCTCGGCACTGAGATTGTCGGGGATACTCTTGTCATCCACAATTATGGTCATGGCGGCAGCGGCTGGTCTCTCTCCTGGGGATCAGGCCACATCGCGGTGGGCAAGGCCCTGACGGTACTTCCCACGAAAATCGCTGTGGTCGGTTGCGGCATCGTCGGACTGACCGCAGCGGTCGTCGCGCAGCGTGCCGGACTCCAGGTGACGATTTACGCCCGCGAGATGATCCAACAGACCCGATCCTTTCGCGCCAGCGGCTCATTTACGCCCGACGCACGTGTCGCTCTGGTTGCCCCGGCCGGGCCGGGCTTCGGCGACCTCTGGGAACAGATGGCCCGCTTCTCATGGAAAGCATTCCGAACCTATCTTGGCGTCCAGGGCAATCCCGTCGAATTCGGAGATTCCTACCAGGTTTCGGATACCCCGATCGAGCGGCGCAAATGGCCGGTCAATCCTTCCATAACCGATAGTTTCGAAACCAAGGGCCTTCCCCAGCAAAATTCGGAGTTTGCCCATTTTAGCGAGCGGATCAAAGATATCGTTCCTCAGGCCGTGCCATTGGCACCAGAAGAAAACCCCTTTCCGACCGCCTATGCAACGCGCTCATCCCAAATGCATTTCAACTTCGCGAGTTACGGACACATCCTGCTACGTGAATTTTTCGAACGCGGCGGCCGTTTCGTTAATCGCGATTTCAGCGGCCCGGCCGACTATGCGACATTGCCCGAGAAGGTGGTCATCAACAGCACCGGCTACGCCGCGCGCGACCTCTGGCAGGACAAGACCATCATCCCCGTCCGTGGCCAGACCGGCTGGCTGGTGCCGCAACCTGAAGCCAATTACGGCGTGCGCTATCGCAATGTATCAATGATGTCGAAGAGCGACGGTGTGGTCGTGATGAACACCAACCCCGATATCGGCGACATGCTTGGCGTCGGAAATTCGATGGAATTGCCCGATCGATCCAATATCGATGAGGCCCTTTCGATCATCGCGCCGCTTTTTGCACCGACCGCGCCAAAAAGGGGCTGACGATGAGAAGTCGCATCTTGCTCGGGCTCGGTCTCGTTTCGGCAGCCATTGCTGCAGGAAACGCGACAAGCGCCCCTCCCGCAGTCAGACAGACAGACCCC
>CANJRZ010000386.1 GCA_947476735.1 Sphingomonadaceae bacterium
AACTGCCAATCTTCCTGTTCGGCGAGGCGTTCTGGCGGAAGGTCGTTAATTTCGACGCGCTGGTCGAGGACGGTGTGATCGGAGAGAACGACCTGAAGCTGTTCCGCTTCGTCGAGACCGCCGAGGATGCGTGGAACAAGCTGGAGGCCTATTACGCCACCCGAGGCCGGGTGCATCTCCACAGGGACCCGCCTGGGACGGCCTAGTCCGAACCCGTCAGTCAGGCGGGAGAAGCGCCGATGATCCGCTGCCCGCCCACCGTCGCCTCCTCGCCGCGCGAATATGTTCCAACGAGCATGCCGGCGCCAAGGACATGGCCCGTGATCGCGCGCATGAAGCCGGATCGTCCGGGATGATGGCCTATGTCCGCCGTTTCGCTCAGGGCGAACAGCTGGAAGACATAGTCGTGAGAACCGTGGCCGGTCGGCGGATCGGGCGGCAGCCAGCCATCGCCGAACAGGCTGTTGCGGCCAATTTCCGCAGTGGTCGCGTCCGGCGACATCGAGCCTTCGGGCAGGCGTCGTTCGGCGGCGGCGAGGTTCCAGACCAGCGCATGGACGAACGGCTGGATCGCGGGGGCATCAGGATCCTCGACGATCAGGGCGAGGCTAGCGGTGCCCTCAGGCACATCGCCCCACACCAGCGGCGGCGAGACTCCTTCGCCATCGGCGGTGAAGCGAACGGGAAGGCGCGCGCCATAGGCGAAGGCGGGGCTCGACAGGTCGATGACGGTATCGCCAATCTCCAGTTCGGGCTGGACGATCACCAATTTGCTGTGACCCGCACGGAAATTCCTGAGCATGCCGCCCAGCCAGCCAGGGAGTCGTTCGAGCATCGGCTTTGCCTCCTTCGCAGGGCCACAATGCATCAGTAGCTATATAGGTCCCTGCACGGAACGCCCTACGGGATTTACGCAGTCAGGCCGAACGCCTTCGGCACGAGATCGGGAGGAGGGTCATCATGCCCAACTGCGGATCGGCCTTGCGTCCGACAGGAAGCGTCGCCAACGGTGATCTCATGGACCTCGACGCTCTGCTCCACCATTATTTCGGCACGGCCGACCTCGATGCGCTCGACGATGATGCGATCGAGTCCGGGCGCGAACGGGTTGCAGTCGCCTTCGGTATCGAGCGGGATTCGGGTCGCCGTTTCGCCCTCTGGATCGTCCTCCACGCGCTCGGCAGCGCGCCCGATCCTGAAACAGCCTTCAAGAAGCCCGCCGACCGCAAGGCCGCCGAAGACTATGCATGGGCTTCGCGCCGTATGGGCCGCGATTGACCGGGACATTGTCGCTCGCCGAAGCCCGACGGATCGCGCTGGCCGCGCAGGGGTTCGGGACAGCACGGCCCGGTACGGTCAGCCAGACCCATCTCCGGCGCGCAATCGATCGGCTCGGCCTGCATCAGATCGACAGCGTCAACGTCCTGTCGCGCGCCCATTATCTGCCTGCCTTCTCCCGGGTCGGCCCCTATGACCGGGCGCTGATGGACCGTGCCGCCTGGGGCCCGAAACGGGCACGACGGATGTTCGAATATTGGGCGCATGAAGCCTCGTTGCTGCCGCTCGACCTGCATCCGCTGCTGCGCTGGCGGATGGCTGACGCCGACGCGGGGCTGAGCGGCTGGAACGGGCTGCGTGTCTATGCGCGCGAGAAGCGCAGCGAGGCCATGAACGTCCTTGCTCGGATTCGCGCCGAAGGCCCTCTCGGACTTCGACGAGGGAAAGAGCCGCAGCGGCTGGTGGGAATGGGGCGAAAGCAAACGGATGCTCGAGTGGCTGTTCTGGGCAGGGCACATCACAACGGCTTCGCGGCGCGGTGGCTTCGAACGCGTCTATGACCTGACGGAACGCGTCATTCCGTCCGATATTCTGGCGCTGCCAACACCTGACAAGGCGAATGCGCATCGCCAGCTCGTTACCCTCGCCGCGAGAGCGCTCGGCGTCGCAACCGAGACCGATCTGCGCGACTATTTCCGCACGGGAGTCACCGACACCAGGGCTGCGATCACCGAACTGACCGAAACGGGTGCGTTGCTACCGGTTTCGGTCGCCGGATGGCGCCAGCCCGCATGGCTGCACCGCGATGTCCGACGCCCCCGCCGGATTGCAGCGCGCGCCCTGCTCGTCCCGTTTGATCCGTTGATCTGGGAACGATCACGCACCGAAAGACTGTTCGGTTTTCGCTACCGCATCGAGATCTATACGCCGGCCCATAAGCGGCAATTTGGCTATTATGTCCTGCCATTCCTGCTCGGCGACAAGCTGGTCGGGCGCGTCGACCTCAAGGCTGACCGGCAGGCGTCGCTGCTGCGGGTCCAGTCGTCGCATTTCGAACCCGACGCTCCGTCGAACACCGCCGCCGAACTGGCCGAGGAGTTGGCGGTCATGGCGACATGGCTTGGGCTCGATCGGGTCGAGATGCGTCGCTGAGGCCGCCCCTATTTCGATTAACGCGTCATGTCGAACAACTCCTGCAAGACGATCTGGCGCGCGGGCGATCAGCCGGACGAACATGGTTAATCGGTTCTTAGGAGAGGTTCGCTACCCCGCACGGCAGATAAAAATCCTTCACCTCGAGACCGCGACATGAAGCAGAATGTGGATCAGAGCCTGCGCAAGGCTGCGTCGCTGTCGGCTAAGGGCAATGTAGCTGAAGCCGAGGAAATCTATCGCAACGTGCTCATGCGCTTCCCTACCAACAGGCGCGCTCTCGACGGCATCAAGTCACTCTCGGCCCCACAAGATCCAAAGGCATATGACAAGGGACTCAACGCCGTCCTCTCTCTCTATGAGGAGGGCCGCCTGCGTGAGGCGCTCGACCATGTCCGACTGTTGATCGATCTCTATCCGTCGGTCCCCGACCTTCACAATATCGCAGGCGCCGCCTGTGCCGGCACCGGCCAGTTCGATCTTGCCGTTGAAGCCTATGGTCGGGCGGTTGCGCTGAAGCCCGACTATGCCGAGGCCCATTCGAACCGCGCCACCGCGCTGATCGGACTCGAGCGCTATGACGATGCGCTGACCAGCTGCGACGCGGCTATCAGGTTTCTGTCCGACAACGCCCAGGCGCACAATAACCGTGGCATCGCCCTCAAACATCTCGGCCGGCTCGACGAGGCGGTGGCCAGCTATGACAGGGCAATCCGACTTATGCCGAGATTGGCCGAAATCCATTATAACCGCGCCAACGCGCTGCACGAGATGAAGCGGCTCGAAGAAGCCGTGGCGGCTTATGACGAGGCGATCGCGCTGCGGCCCACCTATGCCGACGCCCTGGCCAACCGGGGGCATGCATTGAGGGACCTGAGCCGGTTCGATGCGGCGCTCGACAGCTACGGACGAGCTCTCGCGCTGAAGCCCGACTTTCCGGAAGTTCGCTCCCAGTTCACCTACCTAAGAGCCCGGATGTGCGATTGGCGGGATGCGTCCGATTTCGCCGGCATCGGTCTGACGGGCGATGCGATCAGCCCCTATGCGCCGCTGGTGCTCGACGATGATCCGCAGCGCAACCTGTTGCGCGCACGAAATTATGCCGCCCTGAAGTTCGGCAAAGTCGCTATCGCTCCAACCGCCGCGACGGCAACTTCGGGCACTATCCGGATCGCCTATTTCTCGGCCGACTTCCACGAACATGCGGTGATGTTCCAGCTTGCCCGGATGTTCGAGCTGCACGATCGCTCCCGCTTCTCGGTCCACGCCTATAGTTATGGGCGACCTCAGCCTTCGCCGATGCGGACGAGGCTTGAACAGGCGTTCGACGTCTTCCACGACGTCAGCGGGAAGGCCAGCAGCGATATCGCCGAACTGGCGCGAAGCGAAGGGATCGAGATCGCCGTCGACCTGATGGGCTATACCGGTCAGGCCCGCCCCGACATCCTCGCCCTCAGGCCCGCGCCGATCCAGATAAGCTATTTGGGCTATCCGGGCACGATGGCCGCCCCCTTCATCGACTATCTGATCGCCGATCCGACGCTGATCCCCGACGATCAGCGCCCGCATTATGCCGAGAAGATCATCCACCTTCCCGAAACCTACCAGGCAAATGACGACACCCGCACCATATCGAATTTGAGCATGATCCGCGCCGAACTCGGTCTTCCCCAAGACGGCTTCGTCTTCTGCTGCTTCAACAACAGCTTCAAGATCACCGCCGCCGAATTCGACGCCTGGATGCCGCTGCTCGGCCGGGTCGATGGAAGCGTGCTCTGGCTGTTTCAGGCCAATCAATGGGTCGAGGATAATCTGCGCCGCGAGGCAAGCATGCGCGGCATCGATCCCGCCCGGCTGATCTTTGCCGGCCGCATGGACCA
>CANJRZ010000387.1 GCA_947476735.1 Sphingomonadaceae bacterium
CGGAGCTCGGCGAAAAACGCGTCATCCCGCGCCAGTCGGGCAAGCGCCGCACGCCCGGCCCGCGGGTGCTGCTGACGGCCCGCCCCGATTGACAAGCCCCGCCATCGGCATAGGCAGTCTCAGCATGACAGATTTCTCGAACGCGAAGCTTCGTGGCTGCTGGTCGGGCGAGCAGATCGCCGCCTTCCTGCACGACACCACCATTCCCCTGCGGCTTTCGGTCCGGGACAGCAGCGGATCGCCCTGGGTAATGTCGCTCTGGTTCCTAGCCGAGGAGGACGCCTTGTGGTGCGCGACCCCCGCGCAGTCGAAGCTCGCCGAATTCGTCGCGCGGCAGCCGCAATGCGGCTTCGAGGTGGCCGGCGACACTCCGCCCTATCGCGGCGTCCGGGGCAAGGGCGAGTGCCACATCGTGCCCGAAGCCGGCGGGGAGATGCTGCGCCGGCTGTTGCAGCGCTATAGCATCGGGCCCGAGACCCGGCTGGCGCGGCAGCTGCTCGGCAAGATCGAGTCCGAGGTGGCGATCCGCATCCGCCCAAGCCACCTGACCAGCTGGGATTTCACCGAGCGGATGAAAGATGCCGTCGCGGCCGGGGCGGCGCCCGGCCGCTAGCCGGGCACCACCGGCCCGCGCGCCCTCGCTGTACCCCCCCACTCGTCATCCCGGCGCAGGCTGGGATCTCGGGCGGCACCTGCCGCACCCTCACCTCCTCGCCTCCCCCGCGCTCAGCCGAACACCGGCAGCAGCCGCAGCTCCTGGTAGCGCCCGATCCATTTGCGCATCACCTCCACCGTCGAGGCGCAGCCGGCGAAGCCCGCCTTGCGCAGGCGGATCGTGCTCAGCGCCTCGCGCAGCTCACTGGCGAGGCACAGGTCGGTAAGCGAGATCGAGCCGCCGAGAAAGGCGATCGGATCGGCCGGCGCGGCGAGGCCCTGTTCGGCCACCAGCTGCGCCCAGACGGGGGCGAGCCGCGCCATCTCGCCGGCCAGGGTGAAGTCCCGCTCCCGCCCCGGCGCCACGCCGAACGCCTCGGCCAGCACCGGCCAGACGTCGCGCCAGGCGAACACGTCGCCATTGCCGATGTTGAAGGTCTGATCGCGCGCCGCAGGCGACTCCGCCGCCCAGAGCAGCGCATCGCCGATCAGGTCGGTGTCGATCGCGGTGACGATCGCGTTCCTGGCACCGGTCGGGAAATCGAGCGGCTCGCCGGCGGCGCGGCACGAGGCGGCCCAGACGGCGAGCGTCAGCAGCGCGTTGAGATTGCCGGTGACGGTGTCGCCTCCGAGCACGAGCGATGGCCGCCAGAAGGTATAGTGCCAGCGCTGCCCCGGCTGGCGGGCGCGGATATAATCCTCCTGCAGCCAGTAGAAATTGTCGTGGGGGTGGCGCGGCAGCTCCTCGCGGCACAAGGTCAATGCGTTGGCGCGGTCGGCCCAGCCGCCATAGGCCTTCTGGCCGTGCATCACCGAGATGTGGCGCAGCCCCGGCGCGCCATCGCTCAGCGCGTCGACAAGGTTAGCGAGCATGTCGCGGTTGCGACGCATCTGATCGTGCGAGGTCCAGCCCGCCTCGACGTCGGCCATATTCTCCTCGACTGCGGCATGGACGAGATGGGTCGCCTCGCGCAGCGCGGGCATGGCTGCGGCGATCGCGGCGGGATCGCACAGGTCGACGCTCAGGTGACGGGCGCGGGGAATGTCGATCGCCGGCGGCCGCCGCGACAGGCCGATCACCCGCCAGCCCACATCCTGCGCGAAATGGCGCAGCGCGGTGACCCCGATCAGCCCCGACGCCCCCGCCACGATCACCGTCGGCCGCATCACGCTCTCCCTCGATCCCGGCGCCCCGATCGTCACGCCGCGAAATCCGCGAAGAAGGCGCGATATTCCGCGGCCAGCAGCGCCGGCTGCTCGGCGGGCAGGAAATGGCCGCCGCGCGGCAGCACCGTCCAGCGGCGCAGGTCAGCACGCTTTTCCACCTCCGCGCGGGGCAGGAACACCAGCTCCTTCGGCGCGATCGCGGCGCCCGTCGGCACCGGGATCGAGGGCGCGCGACGGTGGAGCAACGGCCACTCCTGTCCGAAGCCGCCGCCGCTGAACTGCTCGGCATAGAGGCGGAAGCTGCTGCCGGTCGTGTTGGTCAGCCAGTAGATGGAAGCGGTGGTGCACAGGAAATCGCGCCCGTAGAGCGCGACCGGATCACCGCCGCAATCGCTCCAGCTGCGCCGCCGTTCCCACAGCCAAGCGGCGGTGCCGACCGGGGAATCGGCCATCGCATAGGCGAGCGTCTGCGGATCATGGCTGTGGACGATGACATGGCTGGTGACGAAGGGCAGCACCTCCGCCATCCGCTGCGGCATCCATTGCTCGTCGGGCGCGAAGGCATCGGCCGGCACGCCATGGTTGGGCAGTTCATGGAGCAGCAGCAGCGACAGGTGGATCGCCAGCAGCCGCTCGGGATAGGCATGGCCGATCTCGGCGGTGACGATCGCCCCCCAGTCGCCCCCCGCCGCGGCGAAGCGCTCATAGCCCAGCACCTCGGTCATCAGCTTCACCCACAGCCGCCCGACCTCGCGGATGTTGACGCCCGGCTTGCGCAGCGGCGACGAGAAGCCATAGCCCGGCAGCGACGGCACGATCAGGTCAAACGCCGGGCCGTCCTTATCCGCCGCGAGCTCGGCGAGGACGCCGTGCCAGTCCCAGAAGGTCCACGGCCAGCCATGCGTCAGGATCAGCGGGATCGCGTCAGGGCGGCCGCTCTTCACATGGATATAATGGATCGGAACCCCGTCGATCCCGACCCGATACTGCGGCCAGGCATTGATCGCCGCCTCGGCCGCGCGCCAGTCATAATCATTGGCCCAGTAATCGACCATGTCGCGCAGCCAGGGCTCAGGCACGCCGAAACGCCAGTCGTCATTGCCGAAATCGCCGGGCCAGGCGGTGGCGCGCAGCCGCCGCTTCATCTCGTTCAGCCGGTCGTCGGGGATGGCGATGGTGAAACGCTCGGGGGTCATGGGGCTCTCCTCTCCTGTGCGCCCGGTCTATCGGCCGCGGCGTCCGCCGTCATCACCCCTCGGCGGCATCCGTCCCGTGCCGCGCGCCATGTACCCGCTCGACCAGCACGAAGCTGATGATCATCAGCAGATACCACGCCCCCAGCTTACCGATAGGCACAGCGGTCCAGCCATGGCGTTGGTGGGGGTAGCTCCAGGCATGGGCATAGGTGCCGATATTCTCGGCGAACCAGATGAACAGCGCGACAAGCAGGAAGCCGAGCAGCAGCGGCATGCGGCGATGCGCGCGCAGGGGTCGGTAATGGATCCAGCTGCGGCCGAACAACAGCGCCGTCGCCGTGAACAGGGCGAGGCGGATGTCGGGCAGCCAATGGTGGGCGAAGAAGTTGACATAGATCGCGGCGGCCAGCGCGATCGTCGTCCAGGGCGGCGGATAGCCGGTGAATCGGAAATCGAAGATGCGCCAGATGCGGGCGATGTAGCTGCCCACCGCCGCATACATGAAGCCCGAGAAGAGCGGCACATCGCCGATCCGCAGCAGCCCGGCCTCACGATATTCCCAGGAGCCATGTGCGGTCTTGAACAGCTCCATCACCGTGCCGACGATGTGGAAGGCGAGGATGACCTTCGCCTCCTCCCAGCTCTCCAGCCGGAAGGCGAGCATGCCGTACTGGAGCAGCAGCGCAGCGACCGTCAGGAAGTCGTAGCGCGCGATCGGCGCGGCCGCAGGCCACCAGAGATGGGTGCCGAGCAGCAGCGCCAGCAACAATGCACCGAACAGGCAGGCCCAGCCTTGCTTGAATCCGAAGATAGCGAATTCGTAGAGGAAGGCCGGCAGCCCGCGTTCGGGCACCGCCGCCTCGAGCCGCGCGCGGATCGCGGTGAAGCGTGTAGCGCCCACGCGCCGCGTTTGGTCACGTTCCCGGTTCATCGGTTTTCATCATAGCCGACATGGCGCCGCACGCCATTACACCCTGCCGTTCTGATCCATATTCGATCAAACGCTGCTCCGTCGGCCTTGACGCTGCGTGCACCGGGCGCTCTGCTGACGCCGGAACTCGGGGAAGGTTTGCGCATGACAGTATCGGCTACGTCTGTGACGCTCATAGCGGCCCCCGGCAGCTCGCTGCAGACCGCCTTCAACTTCGATCGGCTGACCGACGCGGATTCGGTGATTGCGCAAAAGACCAGCAGCTCGCTGATCATCGAGGTAGACGGCCTGCGCTATGCGTTCAGCGGCTCGAACGTGCGCTACAATTC
>CANJRZ010000388.1 GCA_947476735.1 Sphingomonadaceae bacterium
ATCATGAAGACCAACAAGGCGGGCCGCGAGCAGCTGCTCGCCATGGACCCGCTCGAGTTCGTCGCGAAGATGCAGGCCTGGGCGGCCGGCTTCCGTCCGCCGCTCGATTCGCCGGTGCCGGGCATGAGCCCCGCCGACTTCCTGGCGCTCAAGATGCCGATCCTGATCCTGCGCAGCGGCACCACCGACGTCCACCACACCCGCCGCACCAGCGAATGGGTGCACGAGCTGATCCCCCAATCGAAGATCGTCGATCCGCCATGGGGCGACGACGAGTGGAACGAGCGGGTGCGCGCCGTCGCGGCGGGCGAAGCCAAGGGCCTGTTCGTCCGCTGGCCGCTGCTGGCGCCGACGATCCTGGACTTCATCAACAATAACTAGAGGAGAGAGACGCCATGGGCGTGGAAAAGATCAACATCAACGGGCTGAACATCGCCTATGAGCTGCTCGGCGATAAAGGCGCCCCCGCGGTCGCGCTGACCCCGGGTGGCCGTTTCCCGATGACGACGGCAGGGCTCAAGGAGCTCGGCCAGGAACTCGCCAAGGGCGGCAAGCGCGTGCTGCTGTGGGACCGGCCCAATTGCGGCCAGTCCGATCTTAACCTTGAGGGCGATTCCGAATCGGGGGTCAATGGCCGCACCCTCGCCGGGCTGATCGACGCGCTCGATTTGGGCCCGACCGCGCTGGCGGCGGGTTCGGCCGGCGCCCGTGTCTCGATGATCGCGGCAGCGGCGCGTCCCGACCTCATCTCGCACATGGTGCTGTGGTGGATCAGCGGCGGCCCGATCGGGCTGATGGGGCTTGTTGGCCATTATTATGGCGAGGCTGCCAACGCGATGATGGGGGAAGGCATCGAGGGGATCACAAAAGTCTATGGCTGGTCCGATTTCCTCGCCAACAATCCCAAGGCGCGCGAAGAGATGCTCAAGCAGGATCCGTTCGAGCTGATCGAGAAGTTCCAGAAATGGGCGGCGGGCTTCATTGCGCCCGAGGGCTCGCCGGTCCCGGGGATGAAGCCCGAGGACTTCCAGAAATTCAAGATGCCGATCCTGATCTTCCGCAGCGGCAAGAGCGACGTGCCGCACACGCGGCGGACCAGCGAATGGGTCAGCGAGCTGATCCCGCAGTCGAAGATCATCGATCCGCCGTGGGGTGACCGCGAATGGGTCGAGCGCGGCCAGGATGTCCGCAGCGGCAAGGAAAAGGGCCTGTTCGTCCGCTGGCCGCTGCTGGCGCCGTACATCCTCGACTTTACCAAAAGCTGAGACGCAGCAAAGTGGCCCCTCCCATAACGGGAGGGGCTGCTCGCCTTGAATCCCCGCCCGCAGTACCGATCTTGGGCGGATGACCAAGCGACAGCCGAGCCTTTACATTCCGCATGGCGGCGGACCCTGTTTCTTCATGCCCGATCCGAACGGGACCTGGACGGGGATGGAGGCCTTTCTGCGCGGTTTGCCGGCGCGCCTGCCCGAGCGCCCGAGCGCGATCCTGATCGTCTCCGGCCATTGGGAGACCGAAGGCTTCGCCTTTACCGCCTCGCCCCGTCCGCCGCTGATCTACGATTATCATGGCTTTCCGCCGCATACATATGAACTGAGCTGGCCCGCGCCGGGCGATCCGGCGCTGGCGGAACGTGCGGCGGACCTGTTGCGCATAGCGGGCTATGCAGCTGCAACCGATCCCGACCGGGGGATTGACCATGGCGTGTTCGTGCCGCTCAAGGTCGCCTTTCCCGATGCCGATGTGCCCGTCGTCGAGATGTCGCTCGACCGCGGCCATGATGCCGAGATCGCCTGGCGCGTCGGCCGGGCGCTGCGGCCGCTGCGAGACCAGGGCGTACTGATCGTCGGTGCGGGCATGAGCTTCCACAATATGCGCGCCTATCGCAATCCGCATGCGACCGAGCCGTCGATCGCCTTCGACGACTGGCTGGCCGGGCTGGTCGAGGGCGATCCCGCTGCCCGGGGCGGGGCGCTTGCACAATGGGTCAATGCACCTGCCGCGCGCTTCGCCCATCCCGTGGAGGAGCATCTGCTGCCGCTGATGGTGGCGGCTGGGGCCTCGGATGGACCGGGTGCGCGCATCTATGGCGAGATCGTGATGGAGACGATGATCTCGGGCTTCCGCTTCGATTGACGTCGCCGCGCCTCGCGGGCAGGCAGGTGAAATGAGCGATCCGAAACCCGTCCGCCGCGTCGTCACCGGCCATGACGCCAGGGGCCGCGCCGTCATTTTCGCCGACGACAGCGTCGTGCCCGCTGCTTATCCCGGGCAGGACGCCGCTTTCGTCAAGGTCTGGACCACCGCCACCGTCCCCGTCGACAATAACGATCCCGTCGACGGGCGCGAGCGGGTGATGGCGTTGCACGGGCAGGGCGGCTCGGCGATCCGGGTGGTCGATATGCCCCCCGGCTTCGTTTCACCGATGCACCGCACCGGCTCGATCGATTACATCATCATCCTGTCGGGGCAACTCGAGCTCGAGCTTGACGATGGCGTCAGGACGCTGGTCGGGCCGGGCGATATCGTCGTCCAGCGCGGCACGATCCACCGCTGGCGCAATCCGAGCGGTACCGAGATCTGCCGCGGGGTGATGGTGCTCACCGAGGCGCGGCGCTATGAACTTGACGGCGTACCGCTGGAGAATGTGCTGCCATGACCGACGCGGCTGGTGACAGGGAGCTCCCCGATTTTTTCACCGAGGCCGAGGTGCACGAGGATGTGCCCGCCTATATGCACGAGCTGCGCGGGCGCTGCCCGGTCTATCGCGAGCCGCATCATGATGTCGTGATGGTCACCGGCTATGCGCAGGCGGTCGACGTGCTCAGCAACAAGCGTGAGGATTTCTCGTCCTGCCTGACCGTCACCGGGCCGATCCCGCCTCTGCCCTTCACCCCGGAGGGAGACGACATCAGCGGGCAACTCGCCCGCCACCGCGACGCACTGCCCTGGTCCGAGCATCTCGTCAGCCATGACGGCGCCTCGCATATCGCCCAGCGGACCCTGCTCACCCAGCTGCTGACCCACCGCCGGCTCAGGCAGAATGAGGACTATCTGCTCGGCCTTTCGGACAGGCTGATCGATCGGTTTATCGACCGCGGCAGCTGCGAGATCACCAAAGACTATGCCCACGCAATGTCGACCCTGGTGATCTGCGACCTGCTCGGGGTTCCGCATGAGGATCGCGACATGCTGGTCGAGACGCTGGGCGCTCCGCCGACCCAGCTTGGCGAAGAGGATTTCAAGGTCGAGACCAACCCGCACGGTTTCCTGCACCCGCTGTTCAAGACCTATCTTGAAGAGCGGATCGCGCACCCGCGCGACGACATGATGAGCGAGCTTGTCCATTCGCACTATCGTGACGGCAGCAAGCCCGACATCGATACGCTGGTCCGCCTCGCCACCTTCCTGTTCGGAGCCGGACAGGACACCTCGGCGCGGCTGGTCTCCTTCTCGTTCAAGCTGCTCGGGGACAGTCCCGCGCTGCAGGCGCGGCTGCGCGCCGATCCCGGCTCGATTCCAGACTTCATCGAGGAAGCGCTGAGGGCCGAAAGCCCGGTTCAGGCCCTGTCGCGACTCGCGGTCCGATCGACCAGCCTCGCCGGCGTACCGATTCCGGCGGGCAGCATCGTCACAGTGTGCCTCGGCGGCGCCAATCGGGATCCGAGCCATTTCGACCATCCCGACGAGGTCGATCTCGACCGCCCCGGCCTGCGCGACCAGATCGCCTTCAGTCGCGGAGCCCATGCCTGTCCGGGGGCGCCGCTTGCCCGGATGGAGGCGCGGATCACCCTCGAAAGATTTCTCGCGCGCACTTCGGACATCCGTATCTCGGAGACGCATCACGGCCCGCCCGGCGCGCGGCGCTTCAGCCATGAGCCGACCTATCTGCTGCATGGACTGACCGAACTGCATATCGAATTCGACCGGGCTTAGCCCTTGGCGATCAGCGCCTCGACGCTCGCCAGCGTCCGCTCGAGCATGATCTCGCGCGCCCGTTCGTACATGCCGGGGACAGAGCCGGCGAGGCTCGACAATTCGGTAACGCCTTCAGGATCGAGCCGGCGGATTGCCGCGAGGGTATCGTCGACATGCTTGGCGATCGGGGCGGCGAGCATGTGCCGCGCCGAGCCGACCACCGTCATCGCGATCCAGAAGGTCGTGTCGGTGAGGTCCTGTCCCTTGAGGCCACCGGCGGCAAGGCAGGAGCGCAGGCTTTCCGAGGCACGAATCCAGGCGGTCGAGAGGCCGTTGACCGTGGTCAGCAG
>CANJRZ010000389.1 GCA_947476735.1 Sphingomonadaceae bacterium
AGGAGCCGATCGAGGGCCTGGGGCGGACCTGGGATCGGATCAGTGCCGCTCTGGTTGGGTCATGACCACTCATCATCCGTCATTCCTGCGAAGGCAGGAATCCATGTCTCTCACCAGCCAGATGGCATCTGAGGAGAAAGCAGACATGGACCCCTGCCTTCGCAGGGGTGACGGAGAAAATTTAGGGTCCTACGTCCGCCGTAGCGCTGCCCGCCAGCACGGTGGCGCCTCGCTGGTTCACCGTCGCCAGATCCAGCTCGATCAACCCGTCCGCAACACTCTTCACCGTCGCATGGCCGGTGAGCGAATCTCCCGGCCAGACCTGGCCAAGGAAGTTCATCTTGAAGCGGCGCAGCTTGCCGTCGCCGAGCCAGTCGGTCAGCATCCGGCCCGTCATCCCCATCGACAGCATTCCGTGCGCAAAGACCGAGGGATAACCCTCGACCACGGTGTTGTAGACCTCATCGACATGCTGCGGGGAGAAGTCGCCCGAGGCACCGGCGTAGAGGAGGATCTGGGCGCGCGAGAGATCGTCGATCAGGAGTTCGGAGAAGCTCGCGCCAGGCGTCAGGTCGCGCGGGGCTGTGACGGGGTAGCTGGCCGGGAAATCGGGCCTGCGCCATGCACCGCCGGGCGTGGCATTGGCGGCAAGCGCCGGTTGTTCGACCTTTCGCTCGGTGCTGACCACGGTGAGGGTGCTGGTTACCACCGGCGCGCCGTTCTCGTCTCGGAATTCGGTGATCGCCTCGGTGAAGCGCAACAGCCCGGATCGGCCGCTTTTTTCCCACATATTGCCGGGCCGGGTGGCGCCGCTCAGCACCATGCCGGGGCGCAGCAGCGCGTGGTAGTGGAACTCGGTCGAGGCGTGAAAGTGGCTGCCGCCATGGTCGCCGAGCGGGTTGGGGCCGTTCTTGGGCTCGCGCGCCGAGCCCATCCAGCGTTCGCCGATCTTCGGACGGAAAGGCCAGGTGTCGTCGAAATGGATCGCCGCCTCGACGAAGGTTGGCGGAGCGATGATGGTGCCGGGTGTGCTTTTCGCAGCATAGGCAGGGTCGCGGTAGATCGGATTGGGATCGCCGATCGCGCGGGCGAACATCATGATATGCCCTTCTTCGATCGGGAATCGTGCCGTGGTGAGCGGCGGCATCATGTTCGTGTCCATGTTCAGGACGCTATGGGATCATTGGGAGGGATGGCAAGGTGCTGACGAAGAGGCTGGTTCATCGCATCCTGGATCTCGCTGCGAACGAGGTCCCCAACGCGCTGGCCGTCACCCTTGGGGAGGAGACGCTGAGCTTCGCGGAGGCCAGCGCCCGTGCCAACAGGACAGCCCGCGCACTGGAGCAGATCGGCGTTAAGCCGGGCGACCGCGTTTGCTACTGGAGCGGGATCGGATTGCGCAATCTCGACATCTATTTCGGTATCTTGCGGCGTGGCGCGACCTTCGTGCCGATGAACCCGGCTTTCGCCTATGAAGAGGCGAGGGCAATGGTTGAGTATATCCGGCCGGTCTTGCTGATCGTCGACTTCGATCATGTCGAAGCGGGCGAGGCGATCGCGAAAGCGCAGGGGGTACGGCTCGCGGTGACCGGAGCCGGGCGCAGGGCGATACCCGGCGACGATCTCGATGCGCTGACCGAGAAGGCGTCGGATGGCGCGCTGCCCGAGCTGCTGGGGGAGGAAGAGGGGCTCGAAGCGATCTTCCTGACCAGCGGCAGCACCGGCAAGCCCAAGGGGGTGATGATCTCGCACCGCGCGACCTGGACGCGGGCGATGGAGTTCTCGCTGGGCAACATCACCCATCCGGGCGGGCGCGGCGAAGTGTCGATGTTCCCGATGTTCCACTTCGCGGGCTGGCACTTCCTGCTCGGCCCCTGGGCCTTCAAGCGCGCGGTGCACATGCCGACGGGCACTGACGCCGATACCCTGCTCGGCATGGTCGAGCGCTGGCGTGCCGGCAATCTTTACTGCATCCCGGCGGTCTGGGATCGCATTCTCGAGTGCAAGAAGCCCTATGACACCAGTTCGCTCTATTTCGTGAACAGCGGGACGTCACGGGTCGAACCCGAGATGGTCGAGCGGCTGCGGGCGCGCTTTCCCGGCACCTATATGGGGCTGCATTATGGGTCGACCGAGATGGGCCGGGGCCTGTCGATCGGTGACAGCGATCTCGAACGGAAGCCCTACGCCATCGGATTGTCACTGCAGGGGGTCGAATCGAAGGTCGTCGACGGCGAATTGTGGCAGCGCGGCATCACCATCGCGAGCGGCTATTTCGATCTGCCGCAGCAGACCGAGGAGGCGTTCGAGGATGGCTGGTACCATACCGGCGACCTCGTCGAGCGCGACGAGGAAGGCTATTTCACGATCACCGGTAGACGGCGCGAGGTGATCCGTTCGGGAGGCGAGTGGGTAGCACCTGCCGAGGTCGAGGCGGCACTGGCCGGTTTCCCGGGGGTGCGCGACATCGCGATCGTCGGTCTCCCCGATACGCGCTGGGGCGAGGTGGTGTGCGCCGCGCTGGTGGTCGAGGAGGGCGGGGCGCTGCCGAGTGTCGAGGCGCTGCGGACCTATCTCGAGGGCAAGCTCACGCCGTTCAAGCATCCGCGCAAAGTGGCGGCGGTCGACAGCCTGCCGCGGACTCCGGCAACCGGGCAGATCCAGCGATCGCAGGTGCGAGACAGCATTCTCAATCTCGACGGGGCGTGAAACTTCCCTTTTTGCTTATCGCCTTATAGTCTCACCTTAGGGCAGAAATCGGAGCACATAGGCGAGCCGTGCAGAAGGACGAGCGAGTGACGGCGATCGCAGCCATATTCGGCTGCGACGACGCTTTGGCCGGTCAGCTCGACGCGTCGGTGACGGCGCTTGCGATTCCGCACAAGACGATGATCGCGCATCAGGGTGATCCGTCCGATCAGTGCTGGCTTGTGATCGACGGGATGGTGCATATCCAGCTGATCGGGTTCGACGGCCAGCGTGTCCAGCTGGCCTATCACGGGCCCGGCGAGTTTTTCGGGGCCTATCCCGATTCCACCACCCACCGCGCGGATATCGTCGCGCATGGCCGGGTCCAGGTGCTCAAGATTCCGACCAGGACGCTGTCCGATATGTCCGATGCACATGCGCCGATCGGGGCCGGCCTGGCCCGTCGTCTCGGCCGCCAGCTCGATATGTCGCTCGACCGCATGGCCGCGCGAAGCACGCTTTCGGCGCCGGGCCGCGTCCATGCCGAATTGCTGCGACTGGCTGGGGAAAGCAACAGGATCGTTCCTTCACCCAAGGTGACCGCGCTTGCGCTCAACGCCAACACGACGCGTGAGACAGCCTCGCGCGCGATCAGCGCGCTGGAGCGGCGCGGGTTGATCGAGCGGACCGATGACGCGATGATCATCGTCGCACCCCGGATGCTCAGGGATATGGTCTATTAGGCCGGTGCGAGCAGGCTGAGTGCGATATCGCCCATTGCCGAGGCGATTGTTCCGAATTTTTCGCATCGCAGATCGGGTGCCCCCAGCGTCAGCGCCAGCGCCATCGAGCGGGACACCGGAACGCGACCGGGTTGGGCCGTTCCCGCGATGTGGATCGCGATTTCGAACCGGTCCGGACTATCGGCATCGGGATCGAATGCCGTATAGGCGATGCCGAGCTTCGTCTCGTCCTCGCGGACCCAGGCGAGAGCCGCTTTTGCAGCGGACACCGGATCGCCGAAGCGAGCGATGGTGAAACCCCCATGCGCCTCCACCTGACCACCGGCATCGGCCAGCTCATCTGCCCCATGTTTCCCGGACAGCGCGATCACGGCCTCCCGAGCAAAAGTCGGCAGGGTGGAGCCGTGCCCCGCTTCGGTGCGGCCTAGCGGTACGCGATGGATCGGCAAGCCGCGCCGCTGCCATGCGGCATCGAGCATGCGGCCATCGGCGCGTGAACCTTCTCCAATGCGGAGCGCGGTCGCGCCGCTTTGGAGCATCGCGGCCTGGCGGATCGCCATGCCCATCGCCATCTCGTCACTGACATAGACGCCGCATTGGGAGACCGCGTCGAGCGTGTCGAACTCGTCGATGGTCTCGGCTGACTCGATCACCGCGTCGAAGCGGCTTTCCCATTCTACGCCGAAGCGGCTCACCGAGTCGCGGCGGAAGGCCTCGACCGTAGAGGGGAGCGCGATGTGGAGTTCGGCGCCGCTCTCGAGCAACAGCTCGGCGGCCATGATGTCGGCGCCGGCGGCCAATGCGCCGAAGGCGAAGCCGGGGCGCAGCGAC
>CANJRZ010000390.1 GCA_947476735.1 Sphingomonadaceae bacterium
CCGCGCCGATCCGTTTGTCGGCGAGCAATCTCAGCACATCGTTGACTGCCATGTCTGGCGGCACGCTAATGATGCTGCTTTTGTCGCGCTTCCGAAGTAGTGCCGCAATCGTCATATCGGCATCCTTCCCCTTCTGCACCCGTGCCATGGTGAGGGCCAACGCGCCCAGGGCGGGCTTTCATGGACGGACACATGATCCGGGACAGTCCACACGGGCACACCTTGATAGTCCCACTTTTCCCACCCAAATGGAAGCCATGACGAAACGCCTCCGGCCGCATGATCACTTGTCCGATCCCGTCCTCGCGGCCCGCGCCTGGGCTCGCTATCGATGGATCATGCGTTGGGTGATTGGCACGGCAGTGCTGAGCGTTGCGGGCGCGCTCTTTTTCCTCTGGTCCGACGGAGCGCCACTCACCGCCGCGATCATTATCGCGACCAGTGCCGGCGTCTCTCTCACAGTACTGCTCGGCGGGGCACTAATGGGATTGATCTTCCTGAGTTCGGGCACCGGCCATGACGAGGATGTTGCTCATTTCGAGGCAGAGGTCGATCCGCGCAACTCCCGGGACAAGCAGCTATAGGACTCGCGCATTCCACCTCGGAAAGCTAGACTTCGCCCCAGAAACGACAAGGAGAGAAGCCATGCGCGTTGCTGTTCCCGCCGAGCACATGGATAACCCGATCGGCTATGTGACGACTCACTATGCCAAGCCCATCACCGCTGCAGCGATGGCCTTTTCCACCACGACCTATCAACCCCGCGAAATCAGCCTGCGCGAGTTCGAGGCCGCGCGGAAGCGCACCGCCGACATAAACGGCTGCGCCGTCTGCAAGAGCTGGCGCTCGGCGCGCGACCTGCCCGATTATATGAGCTTCTTCGGCAAGTCCGGTGAGCAACATGTCGCCAGCGACACGAGCAACGCGCCAAATGATGCCTTCTACGACCAGGTCATCGACTGGCGCACCTCACCGGTCTTCACCGCGCGCGAGCGGCTCGCGATCGAATATGCGGAGCTGATGGGGACGGATCCCGACAACCTCGCCTATAATGAGGCATTCTGGGCGCGGATGAAGGCCGCTTACAACGACGAGGCGATTGTCGAGCTGAGTTATTGCATTGCCTGCTGGATCGGCTTGGGCCGCGTCACCCACGCGCTCGGGATGGATGCGGCCTGCTCTTTCGCCACCACGACAGCAGAAGCCGCCGAATAGGGAACCAAACAGGGGCGACCGGACGGCCGCCCCCTTGGTTCTCATCGTGTCGCCAAATCAGACCGCTGCGCTCTCACCGCGTGGACGGCGGGTACGAGGCCTCGGCTTGTCACCTTCTTCCGCGTCCTGGGACTGTAGCGAGAGCGCTGGCGGCAGCCGGTCGACCTCGATCTGCTCCGAAGGCTGTGCCTTGACGGGACGGCCACGGCGGCGCGAACCGCGCTGTTCGTCACCGGCAGCGCGCTCCTCTGCCTCGCCGGCCTCGACCGGACGGTAATCGTCATCGCGCGGCGCTCTGTGGCGAGAGTCGTCCCCGTCATCGTCAGCGCGATTGCCGTCGGACTGGCGCCCCCCGAAATCCCGCACCGCCTCGGTCTCGCGCATTGCGTAGATCGGCTCGGATTGCTGACCTGGCTCGTCGATACCGGTCCGATCGCCCTCATCGGCATAATCCTCGTCGGATTGAGTGACGAAATCGTCGCGTCGAGGCCGCGGCTGCTGCTCTTCGAAGCGCGAGCGAGTCTCGCTCAACACTCGGAAATAATGGTCCGCGAACTGGAGATAATATTCGGTGTTGACGCGATCTCCCTGCATCTGCGCGTCCCGCGCCAGCGCCTTGTATTTCTCGAGGAGCTGCGCGGCATTCCCGCGCGCGCGACTGTCGATGCGATTGCCGCGCTCCTGGCCGCCACCCGATCCATTGGGACGGGGCGCACCCTGCCCACCACCACGGCCGCGACGGCGGCCGTTCTGCCGATTATTGATCAACTTTCCGATGTCCTCGTCACTCGTGGTATCGGTTCACCACTCCCATTTCCGGGACCGTCCCGGAGCCATTCTGGGGCATTGCCCCAAACCGAAAAGATGCACGCCGCCAGAGGCGCGGAAGCCCCAACGGGGTCCGCATCCGCCACACGTCATGGTCGCCCGAAACTGGCTCCCCTGGCATTGGAGGTCATTGCATCGGGCTGGAGCGCAATCGGCATCCCGAGCCCTTACATGCAGTCCGATGTAGGAGGTCGTGCGGCAATTTCCAAGCAGAATATATGGCTGTTACGACAAATGGCTCAGCCTTTGACGATTATCGCCCGATCGCGTCCCGCCAGATCAAGCCGGACCGATCCGGCCAGTCCTTCGCCCGCGAATAGCTCCAGCACAGCATCGGCCTGGTCTGCGCCTATCTCGATCGCGGCAAGCCCGCCGGGAGCCAGCAGCCGACCGATCTCCGGCGCCAGCCGGTGGTATTCGTCGAGTCCGCCTGGCCCCGCGAACAGCGCCGCGGCCGGTTCGAAATCGGCCACGTCGGGCGGCAGATCGAGTCCCGCCTCGATATAGGGTGGGTTGCAGAGCAGCAGATCGAAGCGTTCGTCGATGCCTTCGCCCCAGTCCCCCCGACGGATTTCAGCGCGGCCAAGCAGCCCCAGCCGGGCTGCATTGTCGGTGGCGATCCGAACCGCTTCCCGCGAGCTGTCGACACCGACGCCGGTTGCGCCTGGCCATTCCGCGAGCGCGGCGAGCAGCAATGCGCCCGAACCGACTCCGAGATCCAGCACGCGCCGGGGGCCCGGTTTCCCGAAATGGGCAACTGCGGCCTCGATCAATGTCTCGCTGTCGGGGCGCGGTATGAGCACGCCGGGGAAGACATCGAGGCTGATCGTCCAGAAATCGCGTTGTCCGGTGATATAGGCGACCGGTTCATGGCAGCGGCGGCGCTTGACCAGAGCATCGAAGACCGGCGGCGTAAGCGTCTCCTGCCAGCCCATCAGCATGACGTCCCGATCAACGCCCAGCGCATGCGCCATTAGCAGTTCGGCATCGAGCCGGGCAGTGTCGCTGGTCTCGGCAAGAATCGAGGTCGCGCGGGCAAGTGCCGCCCGAACCGGCTCAACCATCCAGCTGTGCCAGACGCTCGGCCTCATCCTCTGCGATCAGTGCGCCAATCAGCTCGTCGAGCCCCGGCCCTTCGAGAATCTCTGCGAGACGATGGAGCGTCAGGTTGATGCGATGATCGGTCACCCGCCCCTGCGGGAAATTATAGGTCCGGATCCGCTCGGACCGGTCGCCCGAACCAACCATCGACTTGCGCGCGCCGGCTCGCTCGCTCGCCAGCCGCTCGCGCTCCATCTCGTACAGACGGGTGCGAAGCACCTTCAGCGCTTTGGCCTTGTTCTTGTGCTGCGACTTTTCGTCCTGCTGGATTACCACCAGCCCCGTCGGAAGATGGGTGATCCGGACCGCGCTGTCGGTGGTATTGACTGACTGACCGCCCGGCCCCGACGAGCGATAGACATCGATCCGCAATTCCTTCGCTTCGTCGATCTGGACGTCGACATCCTCGGCTTCGGGGAGCACCGCCACGGTCGCCGCCGACGTGTGGATCCGTCCACCCGATTCGGTGACAGGCACGCGCTGGACCCGGTGGACGCCGCTTTCGAACTTGAGTCGGGCGAACACGCCGGCACCGGTGACGCTGGCCACCACTTCCTTGTAGCCCCCGAGATCCGCCGCGCTCGCCGAGATCAGCTCGACCCGCCAGCCGCGAAACTCGGCGTAGCGCTGATACATTCGGAACAGGTCGCCCGCGAACAAAGCCGCCTCGTCGCCGCCGGTCCCGGCTCGGATCTCGAGCATCGCCGAACGTTCGTCCGCAGCATCGCGCGGCAACAAGCGGAGCGCCAGGTCGCGTTCAGCCTGGGGCAGTCGCGCCTTGATCTCTTCAAATTCCTCGGCCGCCATCTCGCGCATTTCCGCGTCGCTGGCGTCGTCCTCGGCAAGTCCCCGGAGCACATCAAGCTCGGCGCGCAGCCGCCGCACCTCGCCCGCAGCGACCGCCACCGGCTCGATCTCGGCATAATCCTTGGAAAGCTGGACGAACTGGTCCGACGGCAGATCGCCGCGCGACATCAACGCCTGGAGCTCGTCGCGCCGTGATTCGATCTGCGCGATCCGCGCCGAGGATATCCCCGCCACGCCCGCCTCAGCCTTTCAACGTTTCGACGAGCCGGTCGGGCCGGATCCGGCA
>CANJRZ010000391.1 GCA_947476735.1 Sphingomonadaceae bacterium
CCGGTCAAGAAAGGCGCGGGTGTCGGCGAAGTTGTCACTGTCGTCGTCCATCCATGCCATCAGAGTCGCGGCATAGATGGCGGCCAGCGTCGTGCGCTTGGTGTACCAGGCGAAATCGACGCTGCTATCGCCGACAGCACGCCACATTGCGTCTGCCGAGCGCCAGCCGAGCTTGCTCGCGCGGACGGCATTGGATGGCCGGGCCAGGATCGTCAGTGCTCGGCGCAGCGCATCGGGAAGCCGGGTAGCTTCGTCGAGCCGCGCGAGCATCGCGGCGCGGATTCGGTCGCGAACCTTCATCGTCTGAACGTCCTGCGTCGCGAGGCTTTCGATCATTTTGTCGTCGATCGAAGCGAACCATGCATCGACCATGTCGATTGCGCCGCCCGGGAAGCAGAGTGCCGCACGATCGGCAGGCACGCCGAGCTCTGCGGCGGCAGCGGCGAGCGCCGCATTGCTCCAGCCGTCAAACACCGCGTGCTGCGCAAGCCGTCCGGCAAGTTCGGCCTGAAGCTCGTTCAGGGTCATGTCGATCGGGGCGATCATCATGTCGCTTCTACGTCCTGTTTGGCCTGCTGGCCAGCCTTGCCCGATCGGACCAGGACAAGGGCTGCGCAGATCGCCAGGCCGCCGATAATGTCGGGCAATCCCAGCCGCTCATCGTAACGCCACGCGCCGATCATCGCGGAAATGAACGGCTGAATGAGGAGGCCAAGGCCGATCACCATCGGCGGAAGATGGCCCATCGCGTAGATCATCAGTCCCTGCCCGACGACCTGGCTGCCGAGCGCGAGAAAGATCAGCGGACCCCAGTCGTCGGGCCAGAACGGCCCTCCGTCGAGCAGTGCGAACAGCAGCAGCGGCCCCATCCCCGCGATTGTCGATATCAGCAGAACAGGCATCGGCTCCAGGAGCCCGCGGGCGCGCGCCATCGCCAGCAGGTAACCGGTGTAGAGTACGCCGGCGAGGATGCAGAGCAGGTCGCCGGTCAGGTTGCTTCGGTCGAGCTGATAGGAGCGGCCGAGCAGCAGCAGGGTGCCGAGCACCGCTAGCGCCAGCGCGGCGGTGTGCGCGCGATCGGGCAGGCTGCGGGTGCTGATCAGCACCCAGCCCGCGACAAGGAAGCTCGCGACATTGCCGAACAGCGTCGCATTGGCGAGCTTCGTGTGGTGGATGCCGATGTGCCAGCTGCCAAGATCGGCGGCGAAGCAGAGGCCGCCGATCGCGATGATCCCGAACATCCCCCGTTTGAGGCGCGGGACGGGCTGGCGGACGATCTTCGTGAGGAGGAAGAGCAGGGGTGCCGCTAGCGCCAGCCGCCAGAAGGCCGATGCTAGCGACGATACATCGGCGAGCCGCACCAGCCATGGACCGAAAGCCAGCGCGACATTTGCGATGATCATCGCCGCATAGGCACGGGCGTTGGCGGATACGGCGGCGGGGCTCGTCATACTCGACCCTTAGCGGTGCCGACCCCTGCTGCGAACCCCAAGGCGAGTTTGACAGCAAGCAGCGGGAAGCACCGGAGCGGCCGATCGTTCATCATCCGTTGCGAAAGGAGATTTTTCATGGCGTTTCGTGTCCGGGGGCTCGACCCCGCCCCGTTCCTCGATCTTTACGGCCTGTCCGAAACAGCTTTGGCTGCGTGCGGCGTCCGTCGTTGTATCGCTGACGCGAGGCCCGGTTTCCCGGACCGGGTCGAGGTGAAGGACGCTGAGCCGGGCGAGGCGTTGCTTCTACTCAACTATGTTCATCAGCCTGCCGGAACGCCCTTTCGCGCCAGTCACGCGATTTTCGTCCGCGAAGGCGCCGCCCGGGCGCTTGATCTGCTCGATGCAATTCCGGACGCGATCCGTCTGCGTCCGATCTCGTTGCGCGCTTTCGATGCGTCGGGAGAGATGCTCGACGCGGACCTGGCCGAGGGGTGTGATCTCGAGCCGTTGATCGCGCGGTTCCTCGCCAAACCGGAGATTGATTATCTCCACGCGCACTATGCGAAACGGGGCTGTTATGCGGCGAGGATCGAGCGGGCGTGACTTCTCACCCCGATGCGAAGCAAGATAGGATCCAGGGGGAACGAGGTTGGATCTATGCTCCAAACTTCTCGCGCAGCTCCAGCATCCGGATCGCCGCGATCGCAGCCTCGCCGCCCTTGTCCTTTTCCGAGCGCCTGGCGCGGGTCAGCGCCTGAGCTTCGTTCTCGACGGTCAGGATACCGTTACCGATCGCGAGGCCGTCCATCGACAGCGCCATCAATCCGCGTGCGCTCTCGTTCGAGACCACCTCGAAATGATAGGTCTCGCCGCGGATCACGACCCCGAGCGCCACGAAGCCATCATAGCGGCCGCTCTCCGCCGCCATCGCGATTGCGCCGGGGACTTCGAGCGCGCCGGGAACGGTGATCGTCGCATGCTTGTGCCCGGCCTCCTCGATCGCATGGCGGGCGCCGTCGAGCAGCATGTCGTTGAGATGGTCGTAGAAGCGCGCCTCGACGATGAGGATCTTGGCCATGGTGCTTCCTTTTCTTACGCGGGATCGGTCGGGATCGGCCGCTCGCCTACGATCGACAGGCCGTAACCGTCCAGCGCGATCAGCGTGTGGTGCGAATTGGTGAGCAGCTCCATGTCCTGGACGCCGAGTTCGGTGAGGATTTGCGCGCCGACGCCATAGTCGCGCAGCTCGTCCATCGCCGACAGATCGCGATTCTCGCGCGCCTGCACCGCCCGGCTGGCGAAATTGGCATTGCGGCGGTTGAGGATGACCAGCACGCCCGATCCTTCCTGATCGATGATCTTCATCGCCTTGGGGATCAGGTCTTCGCGCGGCCCGGGCTCGCCATAGACGTCGGCGAACGGCGACAACATGTGCATCCGCACCAGGGTCGGCTTGTCGGGGTCGATATGGCCCTTCACCAGCGCGGTCTGCTCGGTGCCTTCGGCCTTGTTGTAGAACACCATCATCGTCCAGTCGCCGCCCCAGCGGCTGGTGAAGCGCGTCTCGGCGCGCTTCTCGACGAGATGGTCATGCTTGCGGCGATAGGCGATCAGGTCGCGGATCGTGCCGATCTTGAGCTTGTGATTGCGGGCGAACTCGACCAGCGGATCCATTCGCGCCATCGTCCCGTCGTCGTTCATGATCTCGCAGATCACACCGGCGGGATTAAGCCCGGCGAGCCGCGACACGTCGACCGCCGCCTCGGTATGGCCGGCGCGGACCAGCACGCCGCCGGGGCGCGCGACCAGAGGGAAGACGTGGCCGGGGGTCACGATCTGGTCGGGGCCCTTCGAGGCGTCGATTGCTACGGCGACGGTGCGCGCGCGGTCGGCTGCGGAGATGCCGGTGGTGACGCCTTCCCGCGCCTCGATCGAGACGGTGAAGGCGGTCTCATGGCGAGTGCCGTTGTTGCGGCTCATCATCGGCAGACCGAGATGATCGACCCGCTCCTTGGTCATCGCCAGGCAGATCAGGCCGCGGCCGTAGCGCGCCATGAAGTTGATAGCATCCGGGGTCGCCATTTGCGCCGGGATGATGAGGTCGCCTTCATTCTCGCGGTCTTCATCGTCGACCAGGATGAACATCCGGCCATTGCGCGCCTCGTCGATGATCTCCTCGATCGGCGACAGACCGGAGAAGGACAGATAGCGCTCAAGCTTCTTCAATGTCTCGGCAGTGGGATTCCAATCCGCGTCGTCTAGCGAGCGGAGCGAATTGGGGTGGAGGCCCGCGGCGCGCGCCAGGCCCGAACGGGAAATCCCGCGCTCGGACACGGCGTTGCGGATGCGTTCTATAAGATCAGTGCTCATGATGTGAAGGATAGCAGAACGAAATCACATTGCAACAGAACAATCACATTTGGATGTGATCTATTTCTGGATGAGTGACCTCAATTGTTCCATTCGCCCCAGATAGCGCGCAAGCACGTCGATCTCGAGATTGACGCCGTCGCCTGCCTTCAGCCCGCCCATCGTGGTCACGGCATTGGTGTGCGGGATGATGTTGAGGCCGAATCGGGCGCGGCCATCGGCCTCGTCGGTGACGCTGTTGACGGTGAGCGAAATGCCGTCGACCGCGATTGAACCCTTTGCCGCGAGATAGGGAGCCAGCTCCTTCGGAGCGTGGATTTCGAAGCGGTGCGAGTCTCCCTCCACCGCGACCGACGCAATCGTGCCGACCCCGTCGACATGGCCGGTGACGATATGCCCTCCCAGTTCGTCGCCCACCTTGAGCGA
>CANJRZ010000392.1 GCA_947476735.1 Sphingomonadaceae bacterium
CTCGCCGGCGCCAATTTCGACAGCAATGTGCCGCTGTTCGATGGCGACGAGGTCCTCGCCGGGTGGGACAGGATCCGTTCGGCGGTACAGGCGGCGGGGGCGAAGATCATGCCCCAGCTCTGGCATATCGGGTTGACCACCATCCCGAAGATCCCCGGCTATGAGCAGGGCGACGATCTTGGCTCCGATCAGATCGGACCCTCGGGGATCGCCGGCGGTTTCGGGGCTCCGACCGAAAAGCGGCGCGAGCCGATGACGCAGCGGGAAATCGACGCTGCGATTGACGCCTATGCGGTGGCGGGTGCGAACGCGCACCGACTGGGTTTCGACGGTGTCGCGCTGCATGGCGCGCATGGTTATCTGATCGACCAGTTCCTCTGGAGCGTGACCAATCAGCGGACCGACCGTTATGGCGGTGGCATAGCCGAGCGTGCGACCTTCGCGGCCGAGATCGTCGCAGAGATCCGTCGCCGCACCAGCCCGGATTTCCCGATCGTGATGCGCTTTTCGCAATGGAAGGCGCATGATTATGAGGCGAAGCTGGCGACGACACCGGCCGAGCTTGACGCGATGCTGGCGCCGCTGATCGATGCGGGTGTCGACATGTTCGACTGCTCGGCTCGCCGCTACTGGGAGCCGGAGTTCGCGGGATCGGACCTTAATCTTGCCGGCTGGACACAGAAGCTGACCGGCAGGCCGAGCATCACGGTTGGCTCGATTGGCCTCGATGGCGAAATGATCGACTCGCTGCTCGGCAAGAGCGCGGGCGTGACCCGGATCGACCGGTTGCTCGAGATGATGGCGCGCGGCGATTTTGATCTGGCCGGGGTCGGCCGCGGGCTGATCGCCAACCCGGACTGGGTCGAACTGGTGCGTGCCGGGGAATGGGGCCGGATGAAGCCTTATACGCCCGATCTTCTCGCCAGGATCGACTGACTATTACCCAAATCCTCCCCTCCCTGCTGGCAGTGAGGGGAGTATCAGGAAATCCGATAGGCCCGTTTGGCCGTGCCCGAGAACAGGTCCTCCTGCTCGGCTTCGCTGTAGGATGCCGCCAGCTTCTGGAAGGCGTTCCACAGCACCGTGTAACCAGCCGCGTGGCGATCGACCGGGAAGTTGCTCTCGAACATGCAGCGCGACGGACCGATCGTGTCTATCAGGAAACGAAGGTCGTCGCCCCACAGGGCCAGGAGATCGTCGGATGTCGGCGGCTTCGGCTGTTTTGACCAGTTCAGGCCGAACATCGCCTCCATGCCGAGGCCGCCGACCTTCACGAAGATGTTGGGGCAGGGGGACATGGTCCGCACCGCCTCGCGCCAGTTGGCCATGACCGCCTGGCGATCGCCATCGGTTGCGCTCGCAGCATTGAACATCGGTGCGCCGATATGGTTGGCGATGAAGATCATGTCGGGCAGATCGCGCGCCAGTTCGGCCAGCAAAGGCAACTGATAGGAAATGATGAAGGCATCCATCGAATAGCCGTTGCGGCCGAGGCATTTGATGCCATCGCGGAAAGCGGGATCAGTGAAGACGGGCCGCGAGCGGATCCTGGCGACGATCTGGTCGAAAGTCAGGCCGACGACATCGGCGGTCTTGACCGAGGCGAGGCGGGTGCCTTTGAACAGGCCGTTGCCGACCACGGCGTGTGCGTCGAGGACGTCCTGGACCCGGTCGCCCAGCTTCAGATCGGCATAGCCGACGATTCCCATGATCGGCGCGCGGCTGTTTTCGGTCCGCTTCGCCTGCGCCGCCACCGACGCAGTCTCGCCGACCGGGCGGAGTTGCTCGGGCCCATCGGCATACCAGGCCGCGTCGCATTCGATATAGATGCTGCCGACGACATTATGACCGCCCATTTCTTCGAGAAGTTGCTCGTGCGGATAAGCATGGCCGAGATCGTGGCAATCGTCGGCGCCCCAGAAGTGATGATGGGGATCGATGATCCTGCGCTGCGGATCGACCGGTTCTTCATGGGTAAGGCTGACCCATTCGGGATTGTTGTTGCCGCTCATGCTATTCTCCCCTCCCGTGGGATTATTCGTTCCGACCAACCAGCATGCGACTCCGGTTGATGCGCCATGTGATTGGGCTAGAAGGAGCGGGACAGCGCATCAACGGATTTCCGGGGAAAGCGCGCAGACCAGGAGAGATTGCCCGTGACCGACGCCGCGACACCGCCCGCCTTCGGCTTCGTCAAGATCATCGTGAAGGACATGGCCCGGATGCTCGAATTCTACGACAAGGTCGTGGGGCTCAAGGCGGTCAACACGATCGAGTCCGATACCTATCTCGAAGTGCTGTGCGCCACGCCGGGCATGGAGAAGGGGCCCTATGTCATCCTCTTCTACCACAAGCATGATCCCGAGATCACCCTCGGCAATGGCTGGGGTCCGATCGGCTTCTGGATCACCGGCGTCGACAGCATGTACAAGCATGCCCTCGCCAACGGCGCGACGCCCTACAAGGAACCCTATGACAGCAGCGGCTTTCGGATCGCTTATGTCTACGATCCGGAAGGGCACGAGATCGAGCTGGTGGGCTCGGCGGGCTAACCCCGCCGCAACCGTTCCTCGGCCGCATAGGCGCCGTCGAGGATCTCCCAAAGCTGGCCGTCCGGGTCGCGTATCATGGCGCCGAGATTGCCGGGGAGGGTGGTGACCACTGCCCCCCCGTAACTCTCGACCTTCGCCAGGACATAGGCGACGCTGGCCACACCGATCGAGATGTGGGTGAGCCCCGCATGGTTCATTTTGCGGTCGCGGACATGGTTTTCGCCGCCAGGATTGAACGTGAGCAGCTCGAGCTGGAAATCGCCCATCATCAGATAGATGGCTTCCATGTCGGCCGGCGGGTCGAGCTTAAGGAAATCGGATACCTGATCGGAGGTCATGTTCAGCGTTCGGCAGGGCTCGAAGCCAAGCAGCTCGGTGTAGAAGCGGATCGATCGGGCGAGGTCGCTGACCCCGATCCCCGAATGCGCGACGAAACTCATAGATTCTCCTCGGTGATCAATATTGCCGGTCGCCCTGCGCATCCTGTTCGGTGAAGACCGGGATCGCTTCGATCGCCTTCATCATCACCAGCGGAAGGATGCGCGTCGTCGATTTCTGATAGGTCGCGTAGAAGGGAAAGCAGTCGACCATGTGGTTCCAGACCTTCTCGCGCTCGGCACCCACCGGCTCGCGCCAGTTCGCCCGGTAGGCCTGGGTTGCGACCTGGAAGTCGATCGTCTCGCTGGCGAGAATGTTGAGATACCAGGTCGGATGGGTATCGGCGCCACCCTTCGACGCGCAGATCGCCACCTCGCCGCCGATGATGCCATGGCACAGGCCGGTGATCAGCGTGCGGCCCGTCTTGCGGCCCTTGTAGCGGATCAGGCAGTGGGCGGAGAAAGGCAGGCCGTTCACGGGCACGAGGTCCATGATGTGCCCTTCGGTCCCGCCCGAGCGCAGATACATGGCGCGATGCTCGCTGACCCAATCCCGTCTCCGGCCCCCGATCGCAGCGGCGTCTGCATCGCTCATGTTCTTCTCCTTTTTGCCCCCACAGCCATGATCATGAAGGCAGACCTATAATTCTACCAGCTCGAACTCGGCCTTAGGCGTCGCGCAGTCGGGGCATTTCCAGTCGTCGGGCAAATCTTCGAACGCGGTGCCCGGCGCTATGCCGCCGTGCGGATCGCCCTTTTCGGGGTCGTAAATATAGCCGCACTGGATGCACATCCAGACCATCATCGATCAGGCTCCCGCAGGGATCGACGCCGCGCCCAATGCATCGTCGATAATGAGGTCGGCGGCGCGGTGGGCCATCGCCATGACCGGGGCATTGGTGTTGCCGGCAAGCATGATCGGCAGGACCGACGCGTCCATCACCCTCACGCCGCTGACGCCGCGCACCCTGAGCCGTGGATCGGTCACAACGCCCATCGCGCAGGTGCCGATCGTGTGATAGCCGGCGCCGCCCGTCTTGTGCCACGCCTCGATAAGCTCTTCGTCGCTCTGCCAAGCGGTGCCCGGCAGCAGCTCTTCGACAATCAGATCCTTCAGCGGGGCGGTTTCGGCGAGCCGGCGGATATAATGCGCTGTCCCGACCGCGATCGCGCGGTCATGATCGGTGGCGAGATAGTTGGTGTGGATCAGGGGCGGGTCGCCCGGATCGGCTGAGCGCAGGCTGAGCGATCCCTTGCTCGTCGGCCGCGAGATGAATCCGAACATGGTGATCGAGGGA
>CANJRZ010000393.1 GCA_947476735.1 Sphingomonadaceae bacterium
CAGGGCAAAATTACTGATCCCGGCGAAACTGTCGACCGACCAGGTCCGCGAAGCGCTCGAACGCATCTCGGGCGAGATCATGGTCGATTTCAGCGTCTCGGGCGAAACGACCTGAAGGATCCTCCCTATCCAAAGGATGGGGAGGGGGACCACCCGCAGGGTGGTGGAAGGGTCAGCAACGCTCGGAGCAGAGCAGGCGTATGGCTTCGGCAACCAATTCCGGGTCCTTCAGCACATCGGCTGCCGGAATGCGCACCACCCGAACGCCTTGTTCCGCCAACCAGGCGTCGCGAGACTCATCGCGCTGCGGCCGATCGCCCATGTCATGCCCAATTCCATCGATCTCGATAGCGAGCCTGGCCTCGGGACAATAGAAATCGAGAACGTAGCGCCCTATCGGATGCTGGCGCCTGATACGCGCGCCTGCACCGCGATTTTTCAAAAGTCGCCACAGCATGACTTCGGGCAGACTCATATCGCGACGAAGTTGGCGTGCATGGGCCCGGCTATTTCTGTCGGGCATGATGCCTACCCCTCCACCATGCTGTGCATGGTCCCCCTCCCCATGCTGCGCATAGGGAGGATCTCGACCATCTCACATCGGCAACCAGCCTCTTGTCGGCCCCTATACCAGATCCTCCCTATCCAAAGGATGGGGAGGGGGACCACCCGCAGGGTGGTGGAGGGGTCTGCGACCTCGCATCCACCACAACGCCCGCTGCCAGATTGCCCCTTGCCCTGCACCGCACAGGGAGGATCTAGGACTCGCACGTCTTCGAGGTGAACCACCACACCTTCGACCGGTCGAACAGATTCTCTTCGTCGGCATAGTGCTCGGCGGTGTTCTCGGTGTTGGTCTCCATCGTGACCATCACCGACCGAAAATCCGCTTCATTGTCGAAATAAGCCTCGGTAATGCAGTCGAACGGCGCTTCGTTGTCGGTCGGCATATCGGCGTCGACCGGCATCAGGTAGTTACGAACATAGCGCTTCATCTGCGGATAGAAGCGCTTGTTCATCGGCGCGTGAATATTCTCGTAATGATCGATGAACTCATCCATCGTCAGGTTCGGATTGCGTTTGGTGACGACGAACAGCCGGAACATATCAACTCCCGGTTCAGAGATAGCGGATCGGGTCCTTGCCATCCCAGTCGACCGCCACATCGGCGATCATCTTGAACAGGTCGGTGAGCATGTCGCAGCTCTGGAGCACCTCGGTGAAGGCGCCGAGTTGGGCCCGCGTATCGAAATAGGCGAACTTCACCGGGCCATTCTCACCCAGATACCCGGTCTCGACCCCGACGCTGTTGAAATGGGCGATCTCCTCGTCGCGGCTGTCAGCGAAGTAACAGAAGTGGTGGAAGCCGCTGCCGCCCGCCGGGACCACATCGCGATAGACCGACGGCCCGTCATTATGCTGCTGGATGAACTCAATCTGGAGCGGACCCGACTGGGCGAAGGCACAGCTCATCTCGAGATGCATCGGACGCCCGCGATACAGCCCGTTTTCCGGGATGACATGCGGCATGACGATCCAGGGTCCGATGCCGGACACGCGCACATATTCGTGAATCGCCGCCTCGATGTCGGGGACAACATAACAGGCCTGAACAAATTGCTGTGCGCGCATCTCACCTCTCCCCATGTCTATCTGGTCGAGGCAATCTGACGAGAAGGTCAGGCCTCCGCAAGCTCTGCCGCGATGGAACGGAGCGCCTTTTCGAACGCATCGGGCGGTTGGCCGCCAGAAATCAGGTATCGATCGTTGATCACGACGGCTGGCACAGAACTAACCCCCTGCGATTGCCAGAAATGCTCGGCCTGACGGACATCCTCGACATAACGGTCCGATGCGAGCAGCTCGGCGGCGGCCATGGCGTCGAGACCGACGCTCGCTGCCGCGGCGATCAGCACCTGATGGTCGGAGGGGTCGCGCTGTTCGGTGAAATAGATTTCGAACAACCGGGTCTTGAGCGCCTGCTGCCGGTCACCGTCCACGATGCCCGCCCAATGGATCAGACGATGTGCATCGAACGTGTTGTAGATGCGGCTGTCGGCATTGCTGTTCATGGCGAAGCCCAGTTCGGCGGCCCGCTCCCTGATCATGGCACGGGTGCCTTCGGACTGTTCCGGAGTCCGACCATATTTGCGCATGATGTGCTCGGCGACGCTCTCGCCTTCCTTGGCGATCGTCGGGTTGAGCTCGAACGGCTGGAAATGAATCCTGGCATCGATCAGGTCTCCGGTCCGCGCCAGCGCCTCCTCGAGGCCGCGCAGGCCGATGATGCACCAGGGACAGGAAATGTCGGAGACGAAATCGATCTTCATCTGCTTGGTCATGGCGGTTTCCTCTCCCCGGTCCCCCGACCGTTCCTCAGCTATAACCCCGGCCAAAGCCTATTCAAGCGCGAGGGCGAGTTGCTCTGCGGTGACGAGGAGCTCTTCCTCTCCTTCGCCGAGGCTCGACAGAGTGACGCCGAGCAGGCGCACCCCCAGTTCGACCGGCTCAAGTGGTGCGAGCAGGGATAGCGCGACTTCCAGAATAGGCTCGATATCCGAAACCGGCCCGGCAAGCGTACGCGCACGGGTCAGCGTGCGGAAATCAGAGTAACGCAGCTTGATCGAGACCGTGCGACCAGCCTTGCCGGTTCGTTCGGCATGGAGCGCTACCTTTTCGGCGCACTCCTTCAAGGCGGCGGCGAGGTCCTCATGGCTATAGAGGTCCTGGAAGAAGGTGTTCTCCGACCCGATCGACTTGCGCACCCGATCGGGCCGTACCGGCCGATGATCGACCGCACGTGCCGCAAGGTAAAAATAGTCGCCCGACTTGCCGAATTGCTGCGCCAGAAATTCCCGGCTGCATCGGCGCAAATCGGCACCGGTATGGATACCGAGTTTCTCCATACGCGCCGCGGTGACCGGTCCCACACCATGGAACCGGCTGACCGGCAGGGGGGCAATGAACGCAAGTCCCTGCTCGGGACGGACCACGCAAAGACCATCGGGCTTGTTGTGATCCGAAGCGAGCTTGGCGATAAACTTGTTATAGGAAACGCCGGCCGATGCGGTGAGTTCGGTTTCGCTTCGAATGCGCGCGCGGATCGCCCTGGCCACTTCGGTGGCGGTCGCGAGACCCTGATGATTCTCGGTGACATCAAGATAGGCCTCGTCGAGTGACAGCGGCTCAATCAGGTCGGTGAACTCCGCGAAGATTGCATGGATCTGGCGCGAGACGTCCCGGTAAGCGTCAAAGCGGGGGCGCACGAATATCAGATCGGGGCACATGCGCCGAGCGAGCGCCGACGCCATGGCCGAACGCACACCGAAGGTCCGCGCCTCATAACTTGCCGCGGCAACCACACCACGTTCCCGCGTTCCGCCGACCGCGACCGGCTTGCCGCGCAGCCGCGGGTCATCGCGCTGCTCGACCGAAGCGTAGAAGGCATCCATGTCGATATGGATGATCTTGCGGCCGCCATCGGCCGCTCCGTCGCGCACGTCCGCCTGTTCGGTCACCTGATCGGGATGATCCATGGAACAAAGCAGATACAGTAGAGCGCCCAGCCATGCCAGAGGGCGTTTTGCCGCACCCGTCGCCACCGCACGGAACACAAGCCCAACCCCATGGGTTTGTTCGCCAAATCCAATGGAGAATGACATGGCTACCAAAAACATTTCAACCGGCTCGCCCAAGCGCGCGCCCCGCCGTGCCGCCGGCGCCGGCGCCGGCAGCGCGTCGAAGTCTCGCGCTCAATCGCTGGCCGACGAGGCCTCAACCGCCATCCGCTCGGTCCGGACCCGCGCCGCCCGCGCTGCGAAGAAGGTTCCGACCGGCGCCACCAGCCTGTCGATCACGACGGGGGTTATCGTCGGCCTCCTTGCCGCGGGCATCGCGATCTTCATGAACCGCGATCGTCTGCGCAGTGCAGCGTCAACCGGCGGCGAGCGGCTGAAAAAGGCGGCAGATGACCTGTCAACCATGGCACATGACCGCATCGATCAGGTGCGCGACAACATCTCCCGCTTCCGTACAACGAGCTGCGATGCCAATAGCGAGCAGGCAAATTCCGACGCAACGGCGCAGCACGGATAAGAGAGCTGCCGTCGTCCCCCGATGGGACGTGACATGCGAACGCCGATGGCGGTACGTCTTTCCAGGCGTGCCGCCATCATTCTATCTGGACCGATGAAGTTTCGCTGGCGATTCGACCCCACCGACGAG
>CANJRZ010000394.1 GCA_947476735.1 Sphingomonadaceae bacterium
ATGGTCGGTCCAGTCGTAGAATTTTTCATAGATCCACGACGCGAGGCCGACCGGCGAGTCGACCAGCGAATAGCCGATCGTCTGCGGGCGGGTGGATTGCTCGGCCGAATAACCGGCCTTCCATTTGTAGAACTCGATCCGGTCGGCGAACATCTGCTGTTCTTCCGGGGTAAAATCACTTTGATCTTCAGGCGGCGCCAGAAAGGGGCAGTTGAGGTGGATGCCGATCAGGCCCTTCGGCTCATAATGGCCGATCCACGCCGTGATCGCGCAGCCCCAGTCGCCGCCCTGCGCCGACCAGCGGTCATAACCGAGCCGGTCCATCAGCTTGATCCAGGTCGCGGCGACCTTCTGGACGTTCCAGCCGGTGACCTTCGGTTTGCCGGAAAAGCCGTAGCCGGGCAGCGACGGGGCGATCACATGGAATGCATCCTCCGCCTTGCCGCCATGGGCGACCGGATCGACCAGCGGGCCGATCACCTTGAAAAACTCGACCACCGAACCGGGCCAGCCATGGGTCATCAGCAGCGGCATCGCGTTCGGATGGGGCGAGCGGACATGGAGGAAATGGATGTCGACCCCGTCGATCTCGGTCTTGAACTGGCCGAAATCGTTGAGAATCTTCTCGCAGCGGCGCCAGTCATAACCGTTGCGCCAATAGTCGACGAGCGCCTTCATCTTCGCCAGCGGAACGCCCTGCGACCAGTCGTCGACCGTCTCCTGTTCCTCCCAGCGGGTAAGATCGAGGCGCGTGCGCAGATCGTCGAGCTGCGCCTCGGCAATGGTGGCCGTAAACGGTTCGATGGTAGTGCTCATATGCGGTCCCCCTCCCATGCCGCACGCGCGGGCGCACGGTTGATCGTCATTTAAGTGATTGGAACCGGGACGAAACCGGTCCCGCAGCGTCAGGCAGCTTTGGGCAGCTGCGCCAGCCGGCCGAGCCCGTAGTCGCCCTTGATCGTGGTCCGCTGCATGATCCGTTCCTGATCCGCCGGGATTGGTGTGACCGAGTGCAGCACCCGCCAATTATCCCACAGCACCAGTTCGTCGGTGGACCATTTGTGGCGGTAGATCGGGCAGGCGAGAATATGGTCGCACAGCTGTTTCAGCAGTGCGTCGCCCTCTTCATTCGCCATGCCCTCGACATGCATGGCGAAGAAGGGCGAGATGTGGAGCACCTTGCGGCCGGTCTCGGGCTGGACGAACACCATTGGATGCGCGACCGGCGGATATCGGTCGGCCGTGTCCCAGATCATGCGGTAGAAGTCCGAAACGTGGACGATTTTGAGATCGCCCGAATAGCCATATTTGTAAATCTCAAAGCCGCCCATCTTGTAGACGACGCTGAGATTCTCGATCTTCGCCTTGAGATCGTCTGGCAGCGTCTCATAGGCGGTCACCTGGTCGATAAAGCCGGTCAGCCCGCCATCCTTGCTCGGCGTCAAAGCTCTCAGGATGCCGCCATGATTGATCCGCTCGACATAGGTGAGATCACTGTGCCAGCCGAGCCAGTTGGCACCCTTTTCGCCTTCCACCTCGAAGATCGAATTTTCGCCGGGCTTCGAGAAGATGGTAATCAGCTCGGGACGCCGCTGGTTGACCGTTTCCTTCATCGGATGGACCTCGAGCGGGCCAAACACCTGGCTCAGCTCGACGAGGAAATCCTCGTTGCAGTCGCCATCCTTGAAGACCACCACGCCGTCCTGAATCCAGTAGCGCCGCAACCGCTCGCGGACCGCATCGTCAGCGAGATGTTCGGCGCGCAGACCGTGAACGATCAGACCATAGGGCATGCCCTCCTTCAATGGCTCCACGGTAAACGGCATGGTCTTCGCGTCGGACATTCAACTTTCTCCCTGGCCGCCGATCGCTGGCAGCGCTTCTGAAATCAGGCGTCAACCGGAGCAGGTTGAGCACCGCGGACCAGCCGGCCGGGCAAGGCGCCGGTCGACTCGCCCTTGCGATAGGTCACGACGCCGCCAACAATTGTCGCGTCAAAGCCGCTCGCGGTTTGGCTGAGCTGGCGGCCGCCATTGGGCAGGTCCTCCCGCATCTGCGGCTTACCGACACGGACATTGGCGACGTCGATGACGTTGATGTCAGCGCGATAGCCCGCGGCCAGCACGCCGCGATCGTAGAGGCCGACCGATGCTGCGGTGGATGAGGAAAGGCCCCTGATTACCTCCTCGATCGGCAGCGGGCCGCCATTGGGAGCTGCCCAGCGCTGCAGCATGTAGGTCGGCAGGCTGGCGTCGCAAAGCAGGCCGCAATGCGCACCGGAATCGCCAAGTGCCCAGATCGTGTTGTCATGGGTCACCATCGTCTTCATCGCATCGGCGCTAAAGCCATGGAAATTGGCCGCGGGCATGGTGATGACGGTGCTGCCGTCGCCGCTTACCATCAGGTCATAAGCATAGGCCTGCGGCGAGACGCCGGCCGCCGCCGCACGCGACGCCATGCTCTGTTCGGGCCGCGGCTCGTAATTGCCGTCATATTCGAACATCGAGGCGAAGTTGCTGGCGAACAACCGCTGCATCCAGTCGAGATCATCGGGCAAAACCTCGCTTTCGGAAATGATCCCCTCGCGGCGCACAGGATCGCGCAGCGCGGCAAGCTTCTCTTCGAACGGCAGATGCTCGACCTCGCGATAGCCGCCGGTCCACATGAACGGATTGCGGCTAAGCTGGAGACCCATCACCACCCCCTGCGGGCGCCCGGCGACCTGTGCCTTGATCGGCAGGCCATCAGCGGCGGCAACCTCGATCCGGTCGAGGACCTGGCGCCAGCGATCCGGGGCGCTGTGCATCTGGAGGACGGTGGTTGCGAGCGGCCGACCCGATTCCGACACCATTCGCCTGAGAACGGCGAACTCGGCGTCGACATCTTCCCAGTCGGAGATGAGCTGGAGTACGCCCTTGCCGATCTCGCCAAGGCCTTGCGCGATCCCGGCCAACTCGTCGGCGGCGGTGCCGTAGGTCGGGGTCAGCGTGCCGTCGGTAGCCTTGTGATTGATCGAACGCGAGGTCGAGAAGCCAAGTGCGCCGGCCTCGATCGCCTCCTTGGCGAGCTCGCGCATCTGGGCGATGTCGTCGGCAGTCGCTGGCTCGCGAGCCGCAGCGCGCTCGCCCATCACGAAGACTCGCAGGGGCGCGTGCGGCAGCTGGGCGGCGACATCCATGTCGTACTGGCGCTCATCAAGCCGGTCGAGATAGTCGGGGAAGCTGCGCCAGTTCCAGGACAGGCCCTCAGTCATCACGATCTCGGGAATGTCCTCGACACCTTCCATCAGGTGCACCAGGCGATGGCGATCTTCGGGCTTGCATGGCGCGAAGCCGACACCGCAATTGCCCATAAGCACAGTGGTCACGCCATGGGCCGAGGATGGGTTGAGCCGATTCGCCCAGGTGGCATGGCCATCGAGATGAGTGTGAACGTCTACGAAGCCCGGAGCGACAATGCGGCCGGTCGCATCGATCTCTTCCTTGCCCGCACCTTCGATCTTGCCGACCGCGGCTACTTTGCCGTCCTTGACCGCAAGGTCACCCCTGAAGCCAGGTTTGCCAGTTCCGTCAACGATCGTTCCACCGCGGATCACGAGATCATAAGAAGCAGTCATCTTCACCTCCTAAAACTTTCTGTCGAGCCTTGTAGCACAATCGGCAACGATTGGCGCGCGGTACATCATGTCACTTTCGCGGGATCCCACAACAGATCCACATTCTCAGCCGAGAGCAGCAATGAATATCGATAGGCGACGGGCCTGGCCGGATCGAGCCGGACATTTGGCATCCGCCTGAACCATTCTTCCAGAAAGACCCGGAGTTCGAGCCGGGCGAGATGCGCGCCGGCGCAACGGTGCGGACCGACACCGAAGGTCAGGTGCGTCTTGTTCGCGCGATCAAGGTCGAACACAGCGCCATCAGGATATAGGGCAGGGTCTGTATCGCCATTGGCGTTAACCAGCAAAACGCGGTCGTCCTGCTTCATGCTCACACCGTGGAACTTGGCATCCTTGCCAACCCGGCGGACCGACAGGGTCACGTCGTAGAGGCGCATCAGTTCCTCCACCGCCTCGGGAATCATATGCGGTTCGGCGCGCAGCCGGTCCTGCAGAGCCGGGTCGCGGGCAATGTGCTCCATGCCCAGCGAGAGGGTGTTGGTGACGGTGTCGAGACCAGCGCCGAATAGCAGCATGGACAGTCCGAGCATCTGGCG
>CANJRZ010000395.1 GCA_947476735.1 Sphingomonadaceae bacterium
AGCAGCGACTGGAGGATGTCGTCCTTGGCGAGGCCGGTGCCGTCATGCCAGCTGTTGAAACGCTCCCGGACGATCGGTCCGAACACGCCGTGAATCTCGGCAGCGGCCTTTTTCGCGCGGCGGCGATAGCCGAGCAGGGGGAGCCCGTAGAGCACAAGCATCGCCGCCGGCTGGATGCTCTTCTGGTAGCGGTGAAACGAGTGGTAGATATGCGCCGCGCTCGCCTGATCGAGCTTCACCGAGAAGATCGTGCGGTAGATGATGTCGGCGGCGACATGCGTCATCAGCGGATCGACCTCGATCGGCTTCGACCGGTCGAGCGTGGCGATATAGGTCAGCAGTTCGTCTACTGCCGCCTGCATCGCCGGATAGACGCGCTTGAGATTGGTGTGCGCGAAGGCCGGGTTGACCATCTCGCGCTGATCTTCCCAGTCCTTGCCGTTGGCCGAGAAAACGCTGTTGCCGATCAGCGGATCGAGCAGCGCGTTGAGGAAGCCGTGCTTGGGAAACACCTTCTCCTTGTCATCCATCACTGTGTCGACCACCGACAGGTCGTTGGCGATGAAGAAATCGAGCTTGGGCAGGCGAATCTCGCCCATCTGCATCGTGTAGCTGCGCTCGAACAGCGTGTGGATCCAGCTGTTCCAGCCGGTCAGGAAGCGTTTGACCAGCGAGGCCTTGCCCTTGAGCGGAACGGGGAAGGGGGGCGTGAACAGCCCTTCGCATTCGGGCGTCTCAGACATCATTCTCGGCCTTGAACGCGTCAATCGATAGCTGGAGCGGGCGCGCGCTTGAGCAGAGGGCGATATAATCGAGCGGCGAGATTGTGTCGAAGGTCCGCAGATAATCGAAATGGGTCTCATATTTGTTGCGCCGGCGCGCCTGATAAGTTGCCGGGTCGCAATATTTGAACCAGCGCGGGCTGGTCTGGAACAGCCGGGCGCGGCGCGGTCGGGCGTTGCTGATGCAGGGGTCGATCCCCGCGATGCAGGCGCCGTCGGTGATCGATCCGATATCGAGCCAGCGGAAATCGCCCTGGCCGACCGTCTCGAGCAGAGCGTGGAAACGCTTGCTGTCCTTGCGGTTGCCGATCAGCGCGATGCACGAGCCGAGCGTCACCAGGCTGAACTGGTCGGGCAGTGCGCCATCGCGCGCCTCCAGCAGCCGCTCCATGATCGGCACCGCCATGATCGATCCGTTGCTGTGGGTGACGAACAATATCTCGTCCCAGTCCTCGTCGAAGCTCGCGCCGATCTGGTCGGCGAATTCGGCCATCCGTTCGTCGACATCGGCGGTAAGGCGTTCGCTGGCGAGCGTATCGTTGAAGATGATGAAGCGGAGCAGCCAGAATCCCTGGATCTTCCTCACCACGAACATGCCGACCGCGACGCCGATCGCCGCCGCCGCGAGCAGGCCCCAGCGCCAGCCGAGCCACGCCGTCAGCGGGATCCAGAGCAGAAAACCGAACAGGATGGGCAGCAGGATCGCCGACACGCCGGGATAGTAGAAGGCGAACCTTACGCCGCGGGGAAAGGTACTGACGATCGGCCAGTCGAGCAGTCGGGTGAAGTTCCAATAGGCAATCGCCGACCGTTTCAGCAGCGCGAGTGGGTTCTTGACCCAGTGGGTCCGCACCACGTCGTCCCAGCCGAGAAATATATAGTCGGTTTCGACCTCGCGGCCCGCATCCGTGACAGACCAGGCAGCCGAATGCGGCGGCTCACGTCGGCGCTTGCCCACGCTGATGTCGGTGCCCGCCGTCCGGTTGAATATCTCGGCCTGTTCGGCGAGGAGCTGGTGATAGTAGCGCGCGCCCCGGGGATCGAAACCACTCAGATAAAAGATTTTGCGCTTGAACGCCGGCATCGCCGCTGCTTACTCGCATGATGACCGAAAAGGAACGCCAGTATTGCTTCTTCATGGACGGCTCGAAATTTAACCGCAACGCCGGCTGCCGCGCCCATGACAATGCCTATGGCATCCACGGCGGAGGCACCGAGCGCGACCGCCGCGCCGCCGACCTCGCCCTCTATCGCCATATGCGCTCCAATCGCGACTGGCTGGCGCCGGTGGTGCTCTACTTCGTGACGATCTGCGGCTGGTTCTTCTTCAACTATCACGGTCGCCCCTGGCGGGGGCAGCTGATCCGGAAGCTCTGGCCGGGATATTGAAGGGAAAGGCGCGTTCGGAAGTGCTGCGGTAGGGCCGAGAAGCTTCAACTCATCGAACATGAAGGCGAGTTCGTCGCGATCTTTCCCGAAGCAATGCTCGCGAAACTCGGCGTCGGTGTCGGCGACACTATTTGGCTGACCGAACAGCCATATGGTTACAATGTGACGGCCAAAAAACCGAAGAAATCGAAGCGGGCCGGCTGAGCCTCTCGCTCCTGTTCGTCATTCCTGCGGAGGCAGGAATCCATGTCTGTTTCCTTCCCAGATGCCGTCGAGCATTTGTGAGGCATGGACTCCGGCCTTCAGCCTTTTGGCTGAAGTTCATCCCGAGCGCCTGCCTTGCAGGCCGTCGAAGGGCTGGAGTGACGAAAAAAAGAAACCGCATCCTTGCCCTGCGCGTTCTCCCTTCAAACCCCTGAATGGAGCTATGTCATGCGCATTTCCCACGATACGCTCGTCCTTGTCGCGGATGGCCGCAAATCGCTGTTCCTGCGCAACGAGGGCGATGCCGAACATCTCAATCTCGTGGTCGAGGATCAGCGCGGCCATGCCGATCTGGCGGATCACGACCTGAAGGCCGATGCGCCCGGGCGCTCCTTTGCGTCGGTCGGTTCGCGCCGGAGCGCGATCGAGGAAACCGACTATCATCAGATGGAGGAGGATCGCTTTGCCGCCGACACGGCTGCGCTTCTCTCCCGACGCGCCCATGCACATCATTTCGCGGAGCTGATCGTCGTCGCGCCGCCGCGCGCGCTGGGCGAGCTGCGCCGTCACTATGACAAGGCTATCGAGGCGAAACTGGTGGCCGAAGTCGACAAGGACCTTGTCAATCACCCGATGGAAAAGCTCGAGACGATCCTCAAGGCGTACTGAACCGCCGATTGCCTGCCCGCGATCCGCTGCTTAGGATCGGGCAGGTGGAGATCGGGCGGGACATCCTTGCAGTCTATGGCCGGACGGGCGCCTTTGCCCGGGCGCTGCCGCACATCTTTGCCATTCCGATCGCCATCGAGCTGCTGCGGCTCGGGATCATGCGATCGGTTGTGGTGTCGCCAGGCTGGCACTGGAGCTTCACCGCGCTCGCCACGGTCGGCATCGCCTGCGTGATGGTGCCGGCCTTCCGCTGGTGGCGGTTCGGTACGGATCGTGGCCGCCTGTGGCGGCTGAGCTGGCGGGTCCTGCTTGGTGTCGTCGCGATGCTCGCGATCCAGCTCACCGATCAGAAGCTGTTCATGATGGCCGGCCATCTGGCGGCGGACATCGCCGGCAGCGGGCGGCCATTTTTCGTGATGAGCGCGCAGCTGCTCTGGCTGTTCGTCTCGGTGCCGCTATTTCCATGGTATGTCGCGATGATGAGCGACGACCCGCTCACCCTGCGCCAATCCTTCGCCGCCATCCGCCCCCGCTGGTTCCGGGGCTTCGCCGTGGTGCTGGGGTCACTGGTGCCGCTGCTCCTGCTCGGCGGTCTGCTGCGCGGCCTGCTGAACAACCCGCTCAACGGATGGGCGGGCGACACCGCCTTCTGGCTGGCCGCTGCGATCAACGGCCTGCTGATCGCTGCGGTCACGCTGGTGACCGACGCCACCTATTTCGCGGTGTACCGGATGGCGCGGCCCGCCGATTAGGCGGGGTCGATCCCGCCTTATTCTGCAGAGCCTTCGCCGCCCTCCGCGGGGTCGCCGCCACCGGCGCTGTCGTCGGGCAGAGCGCCGTCGTCTTCGCCCGTCTCGGCTTCGTCCTCGCTCTCCTCGATCCGCGCCGCGCCGACGACATGCTCGTCGTCCGCGACGTTGAACAGCCGCACGCCTGCCGAATTGCGGCCGATCACCCGGGTGCCGTCGATCGGCATGCGGATCAGCTTGGCCTGGTCGGTCACCAGCATCAGCTGCTCGCCATTATGGGCGGGGAAGCTGGCGACCACGGGGCCGTTGCGTTCGAGATTGTCGATATTGCCGATGCCCTGGCCGCCGCGGCCGGTGCGGCGATATTCATAGGCCGAACTGCGCTTGCCATAGCCATTGGCGCAGACC
>CANJRZ010000396.1 GCA_947476735.1 Sphingomonadaceae bacterium
CGCCGGGGTTGCTCCAGGAGATGCTCAACGCGGCGAACGCCTCCAGTTTCTCCAGCATCACCGTCGATGGCGACACCTCGACCAGCGACACGGTGCTCGCCTTCGCCACCGGCAAGGCCGGCAATCGCGTTCTGGAGTCGATGAACGATGCCGGGGCCGATGCGTTCCAGGCGGCGCTCAGCGATATCTGCCTGCAGCTCGCCCAGCTCGTTGTCCGTGACGGCGAGGGCGCGTCCAAGTTCATCAGCATCACTGTCGAAGGCGCCGAGAGCGATGCCAGTGCGCACCGTGTCGCCATGTCGATCGCCAATTCGCCGCTGGTGAAGACCGCGATCGCCGGCGAGGATGCCAATTGGGGCCGGGTGGTGATGGCGGTCGGCAAGGCGGGCGAACCGGCCGAACGCGACAAGCTCTCGATCCGCTTCGGCGCGACCCAGGTGGCGCGCGCCGGCCTTGCGGTGGAGGGCTATGACGAAGCGCCGGTCGCCGCACATCTCAGGGGGCAGGAGGTCGACATCGGTGTCGATCTCGGCCTGGGCAACGGCCGCGCGACGGTCTGGACCTGCGACCTCACCCATGGCTACATCTCGATCAACGCCGACTATCGGAGCTGAGCATCATGCTGATCATCTGGGGCCGGCTGAACTCGCACAATGTGAAGAAGGTCGTCTGGCTGGCCGAGGAGGCGGGCATCCTCTACCAGCGGCGCGACATAGGCGGCGCGTTCGGCTTCACCGACGATTATATCGCGAAGAACCCCAACAAGTTGATTCCGACGATCGAGCATCACGGCTTCGTCCTGTGGGAGTCGAACGCGATCCTGCGGTACATGGCGGCGCAGTTCGCCGGCGAGCTCTGGCCGACCGACCTTGAGAAGCGCGCCTCGGCCGATCGCTGGATGGACTGGCAGTTCAGTTACGCCGATGCCCAGCGCGACGCTTTCGTCAACCTCGTGCGGCGCAAGCCCGGTGAGCGCGACGAGGCGGCGGTGGCGGCGTCAGCACAGAAGTCGGGCGAGATGATGGGCATCCTCGATTCGACGCTGGCGAAGCAGAAATGGCTGTCGGGCGATGACTTCGGCATCGGTGACATTCCGATGGGGGTCTATGCTCACACCTGGTTCACCCTCGACATCGAGCGTCCCGAGCGGCCGCATGTCGCCGACTGGTATGAACGGCTCAAGGCGCGGCGCGGCTATACCGAGTTCGTGATGATCCCGCTCTCCTGATGCATCGGCTCTACCAACCGGTCCTGGACCTCATGCTGCTGGTGGCGCGCGACATCATGCTCCCGCGCTTCCGCAAGCTCGCGGCGCACGAGTTTTCCGAGAAGACCCCCGGCGATTTCGTCACGATCGTCGACCGCGAGTCCGAGGATCTGCTGACCGAGCGGCTGTCCCGCCTGTTGCCCGAGGCGCGGATCATCGGCGAAGAGGCGGCGGCGGTCGATCCCGCGATCGTCGATCGGGTCGGCGAGGGCGTTTGCTGGATCATCGATCCCCTCGACGGGACCAATAATTTCACCGAGGGCAAGACGCCGTTCGCGATCATGATCGGTTTGTCGGTGGATGGCGCGCGAGAAGCGAGCTGGATCCTCGATCCGGTTAAGAACCGGATCAGCCATGCGGTGCGCGGCGGCGGCTGCTTCATTGACGGCGAGCGGGTGATGGCGCGCGGCTCGGGCGCGGCGCTGCCAAAAGCGGCGATCGCCACCTATTTCATGCCGCTCGATCGTCAGGAGGACGTCCGCCGCCGCGCCGTCGGCAAGCTCGAGATCGTCAACATTCCGCGCTGTGCCGGCGAACAATATCCGCGGCTGATCCTCGGCGAGAACGACATCGCCCTCTATGAGCGCACCCATATCTGGGACCATGCTCCCGGCGCGCTGATGCTCGAGGAAGCGGGCGGGCGGATCGCGCGCAACGACGGGTCGCCCTATCGGCTCGATGTGCCAGGTACGGGCGCGATTGCCGCGAGTTCGCCGGATTTGTGGGATCTGGCCCACGAGGTGCTGTTCGATTGAGCAACAGCCCCCCCTGCAGGGGAGGGGCGCTGAGGCTTACAGCTCGCCTTCGAGCCATCCCTTGAGCGCGCTCTTGGGAGCCGCGCCAACCTTGGTTGCGACGGCCTCGCCGTTCTTGAACAGGATCATGGTCGGAATACCGCGGACACCATAGCGGCTCGGCGCCTCGGGATTGTCGTCGATGTTGATCTTGGCGATCGTCACCTGCTCGCCCAGCTCGTCGGAAATCTCCTCGAGCGACGGGCCGATCATCTTGCACGGGCCGCACCATTCGGCCCAGAAATCGACGAGGACGGGCTTGTCGCTGTTCAGGACGTCGCTGCTGAAGGACGAATCGGTGATCGCTTTGGTGGGCATGGGAAACTCCTTGAAGTTGATCCAGATGTAAGCTGCGCGATCCGCCGGCTCAACGGTCTGCGCGCTGCATTTGCTCCTCCCCCCTAAAGCGGGGCTTGTGCGCCTCAAGCAAGTCCGAGGGCAGCTCGATCAGGGTCGGGCCCGATGTGTAGAGCAAGGCTGCCGCGATCGGTCGCGACGGAAAGATGATCGCGAGCGCTGCCGCATAGGCCGCCATCTGGCGGATATGGTGCTCGGGCGTGGCCGCCAGATCAGCGGGAACGCGCCGGCCGGTCTTGAAGTCGACGACGAGGATGCGATCAGGGGTGACCAGAAGCCGGTCGACCGTCCCGGCAATGACCTCGCCCTCGACGACCGCCGCGATCGGCGCCTCGGCAAGTGACTCGGCGCCGAAGATTTCGGTGAAGCGCGGATCGGCGATCACCCGGCAGGCATCCTCGGCGAGCGCGCGGGCGACGGCGTCGTCATCGACCCCCGCCGATCGCAGCAGCCACCGCTCGGCGGCGGCCAGCCGTCGGTCGGGCGCGATCCCCGGCAGCCGCTCGAACAGGGCATGGAGCAGGGTGCCGCGCCGCGCAGCCTCGCGCATCGCCGGCGAAAGGGGCGGATCGGCGACATCGTCTAGCCCGAGCGAGGAGGGTGCCAGTGGCCGTGGCGGGCGTTCCTCGCGGGGTGCGGGCGCGCGCAGCCAGCCAGGCTCGGCCAGCAGCGGGACCGAGCCGCGCGGTCGGGTGGACGCCGCCGCCGCGCCGGGTTTCACCGTGCCATGATAGTGGCGTGCGCTCGTCCACAGGGGATCGTCGACCGGCTCGCTGCCGAGCCCGGCCATCGCCTGGTCGATCGCCTGATACCAGCTCGATGCCGGCGGTACGCCGCGTGCGCGGACGCCGAGCGTGCCGCCAATCACCAGATACTCCTGCGCGCGGGTCAGCGCGACATAGAGCAGCCGCCAATGCTCCTCGCGCTCGCGCTTTTGCAGCGCCTCGGAGTCGGCGCGCAGCGCGTCGACCATCTCGGCCTTGCGCGGGCGCAGCACCGGCACCGGCGCCTCGCCCTCCGCAATCGCCCAGTCGAGCCGGCGCAGCGGGCTGAGTTCGGGATCAGCGGTCGCGTCGGCAAGGATCACGAGCGGTGCTTCGAGCCCTTTCGAGCCGTGCACCGTCATCACCCGCACCGCATCGAGCGGGGCGGAAGGATCGCGGGTGATCTCCACCTCGCCTCGGTCGAACCAGTCGAGGAAGCGCTGGAGGCTGGCGGTGGCATTGCTCTCGAATTGCAGCGCGGCGCCGAGCAGCTCCTCGATCGGGTCGCGCGCCTCGGCCCCGAGTCGGCGCAGGAGTTTGCGCCGTCCATCGAGCGGGCCGGTCAGCATATGTTCGAGAAAGCGATAGGGGGTGGTGAAATCGGCGCGCGACAGGATGTCGTCGAGCGCGGCGATCGTCACGGCGTCGCCCTTCGCGCGGACGGCGTCGATCAGCGCTCCCTTGCGGCCGAAGCCGATCTCATGGAGCCGGTCATGGCCCCAGCCGAACAGCGGCGAGACGAGCAGCGAGGCGAGGCTCAGATCATCCTCACGCTGGACGGCGAAGCGCACCGCGGCGAGCAGATCCTTGACCCCGAGCGGGGCGGTCAGCCGCAGCCTGTCGACGCCGGCCACCGGCACGCCTTCGGCATGGAGTCGTGCCACGATCAGCGAGGCGAGGTCGGCGCGGCGGCGGACGAGGATGAGGATATCCTCGGGGCGGATCGGCCGCTTCTTGCTGACGAGCCACAGCCGGTCGTCGATCCATTGCCGC
>CANJRZ010000397.1 GCA_947476735.1 Sphingomonadaceae bacterium
GTCCTGACAATCAGGAAGGACAAGTCGGCTACGTCATATACAAAATAATCGCCTACCTCGGGGACATCGTCCTCACGACAAACCATCTGCCAAGTCTTCTTCCACAGTCGCTCGACCTCTAGATCATGATATTTACGGCTCAGATAGCGTTCGACACCGACCGTGCGCGGCCCTCCCCTGGCTGGCGCCTTGAGGTGGAAAACCTTGGGCACAAGATCTGGGCGGCGGTCGTTCGCGAGAAAAAAATCCTGGTCGACAAAGGCTGCCGACCGCGGCCCGTCAGGGGTCTCCTTCCCGGGGTCCGGAACATACCCACCGACAATCCGCGGTGACTGGGCCGCTGCCTTGGCCGCTTCATATTGTAGCCCCGGTCTGGCCGCAGGGGCATCATCAAGGTCCATCTCCGCGGGAAGAACCGGCCAATAAACGTCCCAGCCCGGCGGCAATTGCGCTGTCGCACCGATATAGTCCAGCATGCACGGATCGGCGTAGGTCAGCTCCCCTTCAATCCAGGTTCCATCTGACCGAAACAGGCCATGCCGGCCATTCTCCTGGTCCTCGACGCGGACGATGCCTCGATCGATCTCGCGATAGATGAAGCCGCTGACGGGATGTGGTTCGCTGCGCATGGCCCTCTTCACCCTTACCGGTTCCTGCTGGCGGACACTGGGGTCCAGACCAGCGGGAGACGGTCGACGCTGTAGACTATGCCGGCACTCTCCACGGACAGATCAGCCGGATCAAGCCCGAACTCGGGCCAATCGGAAAGCATCTCCTCGAACAGAGTGCGCAGCTCGAGCCTCGCAAGATGCGACCCCAGACAGCGGTGAACACCGACTCCGAAAGTGGTGATGGGTTCGTCGCGACCGAGTTCAATCTGTTCGGGATTTGCATAAACCTGAGGATCGAGATTACCGGCAGGAAGGAGAATGTGCATGCGTTCGCCCTTGCCCAACCGTACGCCCCTGAATTCCGTATCGTGAGTGACAAAGCGCAACAGCGAACCGAAGATCGCCCCATGCGCGCGCACTACCCAATGCCCGCCATAGCGCGGCGTCCAGAATATCTCGGGCGTCCGGTGCGACAGATCAATCAGGCCACGATGCAGATACGTCCGCAGCAGCGGATCGTTACTGATGTCGAAATCAAACAGCAGCGTTTCCGGCACGTGCGCAGGACGTGGAGTCAAAAGCATCGCTTCGGTCATCAACTCCTCCCAACACACAGCTGGGTTTCTGCAGCCAATATGCAATTCTGTACAAGCATGGCTGGCTTGTACGCAGGCGTCCTGCTCCGTGAGGACAAGGCTTGTGAGACATGATCGCCTAGCTTGGCGGCGCGCAACGGGGAGTGGAATTCCATGGCAGACGAGATCGAGTCCTTTCTTGAGCTCAAGGACGACCTGGCGAGCGCGGTGGGACCCAAGCTGGTCATCGGTCCTGGCGCGGCGTGGGACGATGAATGCGAGGTGCTCGTCGTCGGCTTCGGCCTCGCCGGAGCATGTGCAGCACTCGAAGCAGCCCATCGCGGTTTGAACGTGCTGCTGATCGATCGTTTCCGCGGCGGCGGATCGAGCGAGATGAGCGGTGGCGTCATATATGCAGGGGGAGGCACTCCGGCTCAGCAGGATTGCGGCATCGCCGACAGCCCCGGAGCGATGGCCGATTACCTCCTCCGTGAGGTCGCCGGAGTCGTATCCGAGGCAACCGTAAGGAAATTCTGTGACGAAAGCTCTGAAACGCTGGCATTTGTGAGCCGCCAGGGCGTCCACTTCAGCGGGCCGGCAGCGCCCCGTAAAACCTCCTATCCACCACCCGGGACCTATCTCTATTATTCCGACAACAGCACCGTACCCGCCTACCGGGGCAACGAGCCGCCCGCCGAACGTGGCCACCGTTGCAAGGATCCGGCGCTTGTTCCGGGGGCAAGGCTTCCAACGGGGAAGAAACCGCATGGCGGCTTCACCGAAGGAGCAGATATGGGCTGGCACATGATGGCTGCGATGAAGCAGGCAGTCGCCGAACATCCCCGCATCCGCGTTCTGCTGCAGTGCCGCGCCGAGCGCCTCATCGCGGATGCGGCAGGGGCCATCGTAGGGGTCGAACTCGCTACGATTCCGGCAGGCAGTCGCGCTGCTCAGCGGCACGGCTGGGCAGAATCGAAGTCCAACAAAATCCCCTGGCAATTACTCGGATTCGCCCGCCCCTTCATAAAATGGTTCAGGAGAATCGAGAATCGCGATGCGCGCAGATCGAGAGTTTGGGCTCGTGGCGGTGTGATCCTCGCGGCGGGCGGCTATATCCGCAACAAGGCCATCTTGGCACGCTATGCGGCGCCCTATCTCAAGACCTTCCCGGTAGGCAGTCATGGTGACGACGGTGCCGGCATACGTCTCGGAGTTTCCGCAGGAGGTGTTGCCGAGCATCTCGATAAGATTTCGGCCTGGCGTTTTGTCAATCCGCCCTTCGAGTGGACTAAGGGCATTATCATTGGCCAAGATGGCACGCGCATCACCAACGAGGAGCAATATGGCGCACACATGACGCGCGACATTTACGAAAAGTCGAACGGAAAGGCGTGGCTTATCGTTGACCAGCAAACCTGGGCCGGCGCATTGGCCGAAGCACAATCACCTGAGATGTACGGCTTCCAAACCTTCCCCGTGAAGCAAGCCAAAAAGAGCGCCGTCCGGGCCCCATCGATCACAGAGCTTGCCCAAAAGCTCGGCGTGCCGGCCGAACCGATGGTGACCGCCATTGAGGCCTATTCTGCAGCGGCCCGGTCAGACCTGCCCGATCCGGCAGGGAAAAGCGACAAATGCCGACGAGCATTCGACGGCGGCCCCTATTTCGCTATTTCGCTCGAGCACAAGGTTCCGACCAACCCAATCACCTCACTTAGTATGGGAGGCCTCCGGGTAGCCGAAGGGACAGGTGCTGTAGTTGATCGCGATGGAGTCCCCATCAGGGGATTGTACGCCGCAGGCCGGACCGCTCTCGGCATACCTTCCAACAACTACGTCAGCGGCCTTTCTTTGGCGGATTGCGTGTGGTCCGGGCGGCGCGCTGCCGCAGCAATCTCGAACGAGATAGAATCATCGGTCACTTCGGAAGTGCCATAAGTTCCAGGGATATTTTCGTAAGCGGCAAACCGCTCAGGGCTTGACCAGCGTGACCTGAGTAACGTCGATGCCGCCGCCAGCGAAGCCGCCTTCACAATACATCAGATAGAAACGCCACAGCTTGACAAAGGCCGTGTCAAAACCCTTGGGAAGGCGGTCTTCAGCCACCGCTTCGTCGAAGGTTTCACGCCACCGACGCAGCGTCTCCGCATAATGTAGCGCGAAGCGATGGCGGCTCGCGGATTCCCATCGAAGCCCGGCTTTTTCTGCAGCGGCACGAAAGCGGCTCTCCGAAATCAGCATCCCACCCGGGAAAATATATGTCTGGATGAAATCGGCGTCGGTCCGGTAGCTTTCAAACACATCATCATCGATTTCGATATATTGGATCGCGGCCCGGCCACCAGGCTTCAGTGCGCGGGAGATCGCCTCCATATAGGCTGGCCAATATTCTTCGCCGACAGCCTCGACCATCTCGACGCTGGCGACCGCATCATATTGACCAGGAACATCGCGATAATCGCAGATCTCAAAGCGAGCCTTATCGGCGAGCCCCGCTTTGATCATTCGTTCGTCAGCCCAGGCCTTTTGTTCGACGGACAAGGTAATGCCGGTGACGTCGGCACCATATTCGGCGGCAGCGACTTCGGCCAGTCCACCCCAACCGCAACCAATTTCGAGCAGTGCCGAACCAGGCTTGAGATCGAGCCGATTGAGAAGCGCGGTCATCTTGCGGTGCTGGGCGCTTTCGAGAGACTCTGTGCGATCGGCAGGATCGGCAAACAGAGCCGATGAATAGCTCATCGTCCGGTCGAGCCACAGCTCATAAAAATCATTTCCGAGATCATAATGGAAGGCGATGTTCCGCCTTGCCTGAACCCGGTTGTTGCGCCGCAGGAAGTGCCAAATAAGGTTGAAAAAGCGCATCGGCCCCTGCGCACGGCCCAACTCGCCGAGCGGATGACGATTGCGCATGAAAAGATCGAAAATCGGTACGGGATCGGGACTCGTCCATTCGCCATCGGCCCAGCTGCGATACCA
>CANJRZ010000398.1 GCA_947476735.1 Sphingomonadaceae bacterium
CCAGAAGATTCTCCAGGCACCGGTTACCGCGATCCTCGCGATGGACCTGAAATTCTACGACCAGTCGGCCCGACTCTTCCCGATTGTCGATTTGCGGTCCTGGTTCGTAAACGCGAAGGAAGAGGTGAACGAGGCCTATGCCTACAGCACCGCATTCCGCAACAGCACGCTCCAGGGCGCCTATTTCATCATGGCCGCGCGTGCGATCGGGCTCGATACCGGGCCCATGTCGGGCTTCGACCATGACGGAGTCGATCAGGTTTTTCTCGCGGGAACCAGCTACACGTCAAACTTCCTCTGCACGCTGGGCTATGGCGACCCGGCCACGATCTTCGAACGCATGCCGCGACCATCGTTCGAGGATTTCACGACCATAACCTGATGCTCCGAACGCTGGTAATCGACACCGCAACTGCAGCCTGCTCGGTGGCACTTATCGAGGGTCGGACGGTCATCGCCGAAACCCATGACGTGGTTGGCCGCGGCCACGCCGAGCATTTGATGCCGATGATCGCGGCATTGCCCGATGGCGGGCGCGCCAATACTATTCTGGTCGATTGCGGCCCGGGCAGTTTCACCGGCATCCGCGTCGGGCTGGCCGCTGCGCGCGCGCTCGGACTTGGCTGGGGAGTGCCCGTGCATGGCTATTCGTCGATGGCGGCCGTGGCCGCGGCAGCCGGCTCTGCCGAAGCCATGATCGGCATTGCACTGATCGGTGGCCATGGCGAACTGTTCGTCCAGCGCTATGCCACCAGCCCGCTGGCCCCGATTGGTTCGCTCCAATCGCTAATCCCCGGAGCTGCTGCGGTCGCTCTGCCCGACGCCGAAATATTCGGTTCAGGCGCCGATCAGCTGGTTGACGCGCGCGGCAGCGGGCATGCACATCATCGCCTGCCCAGAGCGTCTGACTCCTTGCTGCTACCCATCGCACTGACCCAATTGGCGCCAAGACCGATCTACGGACGCGGGGCCGACGCCAAGGTATCCGCCGCATGACCACGATCCACATCGAGGAAAGCGGAGTGGCCGGGCTCGACGCCGTGATGTTGATCATGAATCAGGCGTTCGATCCCGGTTATGGCGAGGCTTGGAACGAACAGCAGACGCTGTCGATGCTCGCGCTACCTGGCGTCTGGCTTTCGCTGGCCTGGGTCGATGAAAAACCGGCGGGCTTTGCGTTGAACCGCATCGTTGCCGACGAGGCCGAACTCCTGCTGCTTGCCGTCTCGCCGTCCTTCCGCCGGATAGGCGTCGGTCTGGCGCTAATCGAACGGTCGCGGATCATGGCATGCAAGCGAAATGGATTCAGGCTTCACCTTGAAGTACGCTACAATAATCCCGCGATTGAACTGTATAGGAAGGCGGGGTTCAGTCTCATTGGCCGCAGACCAGGATATTACAGAGGAATTGATGGCCATATCCACGATGCTCTGACCTTATCTTGTTCACTTGAGTCACGCTGACCTAGCTATAAACTGCGAATTGGGTTGCAATCTTGCATGGATCAGCGCACATCGCCGAAATCGAATGCTGATAGGCGCATTCAACAGTAATTTTTCAAATATCACTGAGTAAGGGTTATTTTATGTCAGACAATATTGGCCTCTCCGAAACTTTGATTGCATTGACTGCGGACATTGTCTCTGCGCACGTCAGCAATAATAGTGTCGCAGTTTCGGATCTGCCGCTGCTCATCCAGAACGTACACAATGCGCTGTCCTCGCTCGGCGACGATCTGGTCGAACCCGAAGTGAAGCAAGAGCCGGCGGTTTCCATCCGTGCCTCAATCAAGCCGGACTACATTGTCTGCCTCGAAGACGGCAAGAAGCTGAAAATGCTCAAGCGGCACCTTATGACCCATTATCAAATGACGCCGGACCAATATCGGGCGAAGTGGAACCTTCCCGCCGACTATCCGATGGTCGCTCCCAATTATGCCGAGCAGCGCCGCTTTTTGGCCAAAAAGATCGGCCTCGGCACCAAGCGCCGGACACGCTGACCCTGAATATCCCGGGGGGCGACGAAAACCGCCCCCCGAGCTTTTTGCAGGCCCACCGATCTTGTGTCCGGACGAGCAATACGGCTACAAACCGGTGATGACCGCTAAGATCGATATCGAACAGCTTTGCCATGAAAAGGGTCTGCGCATCACCGAGCAACGCCGGGTGATTGCGCGGGTGCTGTCCGATGCCGAAGACCATCCCGATGTCGAGCTGCTCCACCAGCGCGCATCGGCCATCGACCCGGGCATTTCTATCGCCACCGTCTACCGCACCGTCCGACTTTTTGAAGATGCCGGGATCCTCGAGCGCCATGATTTCGGTGACGGCCGATCGCGCTACGAGGCCGCTCCCGAAGCGCACCATGATCATCTGATCAATGTCGAAACCGGCGAGGTGATCGAGTTCGTCGATCGCGAGCTCGAGGATCTGCAGCGTCGGATCGCAGAGAAGCTTGGCTTCCGGCTCGTCGATCATCGCCTCGAACTGTACGGCGTTTCGGCCTCGCGCCAGAAGTAGGACGCCGATGGCGCGTACCCGGATTATCACGCGCGTCGTCCTCGCCCTGTCCATTCTCGCATTCTGTCTTGCCGGTTATGGACTGACATGGCCGCTGCGACACCGGATCGGCTGGCCTCGCTTCTTTCTGCAATGGTTCGGCGAAGCGCTGGGACTCGAGGTACGGGTGGAAGGCAGCCCCGTGGGCCGAGACGTGCTCTATGTCTCCAACCATATCAGCTGGCTCGACATATTGGCGATGGGCGGGGCGACCCATAGCCAGTTCGTTTCCAAGGATGACGTGATAGGCTGGCCCTTGGTAGGCATGCTGGCGCGGATCGGCGGAACGATTTTCATCGATCGAAACAGCCGCCGGGCCGCCCATGGCCAGGTCGACCAACTCGGCTCGGCCCTTCTCCGTCACGTGCCGATTACCCTCTTCCCGGAGGGAACGACGGGCGACGGCTCGATCCTGCTGCCATTCCGCCCGGCATTGTTCGCTTCGGTCGCCCCGCCTCCGGCCGCGATCGTCGTCCAGCCGGTCGCGATCGACTATGGACCTGCCGCCGCGGAAATCTGCTGGATCGGTGACGAGGCATTGGGGCCCAACGCGATGAAGGTTCTCGCGCGGCCCGGCGCACTAGTCTGCACGATCCGATTCCTGCCACCGTTGCCGCCTCTCGACGACCGCAAGGCGCTCGCCGCCCAAGCCCAGGCCACCATCGCCGCCGCGCTGGCGCGTTAGCGACGCTTGAGGTATGGGCGCGCGCATGTCGCGCTCCACTCCCAAGAGTTTCCACGTCAAGTCGTTCGGCTGCCAGATGAACATGTATGACGGCACCCGCATGGCGGAGCTGCTCGAGGCGGGCGGCATGCGCGCGACCGACAATCCTGAGGATGCCGATCTCGTTGTCCTCAACACCTGCCACATACGAGAGAAGGCCGCCGAGAAAGTCTATTCGGATATCGGCCGCATCGTTAAGCGGGCAAAAAAGGCAGCATCCGAGCGACCGATGATCGCGGTGGCGGGTTGCGTGGCCCAAGCTGAGGGCCCCGAAATTCCGCGCCGCGCCGCTGCGGTGGACATTGTGGTCGGGCCGCAGGCCTACCATAACCTGCCACAACTCGTCGCCGATGCCGCCGCAGGCAAGCGCGCGCTCGACACCGACATGCCTGTCGTGTCGAAGTTCGACGTCCTGCCCGGCCGTCGCAAGCCCGGCCCGACCGCCTTCCTGACGGTCCAGGAAGGCTGCGACAAATTCTGCACCTATTGTGTCGTGCCCTATACCCGCGGCGCCGAGATCTCCCGGCCATGGGGAGCGATCATCGCCGAGGCACAGGCGCTGATCGATGCGGGCGCGCGCGAAATCACACTGCTCGGCCAGAATGTGAACGCCTGGGCAGGCGAGGATGACAAGGGCCGACGCCAGGGCCTCGACGGACTTATCCGCGCGCTTGACGCATTGCCCGACCTCGCGCGCATCCGTTACACGACCAGCCATCCCAACGACATGAGTGACAGCCTGATCGCCGCGCATGGCGACGTGGCCAAGCTGATGCCGTTCCTCCACCTGCCGGTGCAGGCGGGATCGGACCGCATCCTCAAGGCGATGAACCGCAGCCATGACGTCGCCGGTTATCTGAAGCTGATCGAACGGGTCCG
>CANJRZ010000399.1 GCA_947476735.1 Sphingomonadaceae bacterium
ACGCCCAGCCCGCCAATCGCGTTGTTGACCAGCACATCGAGCCGATCGAGACCGGACAGAAAGGCATCGGCGCGGGCGCGATCGCCGACGTCGAAGGCGGCGACCGATGCCGCGAAGCCGGCCGCGCCGAGCTCGTCGGCGAAGGCGCGCAGGGTCGCCTCGGTGCGGCCGTTGAGGATGACATGCGCGCCCGCCTGGGCGAAGCCGATCGCCATCGCCCGGCCGAGATGGCCGGCGGCGCCCGACAGGAATATGGTGCGGCCATCGAGGCGGAAGCGCGCCTCGTGCGACGGGAAGCTCTGAACGGCGGTCGACCGGGCGGCCATGACTTCTTCCCCAGATTTATCGGACACGTTGACCATCAATTTGATAGACTATAGTCCCGCCGTCAACAAAAGGGAGGTGTATGCGCACATGTCGAGATCAGGGCGCCTACCCCTCCACCGGCCATAACCGGCCGGTTGCACGGCGGGTGGATCGATTGAAACGACAACAGGAAGAGGATGCCGGCACATGACAGACAGAATCGGCTGGATCGGACTGGGCGCGATGGGCGGCGCGATGGCGAAGCGGGTCGCCGATGCCGGTTTCCCGATCATCGTCCACGACCTGCGCGCCGAAGCGATGGCGCCGTTCGCGACGCGCGCGGCGAGCGCGCGCGAGGTGGCGGAGCAAGCCGACATGGTGTTCGTCTGCCTGGCGAGCGAGGCGGCGAGCCTGGCGGTGGCGGCCGAGATTTGCGCGGCGACCAGCAAGCCGCAGGTCTATGTCGAACACAGCACGCTGACGCCGCGCACGATGCAGCAGCTCGCCGGGATGGCGGCGGCGGCGGGGATCGCCTTTCTCGATGCGCCGGTCAGCGGCAGCAAGGTGGCGCGCGAGGCGGGGCAGCTTTCGGTGATGGTCGGCGGGCCCGACGCGGCGATGGCGCGCATCCGGCCGGTGCTGGAGACGGTCGGCAGCAAGATCTTCCATCTCGGCGCGGTCGGCACCGGCAGTGTCGCGAAGATATCGAACAACCTGATCGCGCTGACCAACCTGCTGTCGGTGATGCAGGGGCTGCTGCTCGGCGTGCGCAACGGCATTCCGATGGAGCGGCTGCGCGACGCGGTGATGGCCGGCACCGCGAGCAGCCCGATCGTCGCGCATGTCGCCAATCTCTATATCAGCAAATCCTACCGGACGACCGAAGCGCCCGAGGCGCTGCTCTACCTGGTGATCAAGGATCTGATGCTGGCCAAGGAGCTCGCCGAGGGCAGCAACCTGCGCATGGACCTCGGCCTGCGCGCGATGGTGGTGTGGCAGGAGGCGGTCGACGCGGGGCTCGGCGAGACCGAATTGTTCACGATGCTCGACTTTCTCGAGCCGTCGACATGAACGGAAAGCTCCGGGACAAAGTCGCCTGCGTCACCGGGGCGGCGAGCGGGATCGGCCGGGCGACCGCGCTGCTGCTGGCGCGCGAAGGCGCGATTGTCATGGCGACCGATATCCAGGCGGACAAGGGCCCGGGGCTGATCGCGGAGATCGAGGGCACGGGCGGGCGCGGCTGCTTCCTCGCGCATGATGTCGCCGAGGAAGATCAGTGGCGCGCGGTGGTGGCGGAGATTCAAGCCCGCTTTGGGCGGCTCGACATTCTCGTCAACAATGCCGGCGTCGGTTACTCGGGAGCAGTGGTCGACATGAGCCTGGAGCTGTGGCGGCGCCAGATGGCGATCAATGTCGACGGCGTCTTCCTGGGGGTCAAACATGCACTGCCGCTGATGCGCGCGCATGACGGGGGTGGGGGCGGGGGCGGCAGCATCATCAACGTCTCCTCGATCGCCGGGATCAAGGCTTCGGCCAATGTCTCAGGCTATAATGCCAGCAAGGGCGCGGTCCGGCTCTTCACCAAGTCGATCGCGCTCGAATGCGCCGCGGCGAAGGACGGGATCAGGGTCAATTCGGTGCATCCCGGCATCGTCGAAACCGCGATCTGGGACACGCTGCTCGGCACCACCGAGGACGGATCGAACGGCCGCCCGCGCACCGCGACACTGGACGCCGCGGTCGCCGGCGCAATCCCGCTCGGCCACAAGGGCGAGGCCGGGGATATCGCGCAAGGCATATTGTGGCTGGCGAGCGATGACAGCCGCTATGTCACGGGCACCGAACTGGTGATCGACGGCGGGCGCTCGATCGGCTGAGCGCTCAGTCCTGCGCCGACAGGAAGGCGTGGAAATCCTGTGCCGTTATCTCAACCATGGCCTTGCTGAGGGGATCCTCGGGGCTTTCGAGATACAGGCGACAGGCGAATGTCATCAGCAGATAGAGCTGCAGGGCGCGGGCGCGCAGCATCGGATCGGCATTGTCGGCAACCGCCTTGCGGAAGGCGGGAACGACCTCTCCGATCGCCGCCATCAGTTCGAGCGTCAGCTGATCGAGATCGATCGCATCGGCGCGATTGGCGCGCAGATCGATGAGGATGGCAAAGGGCACCTGCTCCTCGGCGACGAATTTGAAATTCGCGTCGAGCCAGTGGCGCAGTTCGTCGAGCGTCGGATTGGCCGAGGGAATTGTCGCCAGCTTGGCTTTCGCCTTGGGGACATAGTCGGCGACGATTTCGGCGAGAATCTCGGCCTTGTCCTTGTAGTGCAGGTAGACGGTGGAGCGCCGCAGACCGGCTGCCATCGCGATCTCGTCCATCGTCGTGGTTTCGAAATGATGTTCATAGAAGAGGGTGCGGGCCGCATCCTTGATCCGGCTGCGGGTCAGCTCCCGCTGCGCCTGGCGGAGCGGGGTCTGATATTTCACCTGTGTCGCCATCGACGATCGCATGATTCGCATTTCCTTCAATCCGCGCGCCCTGTCCATCCCGACCCATCGGTTTCCTGACAGCCTTCATCGGATTCGTGACAGCATAATATATTGGACATTCTGTCTTGATTTATGACAAGGGGCCGCAAGACGCGCAATAGCCGCGCACCAGCTGTCATCTGAAATGGCTGCATGGCATCGATAAGCTTCATGGGAGGGCTTCATGAAAAATATTCTGGAATTGATGGGTTCGGTATCGGCTCGCTCGCTTGGCGGCGCGCTGGCAATCTCTGTCGTCAGCATCGCCGCGCTGCCGTCGCAGGCGATCGCGCAGACGGCAGCGCCGCAGGCGGCAGCCGAAAGCGAAGCGGGCGTCGAGGAAATCGTCGTCACCGCGCAGCGCCGCAAGGAAAATATGCAGCGGGTTCCGATCTCGGTCACCGCGGTGAGCGCCAATGCACTCTCCAAATCGGGTGTCAGCTCGACGCTGCAGATCAACCAGGTCGTGCCCTCGGTGCAGATCACCCGTTCGGGCCCGTCGACGATCTTCTTCATCCGCGGCGTCGGCAACTCGTCGGGCGGCATCGGCGAAGAGGGCGCGAACGCCTTCTATGTCGACGGCGTCTATCTCGGCGGCCTCGCCGAGGTGAACACCGAGTTCAACAATATCGAGCGGATCGAAGTGCTGAAGGGCCCGCAGGGCACGCTGTTCGGTCGCAACAGCTCGGGTGGCCTGGTCAACATCATCACCCGCGATCCGGGTGACGAGGTCGTCGTCAAGGCCAATGTCGGCTATGCCAATTACAAGACCTTCAGTGGCCAGTTCTACCTCGCCACGCCGCTCACCGAGAAGCTGAGCGCCGACATCGCGCTGACCGCGCGCGACCAGAACAAGGGCTGGGGCAAGAATCTGCGCACCGGCGAGGACTTTGCGCTGGGCTGGATGGTCGGCGCCCGCGCCAAGACCGTGTGGCGTCCGACCGACGCGACCAAGATCACCTGGTCCGGCGACTACAAGAAGCAGAATGACAGCTTCACCGCCGGTTTCCAGCTGTTCGACGGCAGCGTCGGCACCGCCGGCGCAACCCGTCCGGGCGACTATGATACCCGGACCACATCACCGTCCTTTGCGCGCATCCGCGCGTGGGGCACGTCGCTGACCATCGAGCATGAGTTTGACTTTGCAACGCTGACCAGCCTGTCGGCGACGCGCTTCATCCGGGTCAGCTCGGCGTTCGACTCCGACTTCACGCCGGCTCCGCTGGTGAGCGTCGACGTCGAATCCTCGAACCGCACCTATCAGCAGGAATTGCGCCTGTCGTCGCCGACCGGCAGCGGCCCGCTGACCTGGCAGGTCGGTGG
>CANJRZ010000400.1 GCA_947476735.1 Sphingomonadaceae bacterium
CTGAAGAACCTGATTGAGGATATCGAGGCCGGGCTGGTCGATGTGATCGTCGTCTACAAGATCGACCGTCTGTCGCGCTCGCTGATGGACTTCGCCAAGCTGGTCGAGGTGTTCGACCGGCACGGGGTCACGTTCGTGTCGGTGACGCAGGCGTTCAACACCACCACGTCGATGGGCCGCCTGACGCTCAACATCCTGCTGTCGTTCGCCCAGTTTGAGCGCGAGGTCACCGGCGAGCGCATCCGCGACAAGTTCGCTGCCAGCCGCGCCAAAGGCATGTGGATGGGTGGTCACACCCCGATGGGCTACGATGTCGCGAGCCGCAAGCTGGTGATCAACGATGCCGAGGCCGCCTCGGTGCGCCGCATCTTCCAGCGGTTTGTCGAACTGGGCTCGGCCACCACGCTGACCCGCGAACTGGTTGCAGGCAGCACCCTCAACAAGCGTGGGCGTCCGATCGACAAGGGCTTTCTCTACAAGCTGTTCCGTAACCGGGTCTATATCGGCGAGGCCGTCCACAAGGGCACCAGCTACCCCGGCGAGCACCAGGCTATCATCTCGCTTGAGCTCTGGGATCAGGTGCATTCCATATTGCAAGAAAGCCCGCGGAGCCGGGCGGCCAACACCCGCACCCAGACCCCGGCGCTTTTGAAGGGGCTGATATTCACCGCCACCGGCATCGCCATGACGCCGACCGCCACCAAGAAGGGCAGCCGCCATTATCGCTACTACACCTCGATGGATGCCATCCGGAACCGCGCCGGCGAAGGCACCGACGGGTTCGTCCGGCTCAATGCCGGGATGGTGGAGAATGCCGTAATCCAGCACATCCGGTCGCTGCTGCGCACGCCAGAGATTGTAGCGCGGGCGGTGGAAACCGCGCGCCGGACTGACCCGGACATCGACGAGCGTGATGTCGTCACTGCGCTGTCGGGGTTCGACGGACTTTGGGAATCGCTGTTCCCAGCCGAGCAGGCCCGCATCGCCCGGCTGCTGATCGAGCGGGTCACGGTCAGTTCGGAAGGCATGGCGGTGGATCTGCGCACCGAAGGACTCGGCTCCGTCATCCGCGAGATGGTGACCCCCAAACAGGAGATGGCAGCATGAGCGCACCGACCACCATGCGGGTGTTCATCCCGCTCGCCATCCGCAAACGCAACGGACGGCCCAGGATCCTGCCGCCGGCGGACATGATGCCAGCGAACGACGGCGGGGTAGACCCGCATGTGCTGAAGGCGATCGCCAAGGCGTGGAGCTGGCGGCGGAAGCTGGAGGGCGGCGCGGTCGGCACCATGTCTGACATCGCTGAAGCCGAAAACGTCACGCCTGCCTATGTCGGCCGCATGCTGAAACTGGCCTATCTGGCGCCGGCAGTTTTGGAGAAACTGCTGATTGAACGCGTTGCACCGGTCGTCTCGGTCAAGGACATGGCAGCGGCGGCGGAACTGCTATGGACGGAGCAAGCGGGCGCGGTATTCTCCCTTCAATGATGTCGCTGAGACATGGCACATGATCCCGCCTTTGCTATAGGTTGGGCATGGCACCCAAGTTCAAAGCCCCGACCGAAAAGACCGTTCGCGCTATTTTGACGCGATATGCATGTCCCGTACCCTATCATGAGGTGCGCACCCGTTTTCTCGGCGGCATCGCTTCACCCATTGTAGGAATATCCCCCCTGTCCGTTGCAAAGGCGCTGTGGGACGGAGAGTTGCCGCCATTCGATTCTATCGATGACCTGAATGAGCTCGTCGACATTTTGATCAACGGTCTCTGGAATAACCTGACAAAGCATAACCGCAGGTCTGCGCCATTTCGGCTAGCGCGTCTAAATCTAGAGCCAACCGCCACCAACCTTGCCACATTCGCCAAGGTCCGCAGGCAAGAGCTCGAGGGCTTCGTCGAGGGGATGTTTAACGGCCAGGATCGCGCCGATCTTCCTGCGCGCGCCCATCAGGCCCTTGGGCAGCTCGGAGAATTACGCGCCATGATGGCAGGGATCGAAGATCTTGTGGCACGTGATATCAAAGCCGAAAGCCGGTCGCAGTTGGAAACCACCTTCAAACATGTGCATGAACTCACCCGGATCATGGAGACGGAAATCCATGAGGCGGTGATGTCCTGCGCCCGAGCAAGGCGCCAGATGCAGACTGATGGTGGCCTTCCCAGATCAGCATTGCACTGATCCGCCATGAATTCAGAAGATCGCCTTCGCGAGAAACTCCGCAAGATTGAAGCCCTCTATGCGGGCGCCACAACTGCGGGTGAGAAGGCCGCAGCGGGAGCGGCAGCTGACCGAATTCGTGGCCAGTTCGAGACGGCCAGTAAGAACGAAAAGGCAGAGGAATTCAAGTTCTCGATCCCAGACCCATGGTCGCGCCAGCTCTTCATTGCCTTGTGCCGCAGATATGGGCTCCGGCCATTCCGCTACCCGCGCATGCACCGGCAGACCGTGATCATCAAAGCCCCAGTGGCCTTCGTGAAGACAATGCTCTGGCCTGAATTTGAGGAACTAAGCGACGCGCTGACCGCCCACCTGCTCGAAATCACCGAGAAGATTATTCGTGAAGAGGTGCATGCTTCGACCGAGGATGCAGAGGAAGTAGAAGAGCCCCGGCGCCTGCGATGAACCAGCCTGCGCAATCACCCTCTGAAGTTCTTGTCGGCAATGTTGAAAGGGTCACCTTTCACAGTGAGGAAAGTGGCTTCTGCGTCCTGCGTGTTAAAGCGCGCGGCCACCGCGATCTGGTAACGACGATCGGTCATGCCGCGATGATTTCGGCCGGTGAGTGGATCACCGCCACCGGCGAGTGGACCAATGACCGCAATCATGGCCTGCAGTTCAAGGCGCGGTTCCTCAAAACGTCCGAGCCTTCCTCGGTCGAGGGCATCGAGAAATATCTCGGATCGGGCATGATCCGCGGGATTGGCCCGACCTACGCCAAGCGGCTCGTCCAGATGTTCGGCAAAGACGTGTTCGACGTCATCGAGGCCAATCCCGAGCGGCTCAGGGAAGTGACTGGCATCGGCCCCCTGCGCGCGGCGAAGATCACTTCTGCTTGGGCGGATCAGAAGGTGATCCGTGAAATCATGGTGTTCCTGCACAGCCATACCGTCGGCACGGCCCGCGCCGTGCGGATCTTCAAGACCTATGGGGTGGATGCCGTTCAGATCATGAGCGACAACCCTTACCGGCTGGCGCGTGATATCCGCGGCATCGGCTTTCGGACTGCTGACACCATCGCTGAGAAGCTGGGCATTGAGAAAACCGCCATGGTGCGGCTCTGCGCCGGGATTTCCTATGCGCTCACAGAGGCCATGGGCCAGGGCCATTGCGGCCTGCCTGTCGCCGAATTGAAAGACCTCGCTGAAAAGCTGCTGGAAGTCGATCGTGCCTTAATCACCACCGCGCTGGAATTGGAATTGATGGGCGGTACGGTGATTGCGGATACAGTAGGCGAGAGGGAATGCATCTTCCTCGGCGGCCTTTATCATGCCGAGAAAAAGATCGCAGAGCGGCTGAAAACCCTGCTGACAGGGACGTTACCGTGGCCAGCGATAGATCCTGACAAGGCACTGCCATGGATTGAAAAGCGCACGGGACTGACGCTTGCCCCCAGTCAGCGGGAAGCCATCGGCCTTGCCCTGCGCTCAAAGATGACGGTGATTACTGGCGGGCCGGGTGTGGGCAAGACGACCATCGTCAATGCCATCCTGCGGATCCTAGCGGCCAAGGGGGTTCAGTTGCTCCTGTGTGCGCCCACAGGCCGAGCCGCCAAACGGATGACCGAAGCCACCGGTATGGAGGCCAAGACCATACACCGTCTGCTGGAATTTGATCCCAAGGGGTTCGGGTTCAAGCGGGATCAGGAGAACCCCCTCGAATGTGATCTGCTCGTGGTCGACGAAAGCTCTATGGTCGATGTCATGCTGATGCAGTCGCTGGTCAATGCCATACCTGACAGCGCCGCACTGCTAATCGTTGGCGACATCGACCAGCTCCCGTCAGTCGGGCCAGGCCAGGTGTTGGCCGACATCATTGGCTCTGGAACCGTGCCAGTTGTGCGGCTGACCGAAGTGTTCAGGCAGGCCGCGCAAAGCCGGATCATCACCACCGCGCACCAGATCAATCAGGGGCAAATTCCTAATCTGGGCAA
>CANJRZ010000401.1 GCA_947476735.1 Sphingomonadaceae bacterium
CCCTGGCCGAGCAGGCCCCCGGGCGGTTCCTGCTCGGCCTTGGCGTCTCGCACGGCATGGTCGTCGAGTGGCGGGGCCACAGCTACCAGAAACCGATCGAAGCGATGCGTGCCTATCTGACCGCGATGCGGGAGTGGAGCTACCAGGCGCCCGCCCCTGCTGAAAATCCGCCGACGGTCATCGCAGCGCTGGGACCGAGGATGCTCGAACTCGCCGCGTCCCATGCCGATGGCGCCCACCCCTATAATGTCACCCCCGAGCACACGGCGCAGGCGCGCGCGATCATGGGGCCGGACAAGCTGCTCTGCGTCGAGCAGAAGGTGATTCTCTCGACCGACCCCGCCAGAGCGCGCGCCACCGCGCAGCAGGTCATGGCGCATTATCTGCAACTGCCCAATTATGTGTCCAACTGGCGCCGGCTGGGCTTCGGCGACGAGGATTTCACGACACCCTATTCGAACCGCCTGCTCGACGCGATGGTCGCCTGGGGTGACGAGGACGCGGTGCTTGAACGGGTTCGCCAGCATCTCGACGCAGGCGCCGACCATGTCTGCATCCAGGCGATCAGCCCCTCAGGTGACAGCCTTATCGACCAGGATGCCCTCGGAAGGATCGCCCGAAGGGCTGCCGAAAAGGCTCTGCTCTGCTCCTGATTTAGGTGGCCGGTTACCGAACGGATCGCTAGCCTCGATCCCGCTACAAGGGGAGAGGCAAATGGCGAACATCGCACGCAGGCTGGTGATGACGGGACATGACGCCGCGGGGGTTTCGCGGGTGATATCCGATCAGCGCATATCGGGCATCACCGGTCCGGCCATGCCGGGATCGGAGGTCGCCCAGATCTGGGGCAGCAATGCACCGCTGGCCTATCCGGATTCCGGGGCCATGCCGGCCTATTCGGCCTTCTTCCCGCCGCTGCACGGGGCCCGGCTGGTAGAGCTTTATCTGCCGCCCCATTCGACGAGCTATGGCGCCGTCACGGACGATGATCCCGACAGCAGCGCCGCGCCGCTTGCCGCCGACCGGCCCGGCATGCACCGCACCGCGTCGACCGACCTGATCATCGTCATGGAGGGTCGCGTCGATTGCGAACTCGACGAGGAAACGGTGACGTTGAACGCGGGCGACGTGCTGGTCCAGAACGGCACGATCCATGCCTGGTTCAATCCCTATGCCGAACCATGCCGTTTCCTGGCGGCGATGGTCGGGGCGGAGAATAACCTCTGCAAATGAGTCTCCCCCCACGGCCCGGGGCCGGCACTTGAACCTGTACGGACTCGAATATCCGGCGCTCGCGCTCGCGCTCGGTTTCCTGATCGGGATCGAACGCGGCTGGACGAACCGCGACGCCCCGGACGGTTCGCGCGTCGCCGGCATCCGCACCTACGCGCTGCTGGGCCTGAGCGGGGCACTCGCCGGCGAACTGGCTGCACGGGTTCATGTCGCGGCCGGCATCCTGTTGTTCGCCGCGTCGGCGACGCTGGTGCTGATCGGCTATCGGCGATCGCTGGTACCCGGCGCCAGCGTGAGCGCGACCGGCGCGATCGTCATGCTGCTCACCCTGTGCATCGGCATGCTGGCCACCAGCGGCGAGCCGATACTGGCATCGACGGCCGCCGCGGTGATCACCCTGCTGCTGTCGCTGCGCACCAGGCTCCATGGCTGGATCAGCCGGCTGACCGAGGCCGAGCTGCACGCGATCGCGCGCTTCGCACTGATCAGCCTCGCCATCCTGCCGCTGCTGCCCGACCGGGCGATGGGGCCGCTCGACGCGTGGAATCCGCGCCACCTCTGGACGATGGTCGTGATCGTTTCCGGCCTTTCATTCGCCGCCTATTTCCTGACTCGCTGGCTCGGCGCCGCGCGCGGCATCATCGCGACGGCGGCAGCGGGTGCGATGATCTCCTCGACCGCGGTGACCGCCGCGCTGTCCACCCGGCTGCGGGACGGTTCCGGGGAAAGCGCGCCGCTGATTGCCGGGATCGCCGCCGCATCGGCGGTGATGTTCCTGCGCGTGCTGGTGATGACCGCATTGCTCGCGCCGTTCGCGCTGTCGTCGCTGATCATCATCATCGGCGGGCCAACGCTGATCAGCCTGCTCTGCATGGCATGGTTTCTCCGCCGCGCGATCAAATCCGCAGCGCCGGATGCGGAGATCCCGGTCCGGAATCCGCTCGACGTCAGACCGGCACTGGTCCTCGTCACCCTGGTCATGCTCGCATCGCTGGTCGCGCGTTTCGTGCTCGACAGGTTCGGCGATGCCGGACTTGCGACGGTGCTCGCGCTGACCGGGATGCTCGATGTGGATTCCGCGATCATCACGATGAGCGGACTGCCGACCGGCACGCTCGAGCCCTGGCTGGCCGGCCTGATCCTGTCATTGCCGGTGCTGCTCAATACGCTGCTCAAGGCGGTCCTGGCGATCAGCGTGGCCGGCTGGAAAACCGGCTGGAAGGCCGCCCTGCCGCTCGTCCTGAGCGCGCTCGGCGCACTCGGCGCGCTGCCCTATCTGCTGCTGTCCTGATGCGGATCGACACGCAAGACGCTTCCGCCCCGGCCGATCAGGCATTAGGCGGACCCGATAACACCAACGCGAAGTGGCGACTGTCGTAATGAGCAGCGATCCGACGATCACCTTCCACGGCGCCGCCGGGACCGTCACCGGCTCCTGCATGGAGCTGCGCCATCAGGGGCACAGCCTGCTGATCGACTGCGGTCTGTTCCAGGGCTCGCGCACGCTGGAAACACTCAACCGCGAGCCTTTCGCTTTCGATCCGGCAAAGCTCTCCGGGGTGGTGCTAAGCCACGCCCATATCGATCATAGCGGCCTTTTGCCGCGGCTCGTCGCACAGGGCTATGCTGGTCCGGTCTATTGCACGCCGGCCACCCGCGATCTGCTCTACCATATGCTGCCCGATGCCGGCCGGATCCAGGAAAGCGAAGCCGAACGCCGCAACCGGCGTGCCGACCGGTCCGATGAGGCGCCGGTCGAGCCGATCTACACCGAGGCGGACGCGGTCACGGCCTATGAAAATGCGCGCGGCATGGCGCTGTGCCAGTGGTTCGAACCCGCGCCCGGCTTCCGCGCGCGTTTCTGGAACGCCGGCCACATCCTCGGCTCGGCATCGGTCGAGATCGAGGTCGACGGAGTCGGACTGCTCTTTTCCGGCGATCTCGGCCCCGCCAACAAGAGCTTCCATGCCGATCCTCAGGCGCCCGCCGGGATCGACCATGTCATTTGCGAAAGCACCTATGGCGATCGCCTCCGCGACCCGGTCACCATCGAGCAGCGCCGGACCCTGCTCGAGGCCGAGGTCAAGGCCGCGCTCGCCCGCGGCGGCAACCTAGTCATCCCGGTCTTTGCGCTCGAACGCACGCAGGAGCTGCTCCTCGACCTGGCGACGCTGATCAACCAGGGACGCATTCCGTACACGCCGATGTTCATCGATTCGCCGCTCGCGACCCGCGCCACCGAGGTGTTCGCCCGCCATGCGCGCGAGCTCGAGGACATGGGGTCGGGCGAGATTTTCCATCATTCCGCCTTCCACTATGTTGCGAGTGCGGCGGAATCGATGCGGCTCAACAGCCTGTCGGGCGCGATCATCATGGCAGCGTCGGGGATGTGTGAGGCGGGGCGTATCCGCCACCATCTCAAGCATAATCTGGGGCGCCGGGACTCGACGATATTGTTCGTCGGCTTCCAGGCGGCGGGATCGCTCGGCCGGACGATTCTCGACGGCGCCGGGCGGGTCCGCATATCGGGCCGCGACGTGGCGGTACGCGCGCATATCGGACGCATCGAAAGCTATTCGGCGCACGCCGATCAGGCGGACCTGCGCGCCTGGATCACCGCGCGCCGTCCAATTGCCGGGAGCCTCTTCCTGTCGCATGGCGAGCCCGGCGCGGTCGAGGAACTGCGCCGCCTGGCACAGTCCGACGAAGACGCCTCATCGATCATCCTGCCCCGGATCGGCGAACGCTATTCGCTGCCCCCGGGCGCTCCGGCACGGCGTCTTGCGACCGGAAATCCGGATCTGCAGGCAGCGGTCGGCCGCGACTGGCAGAATGATTATGCCGACTTCGCAACCCGCCTGAAGCGCGAATTGCGGGATATCGAAAGCGACGCCGCCCGCCGCGAA
>CANJRZ010000402.1 GCA_947476735.1 Sphingomonadaceae bacterium
ACGGCTGTCGTTCCGGGCCGTTTCCGGCACCGCCCCAGGCCGCGACCGCTATGACCACGGCTATCGCGACGGAAAGCCCGTAATCAATGAGTGTGGCACCCCGCAGGACGCGGCCAATGGATATAAATTTACGCAATGCAGCCCACTCCCATGATGAGTGTGGGAGGTTCCGCTTCAACCGGTTAATGCCTGCTGTCCCACCCAGGTTAACGTGAACGTCAGCACGCACCAAGGGGGGCGTCACCCATATCGTCGCCCACGGGAGCCCATGGCCGGGGTCGCGCGAATCTCCTACCGTCGATCCCCGCCACCCTGTATATTGTATGACAACCTCGGGAACGAGGGCCAGGGCGAGCCAAGGCGCCAAGACGTCGAAGCACCCGCATTAGAGGAGACTGATAATGAATTTTGCAGGCTTCAAAGTCGTAGATGCCGACTCGCATCTCACACCGGTGGCCGATCTTTGGACCAGCCGGGCCCCCGCCAAATATAAGGACCGCATCCTCCACGTCGAGAATGTCGACGGCGTGCCCCATTGGGTGAATGACGGCGAGGTCCTCTATCCTGAGCGCGGCGGCGGCGTGATCGATCGCGACGGCAAGAAATATCCGTTCCACGAATCGATGACCCTGTGGGGCACCGACCAGGTGTGCGAGGGCGCCTATAATACCGACAAGCGCCTCGAGGTGCTCAACGAGAGCGGCATCCACCATCAGGTGCTGTTCCCCAATTCGGTCGGCCTCGGCGGCCAGGATCTCGGCACCGGTAAGGACCCGATCCTCAAGCGGCTGTGCGTCGAAATCTATAATGATGCCGCGGTCGAACTGCAGACCTCGTCGAAGCTGCGTTTCCTGCCGATGCCGATCATGCCGGCCTGGGACGTCGATCTCTGTGTTGCCGAGGCTGAGCGCATGGAGAAGGCCGGGATGCGCGGCGTCAACATGACCTCTGACCCGCAGGACCTGGGTGGCCCCGATCTTGCCAGCCCGAAATGGGACCCTTTCTGGGAAGCCTGTGAATCCCTCAACATGCCGGTCCATTTCCACATCGGCGCCAGCATCACCGCGATGAACTTCTTCGGTCAGTATTTCTGGCCGTCGCAGGATGTCTATGTGAAGCCCGCGATCGGCGGCTCGATGCTGTTCATCGGCAATGCCCGTGTCCTCATCAACACCGTCTACGCGGGCATCTTCGATCGCTTCCCGAAACTGCGCATGGTTTCGGTTGAGAGCGGCATCGGCTGGATCCCGTTCATGAACGAGACGATGGACTATGAACTGTGGGAGAACGCCCCGGCCCAGTTCAAGGCGCTCAAGCGCAAGCCCTCCGAATATTTCAAGGAGCATTGGCACGCGACCTACTGGTTCGAACGTGGCGGCGGCGCCAACCTGCAGGGGATCGTCGACGCGGTCGGCGAGGACAATATCCTCTTCTCGACCGACTATCCGCACCCGACCTGCCTCTACCCCTCGCCGCTCGCCTCGGCGGAGGAGAATATGAAGACGCTGCGCGAAAGCTCGAAGCGCAAGATCTTGGGCGAAAACGCCGCCAAGCTTTATCGGCTCTGAGCGTTATGAAGGGCCCCGACCGAAAGGCCGGGGCCCTTTCTCCATGGGGGAGTGGCGATGGGGTTCGAACTGAAGCATGTCGATTCGGCCCACGATGTCCGCCACCACCTTCAGGAGGACGGTGTCGTCGTCATCGACAATGTGCTCGACGCCAGCCAGGTCGCCACGCTGCAAGCCCTGCTCGACGAGGAGATTGAGCGAGACCTCGCCTTGGGCGTTCTCTTCCGTGATCAGGACGACTGTAACGAGCGACTGCTCGATATCGTCTGCCGTCACAAGGCTTTCCGCGATCTGGTCGAGCATCCGCTCTCCACGGCGGTCGCCTCGGCCTGGCTGAAGCCGCGCTACCGCCTGTCGAGCTTCGGCGCCAATGTGACAGCGCCGGGCTCAAAGGCGATGTTCATTCACTCCGACCAGATCTACGTGCCCAGCCCATGGCCGGTCTATCCGCTGGCGCTCAACCTGATCTGGGCGCTCGACGATTTTACCCTTGAGCGCGGTGCCACTCATTTCCTGCCGGGTTCGCACAAGTCCGATCGCGGCCCCGACACGACCAGGCTCTATCCGGGCACCGTGCCGATCCTCTGCAAGGCAGGGTCAGTGGTCGTAATGGATGGTCGCGTCTGGCATCATACCGGCGCCAACACCACCAGTGGCGAGCGCCGCCGGGCGTTGCTGCTCTATTTCGTCAACTGGTTCATCATCCCGCAAACCGACTGGGCGGCGATGATCTCCCCGGAACTGCGCGACGAACTGTCACCGCTGATGCTCGAATTGCTGGGATTCAAGGAAAAGGCGTCGATGCACCTCTTCGAGCAGTTCGAAGGCATGTAGCTGCTCCCCGCGGCGGCGCATCGCGCATGCCACGCACCCCTGTGTGCCTGGGCGAATCGGCTTACTTCAGTGACAGGATATAGTCGGCGATCGCCGCGGCCGATTCAGGGTTCTTCAGGCCACCGAACGGCATGCGGGTACCCGGCACGGTCTTCTGCGGTTCCTGGATGAAGGCCACCAGATTCGCCTTGGTCCACTTGAGCTTGGAGCTCTTCATCGCGGGAGAAAAAGCGAAGCCCGGAACGTCACCCGCCTTGGTATTGGCGATGCCCCACAAATTGGGGCCGATCGTGTTGGGCGCGCCCTTGTCGGTCTTGTGGCAGGCGGCGCAGATCCCGAATACGGCAGGCCGCGGCAGCGGGGCGGCAATTGCCGGAGCCGCCAGCGACCATGCAACAATCGACGTAATGGCAAGACGGTGCAGCATCGATGATCCTTCCGAAGCGGATGCCGCCATGGCCATCCTCAGCGATTTTCGCGTCTATTGTGGCGCACGCGCTGTCGCAAGGCTGAATAGAAGGATTTCGGCGGCGGATGGCCGCCCTTAACTTTTATTGATTCCAGTGGGGTTTTATCGTTACATAGACGATCAGGCTGGGGCACGGGGAGGTCACAGTCGGTGGCGGAGGCCCGTCATGCCGGCAAGCCATTGCTTGCTGCGGCCATGATGTCGAAGGGGGTGGCGTTGTGATCCGATCCGAACTGGTGTCGCTGGTAGCGCAAGACAATCCTGATCTCTCTCCCAGGGAGGTGGAGAAGATCGTGTCGACACTGTTCGATGCGATCTCGCGACGGCTGGCCGAAGGCGGACGAATCGAACTGCGTGGCTTCGGTGCCTTTTCCACCCGGAGCCGCGGCGCCCGCATTGGCCGGAACCCCAGGACCGGTGACACAGTACCGGTCTCGGCAAAGCGCGTGCCCTATTTCAAGCTCGGCAAGGAAATGCGCATCCGCCTCAACGTCTGAGGGGCCGACCCGAAAATCCTCGTCCTTACCGCGAAGCGCGAATTCGTGGCGAGCGCGTGCACCGCACAGAGATCGTCATCCCGGACGTGACCCGGGATCCCGCTTTCCCTTCACCCGATCACGCTTTATGCAACCGCAGCGACGCTGGCGGGCGTGGCGAAATTGGTAGACGCACCGGACTTAAAATCCGTTGGCCCGCGAGGGCCGTGCCGGTTCAAGTCCGGCCGCCCGCACCATTGTAGCCGATCAGCGGACTGCATCGCGATCATCGGATGTGGGACAATTGATTGAGGGGCCGGTCTGTTTTCGGAGACTTCCGCAACGTACGCGGACGGCCGGTATTGGCCGCAAACCTGCCCCGAGTGCGACGCGCCGTTTTCCTGGTGATCGACCCAATGGTTATCCGCCCTTCAATACCTATATACCGAGCGACTAAATCGGAGATTGCATGGCGTATCAGATAAAGAGGAAGGGGCCGGCGAAAGCGGACCTGCTCACCGAAGACAAATATGAGGATGCCATCCACAGGGATACGGTGGTGGTGCCATGATTGGGGAATGGAAGAACTGCCTGAGAGCGGCGGTGGCGCTGGGAGCGATTGCGGCGGCCGCGCCGCTCGCTGCGGCGCCGGCCGAGTTTTCGATCCAGACCGACGTCCGGCTGGGCTATGATATGAACCCGTTCCTGTCGCCGGGCAGTGGTCTTGACAGCGGCTATGCCGGGGTGGTGGTCTCCCCCAAGGTCTCGCAGCGCAGCGAGCAGGGCGA
>CANJRZ010000403.1 GCA_947476735.1 Sphingomonadaceae bacterium
GACAAGGCGACGACCAAAGTTGGCAAGCTTTCGGGCGGCGAGCGCGCTCGCCTCGCGCTGGCGCTGATCACCCGCGAAGCGCCGCACATGCTGATCCTCGACGAGCCGACCAACCATCTTGATGTCGACGCGCGCGAAGCGCTCGTCCAGGCGCTCAACGACTATGAAGGCTGCGTCGTTGTGGTCAGCCATGATCGCCACATGGTCGAGATGGCGGCCGACCGGCTGGTGCTGGTCGATGATGGCACCGCGAAGGAGTTCGCCGGCAGTCTCGAGGATTATACCGATCTGATCCTCGGCAAGAATCAGCCGAAGCGCGAGGGCGGCGGCGGAAAGAGTTTCAAGAAGGACAAGAAGGCTGCAGCTCAGGTGCGGGAGCAGGCTGCGACGTTGCGCAAGACGGTCAGGACGATGGAAGAGCGGATCGCCACTTTGACCGCCCGGCGCAGCGAGATTGACCGCGCGATGTTCGATCCGAAAAGCGCGACCCCGGCCGACGCGAAGCGGACGATGACCGAACTGATGAAGTTGCGCGCCGATGTCCAGAGTGAGCTGGACGCGGTCGAGGCCGAGTGGCTGGAGGTTAGCGAGGCGCTTGAGGGGGTGGCGTAGGTCACTGGCTTGCGTGGCGGCACCCTTTTGGGTTTGAATCGAGCGGCCTTTCCGTTGATGCCAATCGGACGACGACCACCCTGGCCGTCCCTATCGGCGCTGCGCTCGATGACGTCGCGCCAGGAACGGACCTTCGCCATGATTCACGTAGATTGGATCTGATCGGGAATTGATCCAGTAAGATAGTTTTGATCGACAAGCGCCATGGTGCAGCATCATCTCCCCATACTGTTTTTCCGACCATCGATAGCAAGCGAGCGGACTAGAAGGAGAGGATCATGCGCTTTTCCTTTGTTCTTTCTCCCGAATGGAGCTGGAAAGAAACGCTCGGCCTGTTCCGGCAGGCCGAGGCGGTGGGTTTCGAACGCATTCTCTATGGCGATCATCTCCTGCCGATGGGGGGCGATATCGACGGTCCGGTCCAGGAGGGCTGGAGCATCCTCGCGGCAGTCGCGGCGACCGTCCCCCGCGTGCGGGTCGGCGCATCGGTCATCTGCAACAATTTCCGCAATCCGGCGCTTCTCGCAAAGATGGCCGCGACGGTCGACCAGATCAGCGGCGGGCGCCTGTCGCTCGGCCTCGGGGTCGGCTGGTATGAGCAGGAGCATAGCGCGTACGGCTATGGTTTCCCGTCCGCAGGCGAGCGGTTTCGCCAGTTGGAGGAGAGCATCCAGATCGTCCAGAGCCTGTTCGCGAACCGGCGCACCACGTTCAACGGCGCACATTATCAGGTGACCGACGCGCCGCTCTTTCCCAAGCCCGTCCAGTCGCCGCTGCCGATCTTCATCGGCGCGCGCAAACCGAAGGGCATGAAGCTGGCCGCGCGCTATGCGCAGGAGTGGAACACGACCGATTTCAACTGGATCGTCGAGCAGCAAGGTAATGAGCTGCCGGAGGTGATGCGCACATTCCATCAGGCCTGCGCCGACGAAGGGCGCGACGTCGCCTCGATCGAAGCCTCGACCCTGGCCTTCTTTGCCTTCGAAGGTGATCCGGGCGCCGGCCAGGCGGAATTCTACCGCAAGCACCGCGGGCAGCTTCCCGTGGTCGGCGACGGCAACACGCTTTGCAAGGCGGTCGAGCGGGTGGAAGCGGCCGGCTTCTCCCAGATCTGCGTCTGCTCGGTCACGCTCGGCGTCGGCTATGACGATATCCGCCGCGGCATGGAGCGCTTCATGACGGAGGTCGGCGCGCGCTTTGCCTGACCGGCAAACTATGCCAAGACCCGGCTTGGAGAAGATCAGCGACGGAGGCACGCATGCCCGTGATGACGATCGACGGCGTATCAGTCGCTTATGAGGTGGTCGGCGACGGCCCGGGCAAGAGCTTCGCGCTCACCCCAGGCGGCCGACTCGGCCGCGATGTCGCGGGGATGCGCGAGCTGGCGGCGGGAATCGCGGCGGCCGGCCACCGGGTGCTGCTCTGGGACAAGCCCAACTCCGGCGAGTCCGACGTCTGCTTCAAGGGCGTGTCCGAGACGGCGATGCACGCCGATATCGTGGTCGCGCTGACCGAGAAGCTCGGCCTGGGTCGCACTATTCACTGCGGCGGCAGCGCCGGCGCGCGAACTTCGCTGCTGGCGGCCTCGCGACACCCCGGGTCGGTCGCGGGCATGGGTCTGTGGTGGATCTCCGGCGGGGTCTACGGCCTGATGAACCTTGGCATGCTCTATTGCTCGGGGTCGATCATCGCGGCCTGGAACGGCGGCATGGAAGCGGTGATTGCGCTGCCCGAATGGGCCACGGTGCTCGAGCGCAACCCGGGTAACCGGCAGCGCTTTCTCGATCAGGATCCTAAGGCGTTCATCGCCACCATGGAGCGCTGGATGCGCGCCTATTGTACGCGCAACGACGATCTCTTCCCCGATCCCGACCTGTCCGACGCGAAGCTGCGCAGCCTCGATTGCCCGACCCTGATCTTCAACAACGGGCATAGCGACATGAACCATACCCGGCCGATCTCCGACGGGCTGGCGAAACTGCTGCCCGAAGTCCGGTGCATCGACGGGCCGTGGCCCGACACCGAATGGGTCGATTTCATGGCCGATCGATCCGGACCGGTCGGCTTCCCGCGATGGTCGATGCTCGCGCCGGACCTCGTCGCATGGGCGGCCGAGATGGTGCCATGAGTGCCGACCGTCCCTACGACCTGATCATCCGCAACGGCACCGTGATCGACGGCACCGGCCTGCCGCGCAGACGGGCCGATGTCGGCATCCGCGATGGCATGGTGGCGCGGATCGCCCATCTCGCGGGGCAGCCCGCGAAGGAGGAAATCGACGCCACCGGCCTGATCGTCGCGCCCGGCATCGTCGATTGCCACACCCATTATGATCCGCAGATCACCTTCGACCCTTATGCGACCATGTCCTGCTTCCATGGTGTGACGACGGTCCTCGCCGGTAATTGCGGTTTCTCGGTCGCCCCCTGCAAAAAAGAGGATGTCGACGTCCTCAAGGCGATCTTTGCCCGCGTCGAGGACATGGCTGCCGACGCACTCGCTGCGGTCCGCTGGGACGAGTTCGAGACCTTCGAGGAATTTCTCGACACGCGAGCCGGCCGCCTTGGGGTCAACTTCGCCTGCTATATCGGTCACAGTAATCTGCGGCTCTGGGTGATGGGCGCTGACGCCATCAAGCGCACCGCGACCGATGCCGAGATCGCGGCGATGGCCGTGCTACTGCGCGCGGCGATGGAGCGTGGCGCGGCGGGGCTGTCCTCCTCTGCGTCGCCGACCCAGCTGGACATCTATGACAATCCCGTCCCGTCCCGGCTTGCCGACGAGCGCGAAATCCTCGCCTTGGCGAAGGTGGTGGGCGAGTTCGGCCGCGGTTCGGTCGCCTTCCTGCCCTATGGCGCGATGGGCGGGATCACCGAGGACGACAAGGCGCTGCTGATCGCGATCGGCCAGGCGGCCGGCGTGCCGGTGATCATCCAGGGGCTCGGTGGCCGCAACAAGACTGACGCGCCCTCGGCGGCCTGGCCCCTTGCGGTCGAGTTCCTCAACCGCGCGGTCGCCGCTGGCGCCCCGGTTTATTCGCTGCTGATCTCGCGCCCGTTCGACAGGGGGGTGATCTTCAACGAGAGCAACTTCCATTACCGCGGGGTTCCGAGCTGGCACCGCTGGACGGCGATGCCAGCCGCCGAGCGCAAGGCCGCTCTGGCAGATCCCGCGCTCCGCGACGAGCTGCGCCATGCGGTCGAGAACTACAACCGCGATCCGGCGAAGGGCTCGACGCTCGCACCGCCCTTGTGGAACGCGCTCTACATCGACGCAGTGGCGCTCGAGAAGAACCGGGGACTGGAGACCTTGTCGGTCGCGGACGCGGCGGCGGCGGCAGGCAAGGCGCCCGGCGATTTCGTCCTCGATCTCGTCGACGAGGAGGATTTCGCGACCGCCTTCCGCTGGCGCACTGAGAGCGCCGAGTGGACAGATGCGGTGCGCGAGGCGATGCACGACAGCCGCATCATCGTCGGCACCTCCGACGGCGGCGCCCATCTCGCCCGTGACGACGGTTCCGA
>CANJRZ010000404.1 GCA_947476735.1 Sphingomonadaceae bacterium
CTAATGCGGACTTGCCGCTAGCGGTTGGCCCCGCAATAAGCGCGACCGGAATCTGACCTGAGGAGACCTGCTTGTTCATCGCCACGCTGATAGCACCGGAGAGGCTGAATGCGGGGGATATTTCCTCTGCCACTGACGCGCTTGCTGCGGCTGGCGCCACAGGCATTGGCTCCAACTGGATCGAGCACGGTACGGCCTGCGATCTTCGTTTCACCGGGAACAAGGTAGCCGTACGTGCAGCGCTTGAGGGCGGGCTAGCCGGTATAGATGTCGTCATCCAGGGCGAATCTGACCGGCGTAAGAAGATGATGGTTGCCGATATGGATTCGACCATGATCACGATCGAATGCATCGACGAGCTGGCGGATTATGCCGGCATCAAGGCGCAAATTGCCGAAATCACCGAAAGGGCGATGCGTGGCGAACTTGATTTCGAGGGAGCGCTTGATGCCCGTGTCGCGTTGCTGAAGGGGCTGGACGCATCGGTAATCGACCGCTGCTACGCGGAGCGCGTCGTGATTATGAGCGGTGCGCGCGAACTTGTCCGCACCATGCGCGCCAACGGGGCGGACTGTTATCTTGTCTCTGGCGGATTCACCGTTTTCGCCGATCGTGTCGCCAACGAGATTGGCTTTTCCGGCGCACTCAGCAACACGCTCGAGATATTCGGGGGTAAGCTTGCCGGTACGGTCGCTCGCCCGATTATCAGCGCTTCAGCCAAGCGGGAGACCCTGCTCGCCGAGGCCGTAGCGCACGGCCTCGATCCGTCAGATTGCCTCGCCGTAGGCGATGGGGCCAACGACATTCCGATGATCGAAGCGGCGGGATTAGGCGTTGCCTACCACGCTAAACCCAAAACGGCCGCAGCCGCCGATGCGCGGATCGATCATAACGACCTGACCGCCCTGCTGTACGCGCAGGGCTATGCGCGTAAAGATTGGGCGGTTTAGGTGAACAGGTGCCTTGCTGGCCTGGAGGATGTCCGAAAAGGCTCGATATGATCGATGAAAAATATCTGAGGTCCTTCCTCAACAGGCACCTGGCCTCCGCCCAGCGCGGCAATGGTTATGCGGCACGCAAGGAGATCGCGGAGCTTTTGTCCGGATATGCTAGTGATCCCCGCCGTCTCGAGCCCTTCGGTTTCAAGGTCTACAGTCAGGCCGAAGAGGACGGCATTTTAGAAGAGATTTTTCGCAGGCTGGGCATCGAGAAGGGCTGGTTCTGCGAGATCGGTGTCCAGAACGGTCTTGAGTGCAATTCACTGTACCTGATCCACAAGGGTTGGACCGGGGCCTGGATCGAAGGCAACAACGATCAACTCGCGCCGATCCGGAAAAAGTTCGGGTCGATCATTCCCGGAAGGCTAAAGCTTTGTATCGGAATGGCCACAGTCGAGACTATCAATGAAATTCTGGACAGGCTGACGCCTGCCGGCCGGGAGATAGACTTTTTGTCGATCGACATCGATGGCAATGATATTCACCTGCTCGAAGCGCTGCGCGGCCGGCCCAAGGTCATATGCATCGAATATAATGCGAAATTTCCGTCAAATATCGTAAAGCGGCAGGTCTATAACCCGCAGCAATTTTGGAAAGGCACCGACTATTTCGGCGCTAGCCTAAAGGCGATCGCTGAGACTGCTCGTCGGATGGAATATGCGCTGGTCGGGACGAATATCACCGGTAGCAATGCGTTTTTCGTTCGCAATGATCTGGTGGGAGAGGGTGTGTTTTGTGAGGACCGATCGGTCGAGCGACTTTACAATCCGCCACGCTACTATCTGATCGATGATCACTTCCAGTATGTCGGGCATCCTGCCGACTTCGTTCCCTATGAAGATCTCACCTGAGCGCCGGTAGGACGGTCAGGAATCAGTCGTCAAAAAAGGCATAAGCGCGTGTATCGACATCGACGCGGCAGGCTTCGGAATCCCTGCAGTCGGGATTTTCGAAGGCGCAGTGCGGCACGATCGATGGGAAGCGTGGGTCGGAATCATAACCTGCCCAGATCAATATTTCGTCGATCTTCAGCTCTGGATAATAATACCAGCGATGGTTCGGATTATACCGGAACAGAGCATTCTGGTGATAGATTTCGTCGTAATAATAGGTGTCGCCCGGTACGAGATCAGCGATTGTCACCGAGTTCGGATCGCATATCGCGAGGGGCTTGCTCTGCGGTGGCTCCGAGATCAGCCGCCAAGTATTGTATACCGCGAACCGCTTCCGGAGCCGATCCTCAGCACGGGCGGGATCAATCTCGGCGATGTGCCGACCGACGCTCGCCGCCGTAAAGTCGTTGTGACAGAAATCCACCGTGCCGGCGCCTCCGGTCATCCGCGTGCTGCCCAGGCGAACGGCAGGGGTTTCTGCAACGTCTCCGCCGTGCCGGTAACGCATCTGAGGAATGATCACTTGGGTGGCGCCGGTTAGACGCTTGATGAGTTGCTCTGTCTCGCGGGCATAGGATGTGGTCCAGGCGCGGTTCTCATTGAAATCGACGATGCGAGACTTGTGTGGAACCACCGCAAAGCCATGTTTTTCCAGCGTGGCTCCCCCAGGTATCGAGCGTCCGTCGAGGATCGGCATTTCTCGCCAGTCCCAGACCATGTTCGCGCGTGTTTCCGGATCGGCAGCAGCGGAAACGGGGTATGGGACCATCGGCGCAACATATCCGATCTTCGCCAGCAACTGTCCGCTCATTGCCATGCCTCTCCCTTGTCCTTGCCGCGAACCTGCCATGCTCTGACGGATCCGGCAAAGTGGGAAAGATGCGGATAGTCTTTGCCTCTTCCTTCACGGCGTTTGACTATTTGACAGGGCTCGTCTCATCACCAAACAGTTGCGGGTCATAAAGCATCGAGGAGAGAGTCGTGGACGCTGAATTGCAGGAGATGCTCGAGCATTATCGGATAACCAAGCTGATCAACGAATATTGCCATGGCTGCGATCGGGGCGATGGCCCGCGGATGGGCAGCGTCTATTCGGGCGAGAGCTGGGACGATCACGGCATGTATCTCGGAGATGGTAAGGAATTCGCGGTTTCGGTGATGGAAGGACGGCAGGAGCGCGGCGACGTGATGAGCCACCATCTCGGCCAGACCCTCGTCAAGGTCGACGGCGATACCGCCGGCGCTGAAACCTATTTCATCGCGACGATGGCCTTTCCGGATGCGGGTGAGGGCGAGGAAGTGCATCATCTCGGCGGGCGCTATGTCGATCATCTCGTCCGCGAAAACGGCCAATGGCGGATCAAGGAGCGGCTCACGGTCCGCGACTGGTCGGTCGGCCACAAGGTTTCGAGCGACTATTTCCGGGATATGGACTTCATTCCTGGCACCACCAATGGTTCAGATGTCAGTTTCCGTGCGCTGGGCGTAGTTCATTCCGGTGGGTTTGGCCCTGAAGCGCCTTCCCCGGTTGAGCGACGCAGGCAGGCCGAATCAGTCTAAAGTCATGTCTGCTGCGATGGCGCCCAGCGCGAAGGCGACGGCGCCTTCGCGTCGGTCGAAGCTGATTCGGATGCCGCCATCATAAATATCGCTGACCTGGCCGGTAATGGATCCGGCATAGGGGTGATGCAGCTCTACTTCGCTGCCGAGGGGCGGGGGTGGAGCGGTGTCGAGCCGTGCTTCACTGCCGGAAATGTCGCGCAAAGCGGCTGTTTGGGGTCCACCGCCAGTGACAAGTTCGCAAACCCGCCTCCGGCGCCAGTGGCTTGCCATCGCCTCCGGCCAATCCACCCGCTGCCAAAATGCCATGCCGCGCTATCCAATAGTAAAGAGGCGGAATTATTCCGTCCAATCACCAAGATAGGGTTAACTCGGCCTTAGGGTGCGACTGGGAAGCAGGCAGACCCCGCGGCTTTGACCGCGCCGCACGCCCGGTTGGCGGCTGCCCGCGAGGCGAGCGGGCCGGTCTGGAGCCGGGTGAAATTGCCGGCCGCGCCATAGGAGGGGCTAAGGACTTTGAGCGCTGGAGCCTTGCTCGTCAGTGATGTCCAGGCACTCTTTGCGCCATCGGGGGTCGAGAAGGCGCCAAGCTGGATCTTCCAGCCGCCTCCAGCCGAGGCCACAATCACCGCTGCAGGTTTCGTAACCGGA
>CANJRZ010000405.1 GCA_947476735.1 Sphingomonadaceae bacterium
AACCGCTGATGCCATCGCATACCTCCCACAGCCTGCGATGTTGAATCAGATCATGGCCGCTTTGGGAATCCCCCGCGTTGAGTCAGCGTCCAAGGGACTTGGTATTAGTCGCTCAGTATATAGGTATTGAAGGGCGGATAACCATTGGGTCGATCACCAGGAAAATGGCGCGTCGCACTCGGGGCAGGTTTGCGGCCAATACCGGCCGTCCGCGTACGTTGCGGAAGTCTCCGAAAACAGACCGGCCCCTCAATCAATTGTCCCACATCCGATGATCGCGATGCTGTCCGACGTCGAACGCGTGGACAGCGAAGCTTAGCGGCCGCGGCGAGGCCAGAAGCGGATACCCACCGGGCCCCGCGACTGTATCACGTTGCGACGGAACAGCTTCGCCGCGACACGCACCGTGATCGCGACCCAAAGGGCCTGCCAGGACAAGGCGAGGAGATGCGGCCAGAGCGCTGCCTGCTCGGCGGCCCGTGCGACCATCGCGAAGGGCGAGCTAAACGGGAAGGTCGCCGCCGCCAGCTCGGACGCGTGGCCGAGCGCGTGGATCGTGCTGTGGGCGAGCATGAACAGAATGAACTGAGCGAAAGTGACCGGCAGGGACAGCATCTGAACCTCGCGCACTGTGCCTGCGAGGCTCCCGACCCCCAGCATCAGCGAGCCGAGCAGACTGTAGCTCATGACAAAATAAAGCCCGGCTATTAGCAGGAAGGCGGGCCAGCCCATTGCCGGAACCGCGCGCGGGGGCAAGGGCATGTGGAGGAGTAGCTTGAGCGCCGCGCCCGCCCCTCCCCACAGCAGCGCCGCGACCAGCGCAACGCCCAGCATCGCCACCAGCTTGCCGAGGAAGATAGCGTCGATCGGAACGCTCGCCGCCAATATCTCCAGGATCTTGCCGCTCTTCTCCTCGACAAGGTTGGACAGCATCATGCCCGACAACAATATGCTCAGGGTGAAGACCGCGATCTGCGCCACCTCGGCCGTTTCGGCCGTGGCGAGCGTATCCTCCGTGTCCGCCGGGATGGCGATGATGCGGACGCTGAGCGGCTCCCCCGATGCGCCTGGGGACTCGCGGGCGAGGTCGATGAGCAGCGCGATCCGTCCGCGCCAGAGTTCGATATTGTCGCCGGGTCCGGTCAGCTCCGGACGGGCGATCGAGCCGGACAGGATCGCCTGATAGCCTCCTCGGCGAAGGCAGAGTGCCGGTCCGCGTGTGCCGCAACGGCGATCTCGAGTTCGGGGAGAACGTCAATACCGTAGCGGCGGCGTGCTTCGTCGCGCTTGTCCGCAATCCGACCGGCGTCGGCGGCGGGTAGCAGCAAACCGATCCTGGGCGCCGGAGCTGGTTGAGCGCTGCGGTCGTGAAGTCTGGTCGCGCCGACGATCAGGCCGACGAGCAGCAGCGGCGCCAGAAGGAAGAGAAGAAACGCTTTCGATCCGACCAGAGCGGTGAAGTCCCGACGGGCGATGACGCCGGTGGCCCGCAGCACTTCCCTCATTGCTCGACCCCCTCGGCCGCACTCGCAGGGATCGTCCCGCCTGTGATCGCTACGAAGGCATCGTGCAAACTCGGCCGCTCGATCGCCATGGTGACGATCCCAGCCTCGCCGTCGATCAGCGCGCGTAGCAGCGGCTCGATCCCTGCCTGTGGCAGGCTGAAATGCCATTCGCGCCCCTCGCGCCGCGTGTCGGCGGGGAGGATCCGGCGCCAATCACCGTCCTTCGCGCGCGTTTCCAGGCGGACCTGTGGGGGCAAGCGACCGCGCGCCTCGTCGACCGTTCCGGAAAAAACGCAGCGCCCGGCCGAGATGATGGCGATCTCCTCGCAGATCCGTTCGGCGTGGGAGATGATATGGGTCGAGAAAAGGACGGTGGCACCGGCCTCGACCTGAGCGCTGATGATCGCTTCCAGCTTCTGCTGGTTGAGTGCATCGAGCCCCGAAAAAGGCTCGTCGAGGATGAGGAGGCGCGGTTCATGCACGATGGCGCCGAGCAGTTGGACCAACTGACCCATACCCTTGGACAGGTACCGGATCTGACGGTCGGCGGCGTTGCCGAGGCCGTGGGCCTCGATCAACTTGCGGCTGCGGCGACGTGCCTCGCTCAGCTTCAGCCCGCGCAGCGCGCCCATGAAGGCGATCGCCTCAACCGCATTCATCGTCGGGTAAAGGCCACGCTCCTCGGGCAGATAGCCGACCAGATGCGCCAGTTTGAGCGGGTCGGGGCGGCCGAGCAACAGTGTGCTTCCGCCATCGGGATCGACGATGCCGAGCAGCATGCGTATCAGTGTGGTCTTGCCGGCGCCGTTGGGTCCGAGAATGCCGAAGATGGTGCCGGTCCGAACCCGCAGGTCGATTCCCCTGACGACCTGAGTGCCGCCGAACGTCTTGACAAGACCCTGGGCATCGACCGCCCAGACCGGCTGACCGCCTTCACTCACCATCGCGACCGGACATTTGGGGCCGGTCGGCGCAATCGAGCGTTGATCACGACATGCATACCGCGTCTCCATGGAATCATAGCCCTCAAGATCGGCTGGTCGCCGGCGCCGGAACAGCGGCGATTGTCAGCCTGATGGGGTATATGTTCATGATGGGGCTGTCGGCCAATGTCCAAAAGCATGTCAAGGAAGCGCTGGTGCTGCTCACCCTGCGCGCGCCCTCGCCACCGCCATCGATCCACCCCAGGGTCGCGCCGCACAAGGCCAGGGCCGCAGGGCGCGCCTCGCCGAAGAATCTGCAGCAGAAAGCGAGTCCGGTGGTCGCACCCAAGCCCAAGATGGCCCTGCCGCCGCCACCCGTGGTCGGCGCGCCGGTCCCGAACATGGGTGCCGCCGCCGCGTCGGGCGCGTCGAACCAGCGCGGACCCGGACAGGGCGCGGGCGGCGAAGGCAACGGGCCCGGCAGCGGGGGCTATGGCGAAGGCGAAGGGGATGGCGGCACGCCGCCGCGCCAGATCGCCGGCAAGCTTCGAGCCAGGGATCTTCCGTCGGAGCTGGTCGAGCCCGGGACGCGCAGGGTTGGCGTGGAATATCATGTCACCGCTCAAGGCACGGTCGATGCGTGCCGCGCAACTGAATCGAGCGGCAATCGGGCGCTCGACCGATTTACCTGCAGCCTGATTGTGGAGCGTTTCCGCTTCCGTCCGTCGCGGGACGAGGAGGGACGGCCGGTCGCATCCTTTGTCGAAGAAGACCATAACTGGATCTTCGATGTGCCGCGCGATCGGCCATAGGGCGATTGCGAGGCGGATCGAATCGACTGTCGGCTTGGATATCCGATCAGGACAACAAACCGGACGCACTTCGGCCCAGACCGCCCACAAAAGAGCGGGCTGGGCTCAAGATCGCCACGCCGGACGGTTATCAACAGCCGTTGCGGTGACGCGAATGCTTTTTGTCGAGGTGACGGCCAAGTAGCGCACCGCCTACACCGCCGAGCACCGTGGCCGCCGTGCCACCCAGCGCACTGCCGATCACCGCGCCACCGACTCCACCCGCAACGGTGCCGACCGCGCCGTTGCCGCCACCGCATTTGTGCCGGTAATTATGGGAACTACCGCGATAGTGATGGCCGTTCCGCCAATAATCGGCATGGGCTGCTGTCGTCGGTACCACCATCGGAGCGGCAACCATCGCCGCAAGCGCACACCACGCCATCTTGATCTTCATCGGTGTTCTCCTGTTTTGACGCCCCAACGTTGCACCGCACAGTTAGTTTCATGGCCGATGGCTTCTTCCAAGGGTGATCACACGAGCACCCAAGCCAGCAAGTGACCTGAGAAAGTCAGCTGTTTCCTCTGCCGCTCGCTAAGCGGGCTTTACGGAAACGGCCCAATTCTCCTCGGAAAGCACCATGTGGACGAACTGAATTACTGAGACCCGGCTCCAGGCTTCGGCCCCACGCCATCCCGGCCGATGACGGTGCGGATGCGGCGGCTTACTGCACTCGCCGATCTCCGGCGGCGGACAGCCCCCGGGCAGTCCGCTGATCGGCTACAATGGTGCGGGCGGCCGGACTTGAACCGGCACGGCCCTCGCGGGCCAACGGATTTTAAGTCCGGTGCGTCTACCAATTTCGCCACGCCCGCCAG
>CANJRZ010000406.1 GCA_947476735.1 Sphingomonadaceae bacterium
TCGATGGTCGAGGCGGTGTAGAAATTGGGCGAACCGATCGCTTTGGTGAAACTCCGCATGAAGGTCGTCGCTGCCGGCTGGTCGACCACGCCGCCGCCGAGATATGTGGCGATCGAGCGCGGCCCGAAATCGCGGATCATGGCGCCGACACGGTCGCTGACCTCGGCGACGAGCCGTTCTGTCGAGATCGGCTCGAACGATCCGTCGGGCATCTTTTTGAGGCTGTGGAGCAGGCGGTCGGGATTGTTGTGGAGCTGGGTGAGCGAGCGCCCCTTGGGGCAGATAAAGCCATGATAGACGGGTGCCCGGAAATTGCCCCTGACCTCGACGACCTTGCCCTCGTCGATCGTCACGTCGATCGGGCAATAGCCGTTGCAGCTCCGGCACATCGACGGCCTGGTTTCCATGGCATCCTCTCCTGCAGCCGCCGTCACTTTGGAGGTTGAACGGCGCTGGGGGAAGGTGTCAAATCCAACGGCTATTCTCCTTCGGGCTATCTTGCTCTTAAGGTAGGCTAAATGACTGCTCCCGCCGATCTTGCCATCCGCCTGCGCCGCGCTGCCTTCAATCGGGCGCTTGCCGGAGGTGATATCGATGCAATCGGTGCGTTGCTGGCGCGCGATGCGATCCTCATGACCGGCACAGACAGTGCCATCATCGCTGGTCGCAAGGCGCAGCTGATGACGTGGAAGCGCGATTTCGCCGGACCTGTTCGCACGATCTATACACGCACGCCGGCGACTATCGTCGTGTCTGAAGTCGAACCGATCGCGCTGGAGCATGGCCAATGGCAATGCGTCGCTGCTTCCGATGGCCAGTTGGTCGCTTCGGGCGATTATAGCGCCAAATGGCGCGAGAATGGGGGCCTGTGGATGATTGAGGCGGAGATCTACGTTACCCTTACCTGAGCATGCCGCGCCCCGTGGGCTAATGGCTTGTCTCACTTTCGGGACATGCTAGGTCGCGGGCATGCGGGCGGCGATCCATTTTCATCCAGATGCCTATGTTCTCGATGGCAACCAGCTCATGGGCCGGAGGGCCGCCGGTGCCGCTTTCCTGAGAGCAGCGATAGAAGCGGGCGGTGATCCCCTGGTCGGCTATGTCGACAGCAAGGAGATTGTGGACACGTTCACCGGTGCGGTGCGCAGCCTCGATCCGGTGGCTGTCACCGAGTGCCTGGTGAAGGGCAATGTCGCTCCGCTCGTTCGGATCGGCTGCCTTTATCGCGCAGATCCGGTGATGGGGCCCGGGGCACGACTCCGGCTTCGGTCCGGCCTTTCGAGCTATAGTCTCTGCGGCATTACCCACACGCTCCTCAGTTCGGGGACGCTGGATGCGATTGGCTCGTTGTTGACAGAGCCTGTGATGGACTGGGATGCCCTGATCTGCACCTCTTCCGCTGCCATCCAGGTGGTAACCTCGACGCTCGACGAGGCAGGCGAATATCTCCGGTGGCGTACCGGAACATTGGTGCCGCCGCCTCGTCCGCAACTTCCGGTAATTCCGCTTGGAATCCATTGCGATGACTGGTCGTCGACCGAGTCTGACCGGTCTAAAGCACGACAGAGTCTGGCGATCGGCGACGATGAAGTGGTGCTGCTCTTTGCCGGTCGCCTGTCTTACGCTGCCAAAGCCCATCCGTTCCAAATGTATGAAGCGTTGCGCGATGTCGCCGATCGCACTGGTCAGAAACTCACACTGCTGCTCGCGGGCCAGTTCTTCAACAAACCAATTAAGAATGATTTCCGTGAGAATGCCGCGATTATCTGCCCGAATATCAGGTTCCTCCATGTCGACGGCGAAGATGCAGCTGTCTACGCAGCGGCCTTTGCCGGAGCCGATATCTTCGTGTCTATGGCCGATAATCTGCAGGAGACATTCGGCATCACTCCGCTCGAGGCAATGGCGGCCGGATTGCCGGTCGTGGTCAGTGACTGGAATGGCTATCGCGACACCGTGCGCAACGGCATCGACGGTTTTCGTGTCCCGACCTGGGCGCCGGTAGCTGGCCCTGGCGTCAGGATTGCCGCACTCTACGAAATTACGGAAAGCTATGACTTTCACTCTTCGCGCACAAGCACGCTGGTTTCGATGGACAGCGCGCAGCTTGTCTCCCGCCTGGTCCAGCTCGTTCGCAGCCCCGACCTGCGGCGCGAAATGGGCGAAAACGGGCGGCAACGCGCGCGGCAGGATTTCGATTGGCGAATCATCTACCCGAAATACCGCGAGTTATGGGCAGAACTGGCAGCACGACGGACGAGAGCCGCGAGTAATGTTCAGCGCGCGCTGATCGCCCAGGCGCCACGCGCCCATTTCGCGCATGATGATCCCTTCAGGCGATTCGCCAGCTACGCCACGCGGACCGTTAACGCGGCGACACTCGTCAGGACGAACACAGGAGCGGATGGCGCGAAATATGCGGAACTGACCGCTCGGCCGATGCTCAGCTTTTGGAGGCTTCCGCCCGAGCTTGCCGGAGAAATTCTCGATGCAGCTGCCGATGAACCAGTTGCGATTGGTGAGATCGCCCGCCGGCTGGGCAAGAATAGCGACATGATGATCGAGCAGATCGCGCGACTGGCGAAGCTTAACCTGGTGACGCTTCACAACGCCGATTGATCGCGTTGTTCTGCTATTTGACGACGGTCAGCTCGAATTTGAGCTCGCGCACGACGCCCCAATTCTGATCGGCCATGCGACGGACCTCGTCCTTGCTCAGTTTTCCCTCATTCATCATCGCCACATAGGCGTTGTCATAAACCTGAACCGCCGATTTCAGCTCGAAATCGACACCCATGACATAGGCGAGCATGGTGTAGTTGGCGCGATTGGCGATCCACTCGTCATTCTGCCGCTTCGACATCATCCGGAAGGTGAGGGCGGTGAAGGCACGGACATGGGTGGGATCTGACCAGTAGGTTTCGTGTCGATAATGGGGAACGTGAATTTCCAAGATGCCGCCCGGGCTGACGATCCGATGCAGATTCTGCATGACTCGTGTGAAGGTCGCGAAATCCTTTCCGACATGTTCGAGCACATGTTTCATCAATACATGGTCGAAACGGTTGTCGTCGAATGGCCAGTCGGGCTGTTCGATGTCGAGCAGAAGGTCCGGGTTGCACTCCGGAAAATTGTCGGCGTTGACGGAGTCCGGCCTGAGGTCGAATCCACAGCCAAGATTCAATCGCCGGATGCTCTCGTCGATCACTGCCCAAAGCTCCCTGTTGCGGTGCCTCTAGCATGCCCGGCGGATCGCTTGTAGCTGCGGGCTGTCAGCCGACCTCCGAAGGCCATTTGGGGGCGATCTGGCTCGCGACTTCAGAAAATACGGCCAGATAGGTTGTGACGATGCCGCGCAGTTCGTAAACCGATGCGCTGTCGAGCGCGTAAGACAATGGGTCGTCGCTGCCTGGTGCCCGCCCGATATATTTCCTGCTGTCGCCGATTTGGAAGACGTTGTTCTTCTCTGCGTGAATCCGGACATGATCGGCCGTGTAGGCCTGGGAGAAACTGATCGACCGAGGTTGCGGGGGAGGGGGAGCCGGAGGTTGGTCGGTCGCGCCGCCCAGCGGTTTGAAACCAGGGAAGGACTGCCGAAATTTCTGGCCGGCCTGATCCATCCGCGCCTGATCGATCGACGCTGACATCGTCGGGCAACCCTGCAGAGCGTGGGCGATCTCGCTCATCGCTGCGGCGACATGAAAGAGCGTCATTGCTCCCTCCCGGACGGCGATCATTTGCCATTCTGACAGCAGATTGCGCCTTTCCTGGCCAAGCGCGGAGTTGTCGCGATCGAACTTCACCTCGTGAGCTTCCGCGCGCTGCCGGGCGAAAGAGAGCATTTCGGCTGCGGCGGTGAAGGTTCGCGCATGGCGGGCGAGATCGTCAAGGTTGCGCTGAATCCGCGACAATGCGGCAGTCTCCGCCTCGGGCAGCTTGATCCGCATGGTCGTGTCCCGGTTGGTGGTGTAGCTCGACGGTAGCGAAGCTGACCGGCCGCGCGCCATCCAACAGCGCTGTAGCGGCCGGTCAGCTTCGCGGGTGGCCATCGGAGATCTTCGGATAAGGTTGGGTTGCGACACTCAACTTACGGAGA
>CANJRZ010000407.1 GCA_947476735.1 Sphingomonadaceae bacterium
TGAAGTCGAGAGGGCCGATCATCAGAACGGCACCTCTGGGGTGCTGTCCTGCATCGACTTCAGGAAAGCCCCGACCGCGGCCCGGGCCATGTTCATAGCCTGGGGACCAGTTATGTCGCACAGCCGGCGCTCCCAGCCGATCTCCGCCATGATCTCGGCCATGGCCTTCAGCCCGGCGCTCAGGGCGGCGGTTTCGCGCTCGTCCGGATCAACCATGAGCAGCACCTGTGGACAGGAGCAGCAGCAGCGAGACAGGCAGATGATTCGCTGTCGTAATGGTCGCGCAGACGACCATTGCGGGGTCGCCGGTATGATTGAGACCGACAAGACAGTGGCAACAGCTGCTCCGGGACATGGCCCGGAGCTGGTTCAGAAGGCGCAGAAATTCGGGCATGCGACAGGGCTCCAGCTAGTCCTGTCACCTACCGGCGCGCTCCTCGAACTGTCGGGAGAACAAAAAGCGAAACTACACTCTTTAATCTGGCGCGCGATCCACTAACTTTGATCCCGACGACGCCCCCCAAGATTCTCGGAGCCTGCCGTGCCTACATTCAACCCCCGTGTGTTCACAAAACCGGACCGGCTCAAGAATATTGCTGCCCACAACCTGGTCGCTCTCTTCGATCTCTGGCCTGATTACCTGCCCAGCCGGGGCCTTTCGCTGTCGGGACACCCGGATGGGTTTCCGTTTGAGCAGCTCAGCAGCGTCCTGATGACGCCCAATGACCACACCCCGCCCGATCTAATCGATGCCCTGTACTTCATCGACGAGTCGGCGACGGACTTCGCGATTGAGGACCTGCTGGAGATCGCCAAGACACAGGAGATCGACCTCGGCGCCGCCGACAAGCTGACACCGGCCGATGTCGCTGTTCGGATATGGCTCGCCAAGCCGCAGGCGCTGAAGGACACGCATGCCCGTGCCGTCGTGTTCAACCAGAAGCGGTTCGTCTATTTCGGCGTCGGCGCAGACGAACCGAAGAAATTTCCGGAGGTCACCGAGGAAAAGACCTTGGCGATACAGGCCAGCTTCGATGACTGGTTTGGTAGCCGGCGCAAAGGGCGCGGCACCCGTGTCTTCACCTTCAGGCGCGACAAGCGTGTGTGGATGCTGGTGCGCCACGGCCTGCCGATGCGGCGGGAAGGCAACCACCAGGACACCGGCGAAACCGAGACCGAGTTCTATCGCCCGCAGCAGCACGATGTGCTGGTCTATGATGAGCAGACCGGCGAGATCGGCGTCCACACCTCGACCAAGGGCGAGACCGAGCTCTATCTGCACACCATCGGGTTCCTGCTGTTCGATGACCCCGATCATTTCCCGCCGGCGGCAAAGTACAGCTTTGACCCGCTGCTGAACGACGGCCCCGCAGCGCTTGCCTGTGACGACATCGATGGCATCGACCGGATATTGCTGGTCGAGATCCAGCGCTATTGGCCGGGGCCGTTCGGAGAGAAGGAGATACGCAAGGCAAATGACCTGTTCGGTGCGTTTGGCGACAAGTGGTCGGATCGCCTGGCGCCGGGGAAGCTCTCGGGCGTAGTCTTCCGAGTCTGGTTCACCGGCTCAAAGAAGGATCGGTCGGTAACCGTCCGCACACCAAACATCGCCCGGTATGATCGCAACGAGGATAGCGACGTCATCGAGCGGTGGCTCGTCGCTCGTGGCTTTTGCAAGGGCGGGGATGAGACCATCCAGTGATGCGCTTGACGAACTTCTGGGAAACGCTTGATCAGCTTGCGGACACCTCGTTGCCCGAGGTGGACTGGCGCGGCGGTCATCAGAAGGAGTGGCCCTTCATCAAGCCGCTCCTGAAAGCCGCGGGCAAAACGGCATCGTCGATCAGTTGCCCTTCACCCTCAGGCCCAAATTGCCCGCGCCGGGTTGTAGAACTCGATGATGGGCGTCTCGTTGCGGAGTGTCAGGATACGCCGGCAGTCTGCAAACGCCTTGATCTGACGGCCCAGTGCGTGGCGATCAGCAAGCTCGACCGAGGCAAGTTCGCGGCGATGGTCTGCAAGGCTCTCGACCTAGCCGTATCGACCAAGAATGCTGGCACCGATGGCGTCTTCCATGTTGGGGACCGCCAGGTTGCCGCTGGCAGGGGCGTGCCGGTCTTCGCGCTGTTCCAGGGCGGGAGTCAGCCTGAGAAAAGTGTCGTCGCGCTGGAAGCTCTGGAGAAATTTGCCAGTCCACGCCTGCTGCTGGTGCCGACAAGCCAGACCCTATCTTCGGATCAGAAGACTTACCTCGGCCGCACCGGCACGACCCACATGGCCTTCGATGACGCGATCTTTTGCGACGACGTCCATGTCGCGCAGGCGTCCCCGGCCATCACTCAGATACTCGACCGGCTGGTCACGGAGGTCAGCCAGACGCTTCAGGCCACTCCTGCTGGCTTGGTATGGCAGATGCCAGCCGATGCCCGGTGGGGTGATGTCAAAATCGCGTTCATCTCCGACGAGGTGATCAACGTAACATTTCGAGGGGAGACCCGCCGCTTTGAGCCATCCCACTTGGGCATGACCAACGCGAAGAACGGCAAGCCGACGGATCAGTGGACGATGCTTAAGGCGATCGCGATGGGGCGTGGCTCAATACCTTTCCCCGCAGCAGCAAAAATCCAGAAGCAGAAGCAATCGTTGTCTAAGAAGCTGACGAGCGCCTTCGGCATTCAGGACGACCCGATCGTGGCCAAGGCGCAAGCCTACCAGGCTGGCTACGTCACCAACGCCGATGGCCTGACACAGGGCAAACAAGGAGCCTCGAAAACGAAATTTCGCTGACGGCGACTGATATTTTTCTCAATTTTTTTCGCCTGCCAAGCCGCCGGAAGCCCTCGAGGTTCGGCGGCTTTTTCATGCCTGAAACACCCCAAAATCAAGGGCTCCAACGAATTTTCGCCGGTGACCAGCGTTCGGGCCGTCGTGCCCGTCTACCTGGGCAAGGCGAAACAACATGGAGTTCCAGAACCGTTATGACGGGTTCTCCCCGCGAGTAGTACGCAACATCCGATACCAGGCCAGCAGGCTCGCCCGCAGCGGCCGGCTTCCCGGCATGGACAAGTCCGATATCGAGCAGGACCTGATGCTCGACCTCCTGCAGCGGCAAACGAAGTTCGATCCGGTGCGGGCCAGCTTCGACACTTTCGCTGACCGCGTGGTGACGCACCGGGTCGCCACATTGATGGCGCCGACCAGCCGGCTGCGGGCTGAACGCAGCATGGTCTCTCTCGACCTTCCGGCCAGCGCCAATGACGAGGATGCCCCGACGCTCGCGGAGGTCCTGCCCGAAAGCGCGGGGCTCTTTGCCAACGACAACCTTCCGCCAGAGACCGCGGCGGGCCTCGTTCGCGACGTCCAACGCTTCCTGTTCAACCTGTCCCCGGTGCTGAGGCGCTATGCCGGGGTTCTGGCCGCCGACAATGTGAGCACCGCTGCGCGCGATGCGGGCCTGCATCGTTCGACCATCTACGAGCGCCTCAGCCAGCTGCGGTCGTCGGCCACAGCGGCCGGTCTGCATGAATATTTCGGCAGCATCCCGACAGCATTTCCGCAGCGCCGGTAGGTGATCAGCAGAGGACGACGGCGGACGCCGATCTGTTCCTCACAAGATCATGCCGGGCCTTCGAGGAAATAGAACACCCTCAACGGAAATACCTCGACCGCGTGCTCCAGGGCGGCGTCGGGCCCGGCAGTAGTTACTCAGACGAACCCTGGTTCCCCACGACGGAACATAGGAGTCCATCTTGTTTAATTCTCCCCTGAAACAGCTTCGCAAGTCCCTGTGGCTGACCGAAGTCCCCGACAACATCTCCGTCCCCGCGATCGGCGATGAACCTGCCAGCGTCATCCCCACCGAGAAGGCTACGGTCGACGAGATCGCGTTCGCCGAACTTGCCCTGAGCCGGGAAATCTCGGCGCTGAGCCGGGTCAGTTCCTCGCTCGCCGAGATCGTCAAGCTCGCCCGCAAGCAGGGCGCCCGCGGCGTCGACAACGCTGTGACGGCGGCTGCGCGTGAACTGGGAGAGCGCAAATGACCGCGCCCTTCAACGCCCAGCCCCTGCAGATCATCACTGCTGATCAGCGCA
>CANJRZ010000408.1 GCA_947476735.1 Sphingomonadaceae bacterium
CTGCGTTTCGTTGACGGTTTCCGCAACATCCCCTGGACGATGGGCTTCCTCGTCTCAGTGGGCCTGTCGATGACCTTGCTGGAGATTTCCAGCCGGTCGATTCCGATGGGAACGGCTTATGCAGTGTGGGGCGGCATAGGCGCGATCGGCACGGTGGTCGCCGGCATGATCTGGTTCGCCGAACCGACCACCCCGCTTCGCATCGCCCTGATCTTCGGCATTGTAGCCTGCATCGCGGGTCTGAAGCTCAGCGCGAGCGCCTGACCATCCGGATCAGTTCGAAAAGCCCGGCACGGGCGCACCGATGTTCATCTCATGCTGGGCGAGCTCGACGATCATGTCGATGCGCTGTTCGCAGTCGGGGAATTGCCCGCGATAATGCATGTGCCAGTTGCAGCCGGTGGGGCTGTCGCTCGTGGCAGGCTTCGGCATTGGCGCGTTGATCTTCTTTTCGCATTTGTTCAGCTCCGGATCGGCGTCGATCAATTGCTGGACGCGGCGCTGGATTTCCACGCCGCTCACCAATGCGCGTTCGATCCTGCCAGTCGGGCCCGGTTCGCCTCCATGCCCTATCGGTTCACTACCCATCACAATACTCCTGCGCCATTCCTCAGACGCTCAAGTGCGCCGAATGGGCCGGGAGTTCCCGATCAACCGCCTGCGCCGAAGCGCAGCCGGACGCGGACGCCCAACACGCGAGGCTCTGCGGCGATCAGCGGACTCGCAGAACCGAGTGCCGGGCGGGTGTGGCGGCGGTTGAGCAGATTGGCGGCGACGGCATCGATCTCGATGTCGCTGCCGAGGCTGTAGCCGAGTTGAGCATTGACCAGTGCGACCGGGCCACGGCCAGTGCTGCCGATGCCCAGGCCCATCGTCGTTTCATAACTCAGGCTGGGCGTGAGGGTGATCCGGCCCTCGGCGAGCGGCAGCAGCAGCAGAGCCGCCCCGATCGCCGCCGACCGATCTGGCGACAGCCGGAATTTCCGACCGTCTCGGATCCGGTTCTTGAGCCGGCTTTCCCGATAAGCGTATGTCGCGAACAGGGCGATCCGCTTGTCGGGTGTCCAGCGCATCAGTCCTTCGACACCATAGCTCTTTGCTTTGCCGGCGATCGCCGTCATTGCGCCAGGCCCCTGACGCAGGCTGGTCTGGAGGTTGCGAAACTTGTTGTAGAAGATGCCGCCCTGCAGCGCGACAGTACCGTTCGCCAGCGTGGTCCGCACTCCAGCTTCATAGTCTTCGGTCTGCTTGCCTGGCAGGCGGCTGAAGCGCGGCGTATCGCGCAGCACAAGGCTAGTCGATGGCGCCTCGATACTGGCGCCGGCGAAACTGATCAGCCGGGCAGGCCCAGGAGCGGTGCCCAGCGCGGGCGTGCGCGTGGCCGCGTCGTGCTCCGCTTCGGTATCGGTGATCAGTCGCCCGACTCTGAAGGGCTTTATCCCGATGCCAAGCCAGGCCGGGCGGATGGTCCATGATTCGATCGGAAGTGGGTCGGGTCCGGCGACAGCCGGCACATGCAGTACGAGAAGGCTCAGAGCAGCCCATCGTCGGATCGGTTGCATCGTCGGTCTCCAGCTTTTGCCGGTCATTAGACGATGGCGATGACCCCGCGATGGCGGGTCCGAGTCAGATCCGAGTCAATCCGCATTCATAAAGGTAATGAACACCCACGGTCTGAATGGGAGACTGGTTCACTAGGCAAATGATATTATTACCCGCAGAGGCGCTTCTGGCGCCAACCCTCGCTGGCATGCAGAACGGGCAATCCCTATTCGTGCGGCCGGAGCCCCTGGTTGAGCTTCTCGACAACCTCCGCCATCGGCTCGGTCACCGTCACGCTGCGGCCCTCGCCGAAACGAATTCGGGTGCCGTCGGTAACTGACGAGATGAAGGTCACCTGTGAAGCGTTGACCGCGGTTTCGACGCGGTCGCTGCCGACGAACATCACGAGCATGGCTATCCTCTCTTTATGATTGGACGCAGACGATAACGCGCCACGCGCGGTTCACCAGCGAATAAGATTTAAAACCTTAAAAGAGCACCGGGCTTTTGCACTTGCGGCCAGTATAAAGCCCGCGCAAGAAACCCCGCCGAGCATAACCGGCATCCAGCGAACGGTTGAGCCGGCGTTGCGCGGGTGCTGCGCCGGTTACCTCGCGGACAAGTCCGCGGAACGGGATCAGCGAATTGACCACCGTCTGCCCGCCTGCCTCGGCCAGTTTGCCGGCCTTGTTTTCCTTCTTTGTTTCCCCGGCCTTAAAGTCCGGGCCGAGCACGTCGGTCATGCTGTGGAAGGCGGCAGCAATCTGCTTGCAGGTGGCAAGGCCCTTCATGCCGTAGGGGTCGGCGCCGGCTGCCGCGAGCGCCGGCGGGATTTTCGTTTTCGCCGCACCGACATCCTTGGCAGGCTGGGTGACGATCCGCCCGGCGCTGTCGCGGACCGATCGCATCCCGTCCGCCTCATTGGATGTGCTGCGGTTGGTCTCGTTCGCCGGTTGCGCGGCGGCGGCCAGCAGCAAGAGCGCCGGAATCAGCAGGATCGCCCTATTGGTCATGCCTCATCACTCCATCGCGCGGCGTGGAGCCGCATTCCGCGATAACGCCTGAACGGCCGAGGGCGATCCTACCGGATGCGACGAGCCGCGTCACGGATCAGATTTTACTGTGCGTCCCGTCGCACATCACGCCTTTGCCCGAGGCCTTGCAGCCGCAGAAATAGACCTTCTTGCTCTCCTCGGCCTTGTAAGGCGTCGGCGCGATTCCGGTGTCCTTGTGCGAGCCATCGCAGAAAGGCTGCTTGGCGCTGCGACCACAGGCGCACCAATAATAGGTTTTCCCCGCCTCGACGTCGGTGGCGTAGGGGCTCTTCTGCGCTACAATGGGGGTGGTCATTTCGTTCTCCCTTCAGGCTTCCGGATGGTCCGGACATTTGAGCGTGAGCAACACCAGGGCACTGATCGCCATCATCACGATAATCCCCATGATGAACGGCGCATAGCTGTTGAAATGGTCGAACACGGCGCCCGCCGACAGCGGTCCGAACGCGGCGCCGAGTGCGATCGCGCCGAACACCGCGCCCATGATCGTACCGAAGGCACGAAGGCCAAAATGACGGGTAACGAGATAGGTGATGACGTCGGTCTCCGATCCCATCGTCAGACCGAACAAGATGCACGCGACGACCTGGTAGGTGGTAGAGCTTCCATCGATCAGCATCAGCGCGCCACCGACGATCGGCATCGCATAGGTGCTGGCGCCGACGATGTGGGCGGGAAAGCGATCGAGCAGCCAGCCGCTCACCAGCCGTCCGGCGATCGAGGCGATGCCGGCGATCGAGGCGATGCTTGCTGCTTTCATCGGCGATGAACCGAAGCCGATGATGATCGGCACCATATGGACCATCATCGACAGGGTGCAGAAGGAGAAGAGACAGCCGACGAACATCAGCTTGTAGAAGGCAGGGCGGCGAAAGCCTTTGGCGAGGCTCAGGCCCGGCAAGGGTGCTGCGGCCGGCCCGTCGCTTCGCTTCTGGCGATGCTCCTCCTGAGCGCCCCGGAAGAACAGGAAGAGCAGTGGCCAGAGCGCCAGCGTCCAGACGATGCTGAGGCCGACGAATCCGCCGCGCCAGCCATAGCTTTCGATCAGCCAGGTCGCGAGCGGTGGCAGTACCGCGGCGGCGACCGACATGCCGGTCAGGGTGATCGCGATCGCCATGCCGCGCGACGCCTCGAAGCGGCTGACGACCGCGCTCGTCCAGATTGTCCCCTGCACCCACAAAGCAGCGAAGGCGATCAGGCACCAGAGCGCCCACCAGTTGGCCATGCTGCCGGTGGCAGTGGCGAGCAGCGCGAAGGCGGCGCCGACCAGCGGCACGCCGGTCAGGCCGACAATGCGGGGGCCGACCCGATCGACCAGCAGGCCGATGAAGGTGGCAAGCAGCGCGGCGCTCACATTGGCGATGGTAATGCCCGAGGTGATCTCGGCGCGGGTCCAGCCGAACGCCGCCTGCAGCGGATTGATGAACGGGCCGATCGCGTAGGTCTGATAGCCCGCCGACGCGAAGCCAAG